>JACKAQ010000003.1:0-300000 GCA_020634975.1 Calditrichia bacterium | reverse complement strand
AGTGAATCATTCTTTGAATCCGTCACAAATAAATGTACCCGCTTTACCGGTTTCTCCAAAAAATACTACTGATTTGCCCCATCGATAGAAACTTTATTTCAAAACTCCCGTCTTTGAAAAGTGTTAACGAAGACCATAAAGGGAGTTTTAAAATGAGAACAACATTCAAATTGATGGTAGCAGCGATAATGGCGAGTTCATTTTTCGGGGTGATTTTGGCGCAAACTGAATTGGTGAAAATCGAGCGAATTGATCCCGAAGAAGTAAAATTTGCCGGATTCGTGCTGGATAGCGAACAGGATGTTCAAATTGACGCGGTTGGCACCCATCATCGCAGCCGTAATTACATGACCACCAGCGCATGGATTTTGAACGCGGATAATCGCGAAGTGGTTTGGGAGCTGACAGACGCCAATTCCAAATGGCTGGAACGCCGTTTACGGGAATACAAAGATACGGTTCGGCTGCCCAAAGGGCGATACGAGGTGTATTATGCCAACTTTCCCTCATGGGAATGGCACGATGGCTGGAGCTTTACCAACTTCTTTTTCGGACGCGATCGCGATGATGATCGTGAATACGAATTGTCCGAAGATTTTTACGTGACTGTGACAGCGAACGGCAAAAAGCTGAGCACTCAGGAAGTAATTGATTATCAGGAAACGCTTAAAAAACAAGCGGTTGTGAATCTCACTACCAGTCGCGAAGAGGAATATTTGAAACAAGGTTTCGAACTCAGCAAAGCAACGGATCTCGTTGTTTACTGCCTCGGTGAAGCCCGCGACGGCACGTTTGATTATGGCTGGATTATCAATGCGGATACCCGCCGGCAAGTGTGGCGGTTCGACGATCGCGACAGCGATTACGCCGGTGGCGCAGAAAAAAACCGCTACATGAAAGAAACCATCAATTTGCCGGCCGGCAGATACGCCGCGTTTTACGTAACCGATGATTCGCACACCCCGCGCGACTGGAATTCCCCGCCGCCGCACGATCCGGCATTTTGGGGATTGAGCATTTACACCGAAAAAGATTCGGATCGCAACAACGTAAAATTGTATAATTACGAAGATATTCCGGCCAAAAACGTGATTGTTGAGCTGAATAAACTGCGCGATGACGCATACGTCAGCAAAGGATTTTCGCTCAAAAAAGATATGAAAGTGCGCGTTTACGCCATCGGCGAAGGCACTGGTGGCGATATGTATGATTACGGCTGGATAACCGACGCCACCAATCACGAACGCGTTTGGGAAATGAATTATCGCGATACCGATCACGCCGGCGGCAACAGCAAAAACCGGCTGTCGGACGAAGTGATCGATCTCAAAAAAGGCAATTACATGGTGCATTTCGTGACCGATGGCTCCCACTCCTGGCGTGATTGGAACGCCTCTCCGCCGTTTGATCAGGAAGCATGGGGCATCACCATTATTGCAGCGGATGACAATTTCAAATCCAGCGATATTGGCGAATACCGCGAAGAGATGGACAAAAATATCATCGCTCGCATTGTGGAAGTTGGTGATTGGGAAAACCGCAAAGAACGGTTTTCATTGAATAAAGACGGCAATGTTCGCGTTTACGCCATCGGCGAAGGGCGCAGCGGCGAGATGTTCGATTACGCCTGGATCGAAGATGCCAAAAGCGGCAAAGTGGTTTGGGAAATGACTTATCGCAGCACCGATTATGCCGGTGGTGCCCGCAAAAACCGGGAATTTAACGATACCGTTTTCCTGCGTGCCGGCGATTACGTGCTCCATTACGAATCCGACGATTCCCATTCCTTCCGTGATTGGAACAGCGCACCGCCGCGCGATCCGGTCAATTACGGTGTCACCATTTACAAAATCGAAAACTAACCGAATAGCCTTCATACAGTAGCACTCTCCACACAACGCCGTCGCGGCTTTTGCCCGGCGGTGTTTTTTTTTTTATTTTTTCACCTGAAACAATTGGATTCTATCGCGGTTGGTGGTTATCTTCCAATCTTAAAATGGAAACGGGACCAGCCGGTACCGAATGAAGAATTGTTACGGAAGAAAATAATGACATCGAATTTTCGAACATACCTTGACGAAAAGCGCCGCAACGGCGAGAAAATGTTGTCCATTTATCTGACAACCGGATTTCCGACGCCGGATGCTACGCTGCCGTTGCTGAACGCAATTGTGGACGCCGGTGCCGATTTGGTGGAATTGGGCATCCCGTTCAGCGATCCGCTGGCAGATGGCCCGACCATCCAAAACGCCGCGCAAGTTGCCCTGAAAAACGGCACAACTCTTGCAAAATCACTAAAAATGCTCGCGGATTTTACCGCTGCGCAATCTGTTCCCGCAATTTTGATGGGATACAGCAATCCGTTTATGCATTACGGCTGGGCAAAATTGATGGACGATGCCAAAGCTGCCGGCGCCGGTGGTTTTATTATTCCCGATCTGCCGCCGGAAGAAAGCGAACGCATTTGCGAAATGGCCCGCGAACGGGATTTGGATATTATTTTTTTGGTGGCACCGAATACGCCAAAATCGCGGATTGAGCTGGTAAACAGCCAAAGCGGCGGGTTTGTTTACGCCGTTTCGCTGACCGGCGTAACCGGCGCACGGGATACGCTGCCACCGGAAACGCGGATATTTCTGGAGCGATTGCGCTCCCAAATCGTGCATCCGGTGTTAGTGGGATTCGGTATTTCCAACGCGGAAACCGCCCGCGCCATCGCCCCGTACTGTGACGGCGTGATTGTCGGCAGCGCAGTAATTCGCGCCATCGCTGAAGCAAAAGATATTGATAGCGCGGTTGCCAGCGTTCGTAAATTGGTTGGCGAAATCAAATCGGCGTTAACATAATTATCGCTGATAAGCAATTGTAAATAAAGAAATTGAAGTCCTATGTCCGAGCCGGATGACGTCAAAAAACAGCAGCCCGAAGAAGAACTGGACACGCTGAAAAAGCGGATTAAGGAATTGGAACGGCTGGAGATCAGCCGGGAAAAGCTGCAGGATATCCTCCGCGATAGCGAGCAAAGCTATAAACGGCTGGTGCAATATCTCACGGATTATATTTACACCGTTTTCATCGAAAACGGCGAAGCGGTTTACACCTATCACGGTCCGGGTTGCCAGGCGGTTACCGGTTATTCATCGAAAGATTATCTGGATAATCCCGGTTTGTGGTTCGAAATGGTGTATGAGGATGATCAGGAAGTGGTGCGGGCGCTCACCCAAAAAGCCCAAAACGGTGAGGAAGTTGCGCCGTTTGAGCACCGCATTCGGCACCGGGACAGTAGCGTTCGCTGGATCAAAAATACCATCGTTTTGCACAAAGATGAAAGCGGGCGCGTTGTTTCGTATGACGGTTTGATCAACGATATCACTGAGCTGAAGCACATCGATAACGAAAAACGGCGGCAGCAGCAACAGTTGATTCAGGCTGATAAAATGGCATCGCTGGGTGTGCTGGTAGCCGGTGTCGCTCACGAAGTGAATAACCCCAATAATTTCATATTGTTAAATGCCCAATTTTTGTCCGATGCGTGGAAAAATATCCGCCCGATTCTGGATGAATATTATGAGCAAAACGGTGAGTTTCACCTTGCCAGTATCCCGTTTACGGAATCGCGGCAGAGCATTACAGAATCGCTGGCGGGCATCATCGACGGTGCGGTGCGCATCAAAAAAATTGTCAACAGCCTGAAAGCATTTTCGCGCAAAGATAAAGGGGATTTAAATCAAAATATCGATTTGAATGCGGTGGTAAAATCTGCAGTGCTGTTGAGCAACAATCTCATTCACAAATCGACCTATTATTTTTCAACTTATCTGGCAGAAAATTTACCGATTATTCACGGCAATCGTCAACAGTTGGAGCAGGTGCTCATCAATTTGCTAACCAACGCTTGCCATGCGGTGGACGATCCGGAAAAAAGCATTTCGGTATCCACCTGGTTCGATGAAATTGAAGAAAAAGTGGTGATCGAAGTGCGCGACGAAGGCGTTGGCATCGATCCGAAAAATAGAAATCATGTGTTCGATCCGTTTTTTACCACAAAACTGGATCAGGAGGGCACCGGACTTGGGCTTTCGATTTCGTATCAAATTATCAAAGATCACAACGGTGCCATTTTGTTTGATTCTGAACCGGGGCACGGAACGACCGTTTCGCTGCGGTTGCCGGTTGCGCATCCGGTTAAATAATACAAACAGCTAAATGAAATAAAAACAAATAATTATGACAACTTATCCTGTGTATCCGATTTTACTCGTTGATGACGAGGAACAATTTTTACGAAGCGCCAAACTGACCCTGAAATCCGCCGGTTTTAACAATATCCAAACCTGTTCGGACAGCCGGGAAGTGCAGGGGATGCTGAAAAGCGAGGAATTTTCGCTGGTTGCGCTGGACATGCGCATGCCGTTTTTGCCTGGCGAGGAACTTGCGCCACAGATTATTCGCGATTATCCGGATATTCCGTTGATTATCATCACTGCGCTTAACGATGTGGAACTGGCGGTTGATTGCATGAAAATGGGCGCGTTCGATTACATCGTGAAGCCGGTTGATAATTCGCGATTGGTAAGCTCCGTAAAACGCGCGATGGAAATGAGCGAAGTGCGTTGGCAAAACAAATTGCTCAAACAATATTTGCTCACCGGCGAATTGCAGCATCCGGAAGTGTTCGAAGAAATTGTGACCCAAAATTCGACGATGCGGGCGATTTTCCAATATCTGGAAGCAGTTGCCCAAACCTATTTACCGGTGCTCATCACCGGCGAAACGGGAGTGGGGAAGGAGCTGATCGCAAAATCGATTCACCGGCTCAGCCGGCGAAAAGGTGAATTTGTGACGGTAAACGTCGCAGGGCTGGACGATACGCTGTTTTCCGATACGCTGTTCGGACACAAAAAAGGTGCTTTCACCGGTGCGGATGACAATCGCAAAGGATTGATCGAACAAGCCACGGAAGGCACATTGTTTATGGACGAAATCGGCGATTTGAGCATGGAATCGCAGGTGAAGTTGTTGCGGTTGCTGCAGGAAAGCAAATATTATCCGCTCGGATCGGATGTGCCCAAAGTATCCGATGCACGGGTGGTAGTGGCAACCAACTGCAATCTCGATGAAATGCAGGCTGCCGGAACGTTCCGGAAGGATTTGTATTATCGGTTAAAATCCCACCATGTGCATATTCCGCCGCTGCGGGAACGCCGGGAAGATATTGTGCCGCTGGTGGATCATTTTCTCGAAAAAGCAGCCAACGAATTGAAGAAAAAGAAACCGACATCGCCAAAAGAATTGTTCACATTGCTGCGAACCTACAGTTTTCCCGGTAACATCCGCGAGCTGGAAGGGATGATTTATGACGCGTTGAGTTTGCACACCGGCGGCATTTTGTCGCTGGAAACATTCAAAGTGCGGGTTGGATTGGCGGAAAGCCCGATTCGAGCGACACCGTCATCTGCCCAAACCCATGAGCGCAGCGAATACAAAGGCGTGGTGTTTCTCGATCCGTTGCCCATCGATGAAAGAAATTGAGGATATGCTCATCGAAGAAGCGCTGAAACGTGCGGACGGCAACCAAACCCTTGCCTCACAACTGATCGGGATGTCCCGCAAAGCGTTGAATAACCGGCTGATTCGCTCCAAAAAGTAAGAAAATCCTGTTTTTTCACCTCCCAAAAGCTGATCAAAATCAATGATTTTTAATGGGTGGCACATTTGTTCCAATTGGTACAAATGTGCCATTGTGGTTATATTACTGTTTTTTAATTACTTAAGCGTGTGAGCGTAGCTTCCATTCCATGTTTTGTACCATCCAAGTGAAAATTGGCGCAAAACAGATTGCTTGCTGTAAGTTGATTATAAATAACACATTGCAGATTCAGCCAAAAACTGGCACAGCACTTGTATCTACTATTAGCGAAGACAGTTGCAGATTGGACCTCCTGTAACAACCCATCGCCCGGTAAGTCGCGTACCGGGCGATGTTTTTTAAAAGCGGGATTGCAATTGTGTTTCACAAATGTTACAAAATGAAAAGAGACATCACAATGGCTACTCATACAAATAAACTACCTTTAACAGATTCTCATTTGCTATCGTTGGGTTTTCAGCGTCTGGACAATGGGCAATATGAACTCGTTCAGGATCGTCAGATTGTCATGTGCTTTTTCAATGGAGAAGGCTCTGTGACAGTTAAGGCGATGCAAACCGAGTTTCCGTTGCATCCGGTTCATGGATATCACCAACGAACCATTGCGCCTTCCGTTGATTGTGCCAATCAATTGGCAACACTTCTTGAAAACCAGTGACAGGGTTCGATTGCGCTACTGTCTTTGTTCATATTTTTCTGATTTCAGCAAATAAATTCACAGGAAATTTTGGTGATGATTGTTTTGCTGAAACCGGAAAATATACGCGCGCGCATCTATCTTAATCACTGTGTCATTCAGTAAAATGGAGGTAGTCGTAATGAAGTTGAGTAAGAAAATAATGGCGATGTTGATGGTAACCGCGTTGGTGTTTGTCGCAACCGGAAAAGCGGACTCGCTGGGTCTGCAGCAACCGGAAGTCGCAAAAGCTTTGAAAGCATATCAGCAAAATTTGCGGCATCACAACGACGGCATTGTGGAATCTGCCATGTTACAAATTATGATTTTGAAGCGGTTTTATCCCATATTGGATTACGCTGCCGCCAATCATGATTTGAACAAAATCCTGCAAACATCGACAAACCAGCGGTTGCGGAACCGGGCGTTTATTGTGTCATCGTATTTGGTTCAACCTGAATCTTTTCCGTGGTTGCAGAATGCCGAACTGCAATCGTACCGGGAAACTCAGGAATTGCTGTTCCAATATATCGAAGATCTCGATTGGCAATTGTCCCAAAATGATCAGATTTCTCGCTGATGTTTAAAATAGCTGAGGAATGATAAATTCTTTGCGCCACCTGTGCAAGGGATGCACATCCGAAGTGTAGATCGTTAATAAAAAGCTATCGCCCATAGCGAATTACCCGATAATGATTCCGCCTCCGCCACCGGATGGCAGGGGCGGATCTTATCAACCGAACATCGCTGTAACATACGGGAAGCCGTAACAAAGGAGTAATTTATGCAAATGATGGAAACATTAATAAAAAGGCCGGTGCACAAACGCCTGCAGGTCAAACCGCAGATTTCGGTGAACGTAATCATGCGCAAAGTCAGTTGGGTGGTTCGGGTGTCCACACCGGATAATGGGTTAACTGTTTTCGCAATTGAACCATCGACAAAAGTGCTGAAATCGCGTTTGCGCGAAGAATTCCCGAATTACAAACACAAAATTGATTACGTCGGGTTATTCCAGATTTTTTAGAATGTGTAAACGGATGTGCCCATAAAAATAAAGCCGTTTGCGGAGATGTCGATCGCGCCGTCAAAACGCAGGCGATCGCCAAATAAAAATCCCAGCCCGCCAGTGTAATGATTTTCCGATGAGGGTTTGGGGAAAATTTGCTGAAAATTATCCGCGTTGCCTTCGCTGTGGAGCACGCCGGCTGATTTGCGGTAAAACCCGAATCGCACCGGAAAGCGACGATTTTTAGAGAAAAACCGGAAAATATATTCCATTCCGGCATGCCATTCCCAACTGTCTTCCAACAACAAATCCTGCTCATTTGCGTTGCCGGTTTGATCATTCTGGATCAAATTGGTGAAGCCGTCATCCGCTAACGATTCGGTCATTTCGGAATATCGGACGCGCCACAGATCCAGCGTGAGGTTCATCCATCCGCGATATTTATATGCGAATCCGGCGCCGAAAGCATCCGGCATATTCCATTTGAAAGTGACTTTACGAAATTGTTCTGCCGGAAACTCCGTGAGTTGCTGTCCGTTGCGAAAGGTGAACGCGGGCAAATATGTTTCGCCGGTCACGTTAAATGTCGGGCGAAAATGATAAACGGCACCTACCACCAGTCGCCCGGAAAAGCGGTTGAGCACACCAATCGTAAAGCCCGGTTTGGTGCTGCGTTCGTCAAATGTTTGTGATGCGTACAAATTTCCGGTCGAAAAATCTGATGTAATCGTTGATCCCGGCGCAGCCGAAGAAATATCGCGCGGGAAATATTGGCGATCCGTAAGTCCATATTCCAATCGGGTTAGGCGCAATAAAATGCCTGCTGTAAACTGCAACCCGATCCGAAATCCCACCGAAATCCCATTTTCCACCAATTGCGTTCGGGCAATAATTTCACGCGAGGGAAAGTTTCTGCGCAACAGGTTAGTCGATGTTTCACCGGGATAAACCACAAATTGTTGCGGGCTGGTAAACAAAACCCGCTGATCGTAAATGGTCTCCCGAAAACTTCCGAAGCGAATATTTTTCCAAACTACCAACGCACTGATCAACGTTTGATCGAGAATTTTGTCCGGTTCGATATTTTCTGCGGGGTGATAAGCGGTTTCCGCATCTGTAAAGTAAAGGTAGCGAGTGGTTGCCGAGAGCGCCGGTCGCGAAAATATTCCGAGTCCGGCCGGATTGATGGTAACCGCCGATGGATCGTCCGGCAGGGCGATTGCGCCACCGCCCATCGCCAGCGACCGTGCCGCAGGTATGGAAGATGAAAAACGGATGTTGCCCGGATAAAACATGTTTAACGGGCGATTCGATTGTCCGAGAAGCAGCATCGGCAGCAACAGCGCAATCAGTAATATGGGCGTAGATTTATTCATTTCTGGAATTATCAATGGTTGTTGTTGTCCTTTCAGTTCCTGAAATACGAAAAAAACAGCGGAAAAAGCAAGACGAATTTGTGCATAAATTTCACCAATGGATTAAAGGGTAAACTGTGTTTAAACTATGCTTGCTTTTCTGGATGATGGAATGTATAATCATTTTTGTCATTTTGATGTTACATTGAATTGCTCCTGTAATATCGGATCGATAAGTTTGGCAGCGATGATAAGAATAACAAATTGAGACCCATTTCCAGTATGCAAAAAATTCCCCGTGATTTTACAGCGCTAATGTTATCCGCATTCATCTTCCTTTGTTTTGGCAGTGCTTTTTCGCAAGATCGGTCCCCGCTTTTGAAGGATCCCCGTTTTGCCAAAGTATTGGTTGATGACGATGATAATTTTACCAACGTCGGCAATATTAGCCTGACGGTTACAAACTATGGCACGTTTGGCGATGGTTTTGTGTCGCAAACACCCATTGATCAACCATCCTGCGAATATCCCAAAGGTTCGGCAATTGAACATATTTTTGTCGGCGGGCTGTGGGTTGGCGGCGAAACATCGCAAGGCATTCGCGTAACGACCGGTGCATTCAATATTTCCAGTTTGTCCGGCGGTGCGGGCGCTGCCAATTTTGAATTTACCAATACCGCCGATTTAAACGATCTGATCAGCGAGCGATCGTCGCTGCCGGCAAACGCGTTTTATTCGCCGGAGGCGATCAGCCATCAGGATTTTGTGGCAGATTTTGTGGATACCAATACGTTTATCCCCGGAACAGCGATTCAAATTCCCAATCATCAACCGCTGGGACTTGCTGTGCACATGGAAACATACGCATGGAATTTCCCCTTTGCCGATGATTTTGTAATTCTCAATTACACCATCACCAATTTGAGCGATGAACCCATCAACAATACATACGTCGGGCTTTGGGCAGATTTGGTGGTTAGAAATACCAACAATATTTCTCCACGTGTCGGCGGTCCGTTTTACTCGGATGTCGGCATCGGTTTTATGAATAACGATACCGCTAAAATGATTTATGCATATGAATACGGCGCCAACAACTACAGCAATGCGGACAGTTACGTTGCGATGGTTTTGCTCGGCGGCGAAACACCCAGTGGCGTAACCTATCAAAATGAGATGATCAACAACTGGTGGTTGTTCAGCGGTGGCGATGCCGACTGGGAACGTGCACCGGCAGACGAAGCCAGCAAATACCAACGCATGGGCGAAGCTATCGCGAATGAGGCAATTAACAATCAGCCGGGCAATTATATGAATTTGATCAGCACCGGCCCGTTTTCTTCGATTCCGGCTGGTGAATCCATAAACGCAGTATTTGCAATTGTTTGCGGACGTAAATTTGGCGGCGATCCACCCCGGTTTGATACCATTAATCAACGCAAAAATTTATTGGAAAACGTATCTTGGGCGCAGCGCGCCTATCACGGCGAAGATAGTA
Source organism: Calditrichia bacterium (assembly GCA_020634975.1). Taxonomy (NCBI): domain Bacteria; kingdom Pseudomonadati; phylum Calditrichota; class Calditrichia; species Calditrichia bacterium. The sequence continues at coordinate 289,812 of JACKAQ010000003.1, read as the reverse complement.
ATCGCAATGGCATTCTCGATTTTGCCGGAACCGATTCCACCGAAGATGTGAACGGCAACGGTCGCCTCGATCGTTATATTTTGCCAACACCGCCATCGCCACCGAATCTGAAAGTGATTCCCGGAAACCGGAAAGTGGTGTTGCGCTGGGACGATACTGCGGAAAAATCCGTCGACCTGATTTCCAAAGAACGAGATTTCGAAGGTTATCGTATTTATCGCTCCTTTTTAGGCGGTGAATTTGCCGGTCAGGGATTGTTCGAAAATATGCAGCTTATTGCGGAATACGACCGCATCGATGGGCGATTTTACGACAGCGGACTGGACGAAGCGCTGATGGCAGAGCCGATAACCGAAATTGTTCCCAATCTCCAGACCGGATTAAATGATACGATCACCTATCGTTACGAGCTGGAAATCGACAATCTGTTGAATGGCTGGCAATATGCGTTTGCTATTTCTGCTTTCGACAGCGGCGATGTGGAACTGAATCTGCCGAGCCTCGAAAGCAGCCGGTTGCAAAACGCCGTTGTGGTAAGCCCCGGAACGCCGGTAAATAACGAAGCTGACCGGCAGATTGGTGTTTATCCCAATCCCTACCGCGTAAACGCGCTGTGGGATGGCGGGCTGGAACGTCAGCGAAAATTATATTTTTACAATCTCCCTCAAAATTGCGAGGTTCGCATTTACACGCTTGCTGGCGATCAGGTGGGTTCGTTCGTGCACAACGGCGAAGCGTATACCGGCGACGATATCGAATGGTATCGCCAGTTTTCCGAAGGAAAAACGGTGTTTGCCGGAGGCGAACATGCCTGGGATCTGGTTACCGAAGCAGATCAGGCGATCGCAACCGGATTGTATCTGTTTACCGTGAAAGATTTGGACGGCGGGGATGTTTACCGTGGAAAATTTGTGATTATCAAATAATTCAATTATCAATCCAAAAAAAGGAGCGAATGGATGAAAAAATTGACACAATTCTTATTAGTGCTTATGCTGATTGGCGTATCACAGAGCGTTTTTGCACAGGCAGCATTTGATACCCTTAGCATTTACGATCTGCAGTTTGTTTCCGATCCCGGAACGGATGATTTATCGCCGTTTGTTGGCGATACGGTTGTGGTTAAAGGTCTGGTAATGACCGGTCCGCGCGATTTGTGGATTGGCGCCCGCTGGTCCATTTATATTGTTGATCCGGACACGCCGACCGATCCGTGGAACGGATTTTTTGTGGTTCAGGACGATACCAGCCAAATTCAGACACTACTGCAATTTGTTGAGCCTGGAATGGTGTGCTACTTTACCGGCGTCATTTCGGAGTTTAGCACGTTTTCGCAAATCAATATTTACGGTGTGCCCTTTCAGCCGGACCCGGTAGTTCCGGTGACGATTGAATCGGCAGGTAATCCGTTGCCGGATCCGATTGTGCTTACGGCTGCTGATTTGGTCAGTAAATCTGCCGGCGAACAATGGGAAAGCCAATGGGTTAAAGTTGAAAATGCTGTAATTGTGAACAACAATATTAGTGGCAACTGGGCGTCCATCAACGATGGAACCGGTATTACTTACATTGCTGAATATTTTAACTGGTTTCATGATCGACTTCCCGGTGCTTACCAATGGCCATCAAACGGTACAGAAGTTGAAGTCTACGGATTTACTCGCGATGAAAGCGGATCGCCAGGTCAGGTATATACAATTAACCCACGTGATACGTTGGATTTAGTAGAGCTTTCCAGCCCGCCGGTAATTTCCGGTGCATATCGTACCGTTGGTGTACCCACGCCGTCGGATAACGTAACGGTTAAAGCATCAATAGTAGACAATGGCAACGTTCAGGAAGCACGATTGTTCTACAGCATCAACGATGCACCCTATCAATCCCTGCGAATGAATGCCGTTGCAGATACATTTGCAGGTGCAATTCCGGCACAGTCAGACGGTGCGTTTGTTCGCTATTTTATTTCATCAGTAGATAATGTTGGTGATCGCAGCACATTACCCGGAGATACATCCCGCACTAACGGACAAGTTTACATGTATACCGTTCGCCAAAATGGTTTAAGTATTCGCGATTTGCAGGATACCCACGGATATCGGGTTGATGTCTCGCCGTACAATGGCTACGAAGTAACCGTTCGCGGTGTGGTAATGACCGATTCTACGGACTTTTTGGGTGACTATTATATCCAGGAAGCCGCCGATATGTGGTCCGGCATTTGGGTAAATGACGGCACGTTCACCCATATCTATGGCGATGAAGTGGAAGTTACCGGAACCATCGAAGAAGATTTTGGCATCACTCGCATCAACAATGTAACCAACAGCGTTGTTGTAAATGCCGGTGTTGGCGCTTTTGAACCGGTTGTTCTGACTACTGGTCAAATGGTTACAGGTGCCCCGGATGTTGAGCCTTATGAAAGCGTTTTGCTGCGTTTTGAAAACGTGACCGTCACCAATCCGTTCCCGGATGCACCGAGCAATTTCGGTGAATTTACCATCGACGACGGCACCGGAGGTGTTCGTGTTGACGATCGCGCCAGCGCATTCCGTGGCAACCTCGATTCAACCTATGCATTGAACGACAACCTGGCATTTTTGCAGGGATTTGGATATTTCAGTTTTGGGAACACAAAAATCCTGCCCCGCGATACCCTGGATGTTGGCTCAAGCGTTGGTATCGAAGATGATGATAACCTCCCCACAGCGTTTGAACTGGAACAAAATTTCCCGAATCCGTTCAACCCGACCACCAGCATTCGCTATACTGTAAACAGTGCAGGAACTTATAAGTTGAGCGTTTACAACGTGTTGGGTCAGCAAATTCGCACGTTGGTGAATGGTTTCCAAACGCCAAATCGCTACGAATTGACCTGGGACGGCCGCAACGATAAAGGTGTTGCTGTCGGCTCCGGCATCTATTTCTACAAACTGACCGGCGAAAATCAAAACATCACCAAAAAAATGGTGCTGTTGAAATAATCTGAAAAAATCACCGAATACGGATGACGTAATTCTGCGTCATCCGTGTTCTTTTTTATGAAAAAATGTTTTGTGCAATTACTGACAAAATGAATCGAAATTTATGCAGAATCAATGGGACATCCGCTACGCTGCCAGCGAATACGTTTACGGCACTGATCCAAACGACTTTTTGCAGAGCGTTGTAAACCGAATGCCGACGGGCGGAAAAATATTGTGCCTCGCTGAAGGCGAGGGTCGAAACAGCGTTTTTCTGGCGAAGAGACAATTTCGCGTTACGGGAGTGGATTCCTCCGCTGTCGGATTGGAAAAAGCACAGCAATTGGCTGCCAAAAATGATGTCTCGATTGAAACCGTTGTTGCAGATTTGCAGCATTTCGAAATTGAACCTGAAACGTGGGATGGCATCGTTTCAATTTTTTGCCATTTGCCGGAGCCGTTGCGATCGCAAGTTTATCGAGATTCTGTTAAGGGATTGAAGCTGGGTGGCGTTTTTGTGATGGAAGCATACACGCCGCGTCAGCTACAATTCAAAACCGGCGGCCCGCCGGTAGAATCTTTGCTCTATGAACCTGAATCACTTCGCGAAAGTCTGAAGGGTATGCAGTTTGATATTTTTCACGAAATTGAGCGGGACGTTCAGGAAGGTCATCTCCACGGCGCCCATCTGCAGTGGTGCAGGTGTTCGCATGTAAATTGAATAATCACAAATAATTAGATAAACATTTATTGAACAGAACTTTACGACCAACAATCATATGAAATTAAAATCTGTTATCGTTTTAACGGTTATTGCGTTGGCGTTCTGGCGCTGCGACAGTGAGATTACCGGCGATCTGAATGCAAACCAGCCACCGGAAACCACCATTTTTGTCAAAGGCGACAGCCTGAACACCACCCAAAGCGTTCAGACATTTTATTGGGACGGTCGCGATCCGGACGGTTTTATCACCGGATTTTATTACACGCTGGAACTGAATCCCACCGCCGATGACTGGACGTTCACCAGCGAGCGTTCCGGCACTTTTGCGTTGCGAATCACCGGTGCGGATACCAGTTACGTGTTGCAAGTGAAAGCTGTGGATAACCTGAATCTGGAAGATCCCACACCTGCATCTCAGGAATTCCCGATCGCCAATACCCGCCCGCAGGTGGCGTGGTCACCGAACAGTCGCATTCCCGATACGACGCTGACAGTCGCCAGTTTCGCCTGGTCTGCCGCCGATCCAGATGGCGACGAAACTATTGAATTTATTGAATATGCGTTGGACGATACCAGCAACTGGATTCAACTGCCGGGCGATGCCCGAAGCGTAGATTTGAAAGCCGCAGACGGACTAACAGAGGGCGAACATGTTCTCTGGCTCCGCGCCGTGGACATTGCCGGTGCCCGCAGCCAGGAAATTCGCATGCCGGAAGAAGTGGTCAATACATGGTATGTCAAATTACCGCGCGGCAGCTATCTGCTGATCGACGATTACGCTGTTGAAAGCGCTGCCAGCGGTCGCCCCGATGCCTATTATCGCGGATTGTTGAACAATTTGCTGCCAACGATCGGCGAAGATTACACCTATTGGAACATCGAAGCGCAATTTCCGGCATCGCCGCGCCAGTTCACCGAAACGCTGAAGCTGTTCGACCGGATCATTTGGTATACGGATATCATCCAAAATAGTGATCCGCACTTTATTTACGCCCAATCCGCCATCCCGGAATTCCGCCAGAACGGTGGAAAAATCATTTATGCGGTGCAGTTCAACAGCGCATTCGGAACGCAGGGCGAACCGCTGGCTTTTGCGCCGGTGGATACGCTCGGCACCCGATACAATTTTATCGCAACGAATCAGAATTTTTATCCCGATCCCGCATTTGCAACCGAGTTTCCGACGCTGCAGCCGTTACCGGATTTGAAAGTATCCACTTTCATTTTGGGTGGCGCGTTTGCGCTGAAAGCATCGCCCGGCGCGGTGCCGATGTATCGCTACGATGATCCGGCCATCACCACAGACCCGTTGTTCGTGATCCTCGGCAGAAACGACAACACCGGTGATTTCGATTTCGTTTTTTCCGGAACACCGCTCCATTTTCTGCAGGGAAATGGCAATCTCGATGAATTGTTCGAGATTATTTTGATGGATGTGTTTTGAGATAACACAAATAAAATCAGTTGATTAACCCGGAAGAACCGGGTGCAGGAGTTTTTCGAATGAAAAAAATGATATTGCTATTTTTCATCTGTTTGAGCAGCGCAATGGCATTTGCCCAACAAACCGGATCGATTCGCGGCATCGTGACCGATCGCGAAAATGGCGAAGTGCTCATCGGTGTTAACGTGCTGGTGAAAGGCACTTATTACGGTGCAACAACAGATGGCGACGGCTTCTATTTGATTAGCGATGTTGCGCCCGGCGATTACACGCTGGAAATCAGTTACATCGGCTACAAAGTGGTGCAGAAAACCAGTGTTCAGGTTGTCGCAAACGAATCGGTGACGATCAACGTTGCGCTGGAATCTTCGCCGCTGGCGTTGGGGCAGGAAGTGGAAGTGATCGGCGAAAAGCCGTTGCTGGATCTGGAAGAAACGAGCACCGTTCGCAACATGACGGCAGAGGACATCGATAAAACCATCGCCAATGACGCGCTGCAACTGGTCAGTCAGCAGGTTGGTGTTGTGGAGCAGGACAACGAAATCCATATTCGCGGCGGTAGAACCTACGAAGCGCAATATTTGCTGGACGGTATTTCCGTTCAGGATCCGCTTTCCGGCACCGGTTACGGGCTGAACATCAGCGCCAACGCTATTTCAGAAGTTGAGGTGATCACCGGCGGTTTCAAAGCTGAATACGGGCAGGCGACTTCCGGTATCGTAAATGTGAAAACCAAAACCGGCGGTGATAAATACGAAGGTTATTTATCGTATAAATCAGATCATCTTGGTATGTTTAAAAACGAATCGTTCAGCTTTAACACCGATCATTACGAGTTTAATTTTAGCGGAGCGGAACCGATTTCTAGCAAAATGCTGCCGTGGATTAATGTGGATATTCCCGGTAAAATGTATTTTTTTCTCAATGTTTACACCTATCTTTCGGATGATTACACCCGGGCAACAGCAACGCAATTGCGCTCATCCATCGCGCCGAAAATTTCGCTATTCGGCTCGGAGCTGACCGACGAAACAACTTTTGCGCCGCGACAGAACAACAGTTGGTCTGCATTGTTCAAACTGACCTGGAAAATCGCGCCGAAATACACGCTGACGTATTCCTACAATCGGTCGCTATCGATTAATCAGAATACCCAATCGCTCCAAACCAACCTGGAGTATGTGGAGCCGACACCTGGATTCCCATACGATTTTTCCAAAAACCTGGACAATTTTAACACATTTACCCATGACAACGAGCAAAGCTCGCTAACTTGGCAACATACGCTGAATAACAAAACGTTTTACGAACTGCGGTTGAGCCGTTATTACGCACAGCTCCGTGCGGATTGGGACGGACGCCACTGGTCGGAATATTTGCAGCCGGTGGATGTGACGCGACTGCCTGTTACCTATTTTAATCCCGGAAACGATCCGGATAAAGTTCGGGTGATTCCCGGTGACGGATTTTACGATTACGGCAACGATTTCACCTGGCACGATCACTATGTGGACTGGTTCACGCTGAAAGGCGACATCACCAGCGTTGTAAATGATATTCACACCGTCAAGGCCGGTTTTGAAGGCGCATTCAAAGAAATGCAGTTGATCGACATTGCTGATCCGTATGTGGAAGGCGGTTTTGGTTCCAGCCAGGATATTTACCGGGTTCATCCGGCGGACGGTGCATTTTACATTCAGGATGATATCAAATTTAAAGGATTCTATCTGGACATCGGCACGCGACTGGATTGGTGGATGCCCGGCGCATTTGTCGACCGCGCAGTGCTCGGCGATAATTCCAGCTTTACCGAAGGATTGCAGGAGCAATATCTGGATGAAACATTCAGCGTGTTTGGCAACCGTTTCAAAGCCCGGTTGATGCCGCGTTTGGGCGTTTCGCACCCGGTTTCCAATAATATGATGTTGTATTTCAACTACGGTCATTTTTCCAAATTACCGCGCCCGCAATTTGTTTATGCAAAGCTCGGTGAATCGCGTTTCAAATCGTCTTTCCAGCGATTCGGCAACCCGACGCTCGACCCGGAAACCAGTGTAAAATATGAACTTGGCTTGCGCTACAAATTGACGAACGACGATGTGATCAGCGTGAACGCGTATTACAACGATATTTTTGATTACATCCAAACCGTGTCTGTGCCGCAGGTGCGCCGGGGAATTGACGGGATTACTTACATCAATCTGGATTACGCCCGCGGTCGCGGAATGGAAATCGAGTATCGCACCCGTTTTGCCAAATATTTTTCCGGAAGCTTTAACGGCAGTTACTCGATCATCACCACAAAATCCTCGTCATCCGATGACGGTTTGCTGCTTGCTCAAAACCTGTTGGATGAGCAGCCTATCAAAGAGGTTTTCGCCCGTTGGGACAGACCGTGGCAACTCTCTGCAAACCTTTCGATCAACGTGCCCAAAGGGGATAATCCGAACATGTTCGGGTTAAAATTACCGAGTGACTGGCAGATGAATTTCCGCTGGTTTGCGCAATCCGGACGCCGGTATACGCCGGTTGAATTTGTTCAGATTCGCCCGAATGACGGTCGCCCGATTTACCAATCCACCACCGACCAGACCGAATTTTTCAGCCAGATCGGCAAACACTGGAAATGGGCAGACCTGAGTTTTACCAAATATTTTGGCATCGCCGGGATGGAATACGGGTTGACGCTCGAAGTCAAAAATTTGTTTAACGATCAAAACCCGACGATCATCAATCCGGTTACCGGCAACGCTTACGAATTTGGCGATGACGTTCCGGAAGGCTGGAATGATCCCCGCTATCCGGATGTGTTTTACCCGATTTCGTCACCGTTTCCGTCCGATCCTTCGCGCTGGCGGACGCCACGGAATATCCGAATGGGCTTATTTATGAAATTTTGATAAAAAATAGCTGGATTTCTGCAGATGCAAAAATCCCGATCTGACAATTAAATCTATTTATATGGTGCACAAAAAATAATCGTTAACCCAAATTGGGCGTTATACATGCGAATTTTGGCTTTTATTATTTTGATCATCCCGCAATTGATGTGGGCACAATTATTTCCAAATCTTGGCGGACAACGCGTCGGGATTTCCACAGCGCAGTTTCTGAAAATCGGTGTCGGTGCCCGATCTGTTGGTATGGGCGAATCGTATGTTGCAGTTGCGGACGATATCGAATCGCTGTATTGGAATCCTGCAGGAATTGCCCTTTTCGACAAAAACGCGGTGTTTTTCTCCCACACACAATGGGTAGTGGATGTGAAAATGGAGTACGTTGGAGCGGTTTATCACATCAATCAGTCGAACTCGATTGGTGCGGCGATCACTTACCTGCACACCGAAGATATGGTGGAAACTACGGAATTGCAGCCTTTCGGCACCGGGCGGATGTTCAGCTTCGGGGATTTTTTACTCGGGCTAACCTACGCTCGCAACATGACGGATCAGTTTAGCTTTGGTTTGTCTGTCAAATTTATGCATGAAACCATCGCCGATTTAACGATGCGTGCGGTGCTGTTCGATTTGGGAACCTATTACAAAACCGGTTGGAAATCGACCCGGTTTGCGGTGTCAGTTTCCAATTTTGGCAATGATATGGCGCCAACAGGCACATCGCTGAATACAAATTTGAACAATGAGCAAACGGAAATTACCGAATATCAATCGTTTGCACCGCCAACTGTTTTTCGCATCGGCATTGCCGGTGAACTGATGGATCGCGAAAACCACCGGGTTACCGGATCAATTCAGCTCAATCACCCGAATGACAACGCGGAAAATGTCAACCTGGGAATGGAATACTGGTGGAAAGAAACCCTGGCATTTCGGAGCGGCTACAAAACTGCGCAGGTTGAGGAAAGTTTTTCGCTGGGCGTCGGATTGCATTTTCCGATTACCATGGCGGATTTCCGGCTGGATTATGCCTACACCAATTTCGGGCGGCTTGGCGAAGTGAACCGGCTTGCCGTTCAATTATTGTTTTAACTTAACTTAGATGCCAAAAAATTATCGATAGAGAGCAACGAGGATTGTTGAATGAGCAGGATTTTTAACAGCACTTTTATCATTTTAATCACCGTTTTACTGGCAGCATGCGGTCACGAAAAAACGCCGTTGCCCACCGTGCCGTCGGATGATGATGGTGGAAATATCGGTAGAGCCGTTTATGTGCAGCTCAATCCGCCGTTGGACGCGGCAAACGGATACAATTTTAGCGAACCGGCGGACATTTATCTGGGTGCGGATAACTTTTTGTATATCTGCGATACCGGCAACGACCGTATTGTGATGATGGATCTCGGCGGCACAATTCAGGGGATTTCCCAACCGATTCCACAGCCGGAAGCCATCACTCAAAACGACAGTTTGCAACTGCTGATCGTGAACAAAACCAACGCCGTTTACAAAATTGATCTTGTTGGAGTGAATCACCAGATCGGGAATGCGCCGGTCGAAAAAGTGTTCGAACAAACCAGCCGACCCACTCGCCAATTTACCGGAATTTCGGTGTACAACGGATTTGAATATTATGTGACCGTTTTGGATGTTGCAGATTCCAGCACTGTTTTTAAAGAATTTAGCTTCATTTACGATTTCAACCCGAACCACACGCTGAAGGGGCCGCTGCCGCTGAACGTGAACGGAACCGGATTGTATTCCGCAATTGTGCCGACAGCAATTGTGTCCATTCGCGAACGCTGGCTGGATATTTCTTCCACCAACGAAGTGTCGCCGGCGTTTTATTTTGTGCATATTGGTCGCACTGCTCAATTGGCGCCGAACAATTTCAAATTGCAACATGTAACCACCGCCATTCGCGAAGGCGATGTTGTTTTGACACCCAACACCGGATTGATTGGGCAGGACATGTATAGCATCGATAACCGGGCGAACCTCGAAGATGTAGCGTTGGATCGCAACGGATTTATCTTTGCAGTGGATGCCGGTGGGTCGGGAACAGAACCGGGTTTCTATCGTTTCTCACAACAGGGAACGATGCAACAATCTGTGCTCGGTGAAGGTGTGGGAGATGCACAGTTCAAAAATCCAAAGGGCATTGCCGTGCTACCATTTCTTGAGCAACAGGTTGTTTTTATTGCAGATACAGGTAATAATCGCATCATGCGTTTCCGCTTATCGACGGATCTCTAAACCATGGGGTGATGGTTATGGCTGGATGTTTCAAATTTGCAATGACGATTATGATCGTTTGTATTTCTGCGCTGCAGGCGCAACCGGCCACAACCAAACCGGATTCTGCCAGACTCAAAACCGGTCAAAGAGTTTTGACAAACGCGCCGGACAGCACCCAAATTTCCACGACTCAATCATTGGGATTGCAACAGCCGCAGTTGAACAGCATGTCGGTTTTGCTGTCACCCGGATTGCCTGTCGGACCGCACACCACTTTCGATGATTTGTTACATTCCGCCGAATCCCAAAATAATCAACAGCGCGTTTTCCTCGATTTTCAGAACAGCACCGCATACAAATTTCACTACGCCGACGAAGTTCGCGATCACGATAACGTAAAACGCGAGTATGGCAATTACGGCGGCATGGTGCCCATTATGCCAATGGTTGTGCTGATGTATTACGGCACAAAAGCCGGTTACAACGCGATAAAAGGCACGCCAGCTATTTCATTTGATGAAACAGATGTTGAACTGATGAACATTATTTGGGAGAAACCGGGGCTGAGCGCGACGGAATATTACGATCGCTACAATGAAAGTGAACCGGAACATTCCCAAACATTTATGACGCTGCACCAGCGGATTGAAAAATTGGTGAGCCAAAAGCTGATCGAAACGCGAACGGTTGGTATCGGTGAAAACAAACAACGCTACGAAATGCGCTTTACACGCGCTGAAATTTTCCAGATTCTCGATGAAGAATTGCGCCGGAACAGCGCCGCCGACCAGCTTTCCCGCCGGAATGAAATCCTGAAAATGCGTGACATTTTGTGATGCGGTGAAATTAAAACCTGAGGGTGAAAACCGTGCCTTCGCCTTCAACGGATTTGACTGTGAGCGTGCCGTTGTGCAGCCGCATAATCTGCCGCGAAAGGCTCAACCCGATGCCCGATCCGCCGGATTTTGTGGTAAAAAACGGGATGAAAATTTTCGACTGCAATTCCCGGGACATTCCTTTTCCATTATCCGCTACCTCAATCAGTGGATGCCCTCTTTCGTCCATCTTGCCTAATAATTGTATTTGTGGGTTTTCTCTCCCGATTACCGCGTGTTGTGCGTTGGTCAGCAGGTTGATCAAAATTTGTTCGATCAATTCCGGATCGGCAGTAATTTCCAAACTTGAGGGACGCACATTTACTTCCAGCGAAATGCCTTCCTCAGCCATCTGCCCTACAATCAGCACATACAATTGCTCCAGCAATTCACCCAATTTCACTGCCTGAAAGTTCGGTTTGGGTATTTTGGTGAGATTTCGGTACGCATTGACAAATTTGAGCAATCCCTGGCTGCGCCGTTCGATGGTTGTGAGGGCAATTTGAATATCTTCAAATGCAGCTTCCGGTGCGTTGGTTTCGGTGATGCTATCGCGCAGCAGTTCGTTGGCAGAAGCCGCCAGCGATGATAGCGGCGTAACGGAATTCATGATCTCGTGGGTGAGCACCCGGATCAATTTTTGCCATGCTTCCATTTCCGTTTCCGCGAGTTCCGAGCCGATATTCTGGATGGAAACCAGCCGAAATCGCTCACTCTGCATCAAAAATTCAGTGGTGTAGATGGCGAGTTGCATTTCTTCACCGGACCGGTGAAGTTTGATCAGGCTGCGCTGTCCGGTTTCCAGTGATTTCAATGTGTTTACCAATGCAACGCTGCGTCGTTCCAATTGGGAAATATTTTTGAGATGGGTTACTTCCAGCAAGCGTTTGGCGGCGGAGTTGAGCAGGTTAATTTCACCGTTATCGTCGTATGCGAGCAACCCGATGCCAACGTGTTGAACCACCGTTTGCAGATAACGGAAGCTCTCCTCTTTTTCTGCGCGTGCTTGCTGAAACTTGGCGATGACATCGTTAAATGCGGTTTTCAATTCGTTAAATGAGGAACCGAGCCCGGTGAGCATAAATGTTTGGGAAAAATCGGAGTATTTTACGGCGTCGAGAAACCGCGCGAGATCACGATTTGTTTTTTCGACATAATGAACCAGCATGAAAATATTGTAAATAATTAACCCCGCGATGATGATCACCGCGGCAATATATTCAGTTTCCAGCAGCAAATAGTTGAGCAGAAAAATAAGCGCGGAGAGGAACAAAATCCGTGCGATTATTACCCAGCGAAATCGTTTATAAACCATATTTTTCCAGTCGCCGGTACAGTGATGCCCGTGTTAATCCCAGCTCCCGCGCTGCTTTGCTGATGTTTCCGGCATGTTTGGTGATGGCTTTTCGGATGACCAGTTTTTCCACATCTTCCAGATTGTAGGAATCCAGCGCCAGTTCATCTTCATCTGAAAATTCCGCGTTGAAAAAGAAATCACCGGGTTGTAACACATTGTTATCACTGAGGATAACTGCGCGCTCCAGCGCATGCTGAAGTTCGCGGATATTCCCCGGCCAATGGTATTTCTGCAATTTATTGAGCGTCGCCTGGCTGAGTCGCGATTCGGGTTTGCCATATTTTTTGCCGTAAATTTTCAGGAAATGTTCGATCAGCAAAGGGATATCTTCTGTGCGATCGCGCAGGGGCGGAAGGTGAATCTCCACTGTGTTGATGCGATAGAGCAAATCCTGCCGGAATTCCCGTTGGGCAACCATTTCGTGAATGGGCATGTTGGTTGCGCAAATCAGGCGAATATCGACATCGCGATATTTGTTCGAACCGACCCGGGTAACTTGCCGCTTTTGGATTGCGGTGAGGAGCTTCGCCTGCAGCGGCAGCGACAGATTGCCAATTTCATCGAGAAATAAAGTGCCGCTATTCGCGATTTCGAAGCGTCCGGCGCGGTCTTCTTTTGCACCGGTGAATGCGCCTTTGGTGTGACCGAACAGCTCGCTTTCGAACAGCGTTTCGGTGATGGCGCCCATATCCACGCTGATAAAAACCTCGTTACTGCGTTGCGATTGGCGATGCAGCGCCCGCGCGACCAGCTCTTTTCCGGTGCCGTTTTCGCCCAGCACCAGCACATTGGCGTCTGTTTTTGCCACTTTTTGGATGGTCGAGAAAACCCGTTGCATGGCAGCACACTGCCCGACAATTTCGCCGAACGGGCGATTGGTTTCGTTCTGCAGCTCGGTTTGGCGATGGCGCAATTCGCGAATTTGCTGCTGCGATGAGCTCAGCCGCGATGCGGCCGAAAGGGTCGCCAGCAATTTTTCGTTTTCCCACGGTTTCATTACAAAATCGGTTGCGCCTTCTTTTATCGCACGTACAGCCAAATTTACATCACCATAGGCAGTAAATAAAATAACCACCGCGGATGGTTCGATGGTTAAAATACGGTTCAGCCAAAAAAAGCCCTCGCTGCCGCTGGTTTGGTCACCACTAAAATTCATATCCAGCAGAATAACGTCATATTGTTCATTTTTGAGCAGAGTGGGTATTTGGGTTGGATCATTTTCGGTGTGCACAAGATTGCTGTGCTTTTTCAGCAGCAATTTTGCAGAAATGAGCACATCTTCGTCATCATCAACTATCAGAATTTTTCCGAGCGTGTTTGTCATTTTCCATCCGGGTTTTGAACAGTTTAAGCTTATGCGAAGAAATTTTCAAGTATTTTCGCAGCTCATTTCGAGATACGATTGAAACCGGAATTGGTTACAGGATGTGCTCAGCCGGTACAAAAAAAAGAGGCTCCGCAGGGGAGCCTCTCAAGTTGCAACGGTTGGAAAAACAGGCGTTTAGTACATGCCGCCCATTCCGCCCATTCCACCCATTCCGGGAGCACCGCCACCGGGCATGGGTTCTTCTTTTTCAGGAATATCGGAAATTACGGCTTCGGTCATCAGCAACAAACCGGCAACCGAGCTGGCGTTTTCTACTGCCGTGCGGGTTACTTTGGTCGGGTCGATGATACCGGATTTGATCATATCTTCTTCAAAAGCTTCGGTAGCTGCGTTGAAACCGAAGTTTTTGCTGCCTTCTTTCACTTTCTGAACGATCACTGCGCCTTCCAAACCGGCATTGCGAACGATCTGGCGAATGGGTTCTTCGAGCGAACGTTTCATGATGTTTACACCAATCTGACGGTCGTCGTCGAAAGAGAGTTTGTCGAGCGAGGGCAACGCGCGAAGCACAGCTACACCACCGCCGGCAACGATGCCTTCTTCTACGGCAGCGCGGGTTGCATGCAGCGCATCTTCAACACGGGCTTTTTTCTCTTTCATTTCGATTTCGGTAGCTGCACCAATTTTCAGCACTGCGACACCGCCAGCCAATTTTGCCAGACGTTCCTGCAGTTTTTCGCGATCGTAATCGGAACTGGTGTTTTCAATTTGTTTGCGGATTTGGTTAACACGGCCTTTGATGTCATCGCCTTTGCCGGCACCTTCAACAATTGTGGTGTTGTCTTTGTCGATAACAATGCGTTTTGCTCTACCCAAATCGGAGAGTACTGCGCTATCCAGTTTGAAACCGGTTTCTTCGCTGATCACACGACCGCCGGTGAGGACGGCAATATCTTCCAGCATTGCTTTGCGGCGATCGCCAAAGCCCGGTGCTTTAACAGCAGCAACTTTCAGGGTGCCGCGCAGTTTGTTGACAACCAGTGTTGCCAAAGCTTCGCCTTCGATATCTTCAGAGATCAACAGAAGTGGTTTGCCGGTTTGGGCAACTTTTTCGAGGATCGGCAGAAGATCTTTCATGTTGGATATTTTTTTGTCGTGGATCAGGATCAAACCGTCTTCCAGCACGGCTTCCATGTTTTCCGGATCGGTTACAAAATAGGGGGAGAGATAGCCGCGATCGAACTGCATACCTTCCACAACTTCCAGGTTGGTTTCGGTCGATTTGGCTTCTTCAACGGTAATAACGCCATCTTTGCCAACTTTGTCCATTGCTTCTGCAATCAGATCGCCAATGGTCATGTCGTTGTTTGCGGAAATAGCGCCAACCTGGGCAATTTCTTTTTTGCCTTCGATCGGGCGGCTGATGGATTGCAATTCGGCAACAATCACTTTTACAGCTTCTTCAATACCGCGTTTGATTTCGGTCGGGTTTGCACCGGCGGTTACGTTTTTCAAACCTTCGGTGTAAATGGCTTGTGCCAAAACGGTTGCTGTGGTGGTTCCGTCACCGGCGTCGTCGCTGGTTTTGGAGGCAACTTCGCGAACCATTTGTGCACCCATGTTTTCAACTGCATCTTCCAGTTCAATTTCTTTTGCAACGGTTACACCGTCTTTGGTTACTGTGGGAGCACCAAATTTTTTCTCGATAACCACGTTGCGACCCTGCGGTCCAAGGGTAACTTTTACAGCATCAGCCAGTTTATCCACACCTTTTCTGAGGCGGGTACGGGCGTCGGAGCTATATTCAATTTGCTTCGCCATAGGTATGTATCTCCTATTGTTTATTGTTCATTATTTAATACGTATCCGGCTCGCTGAGTAAATTACTCAACGATTGCCAAAATGTCGCTTTCCCGCATGATCAGATATTCTTCACCGTCAACTTTAACATCGGTGCCGGAATATTTGCCATACAGCACAACATCTTCTGCTTTTACATCCAGCGGATGGCGTTTGCCGTTTTCATCCACTTTGCCGTTACCTACAGCAATAACCCGACCCCGCATCGGCTTTTCTTTTGCACTGTCGGGGAGAATAATGCCACCGGAAGTTTTTTCTTCTTCTTCCAACGGCTTGATGAGAACGCGATCAGCTAATGGTCTAACTTTCATAGCGAATCTCCTTTTTTAGTAAGTTGTTAATTTAACTGAATTTAAGTTTTATAATTAGCAGTCCTGTTTTTAGAGCGCCAAAAATATAATGAGTTGCAGAAGCGAAATCAACAAAAATAGAAAATTTTGATTTTTCGGAAGAATGTTGGAGTTGCATTTGGTGAGAGAATGCATGAGAATGACGGTAGGAAAACTGTCACAATCACAATCGGCATTGCGTTAATCCGGTTGCATATCGGTTCTAATATATGTAAGTTATTCGTTCTGTTCATTACAATTTTTTAGCTAAAACAAGTTATGCTGAACACTAATGGAGGTGTATGTTGGCATACCAGAATATTATTGCCGAAACTGATGCATCGGTCGGGATTATTCAAATTAACCGTCCGGATAAACTGAACGCATTGAATCAACAAACATTGGACGAGCTGTCGGATGTTGTGTCGCAATATTCATCAAGCAGCGAAATTGGATGTGTGATCATCACCGGTTCCGGAGAAAAAGCATTTGTCGCCGGAGCGGATATCAGCCAGATTTCGGAAATGGACGGTAAATCCGCCCACCAGTTTGCCCAACACGGACAACAGATTTTTACAGCAATTGAGCAAATGCGTAAACCGGTGATTGCCGCCGTTAATGGCTTTGCATTGGGTGGCGGTTGTGAGTTGGCATTGGCCTGCCATATCCGTATTGCCTCTGCAAAAGCCCGTTTCGGGTTACCGGAAATTAATTTGGGAATTATCCCCGGATACGGCGGAACGCAGCGCCTGCCGCGATTGGTTGGAATGGGACGCGCATTGCAGATGATGCTTTCCGGCGATATGGTTGATGCGCAAACGGCACTGCAAATCGGGTTGGTAAATGCTGTTGTCGAACCGGCGGATTTATTGGAAAATGTAAAATCTTTGGCAACCAAATTAGCTCAAAAAGCGCCGTTGGCCGCGGGTTACATTTTGTCCGCAGCTTATCACGGAGCCGGACAACCGCTCGGAACAGCATTAAATATTGAAGCCGAATGTTTTAGCAAAGTATGTGAAACTGAGGATATGAAAGAAGGCACGCGCGCATTTTTAGAAAAACGTGCAGCAAAATTTATCGGTCGATAGGTTTGTAAGTATATGAAACAAAATCATTTAGCATTATTGGTTTCACCTTTGCTGGAGTTCAGGATTCGGTATGCTGAAATCCTGGAACAGAATGGTTTTCGGACACTGAGCCAATCGACACCGGATTTATCTGTATTCGAAAAAGCGACAACGCCGGATCTTTGTTTTATCGATAACCGGGAAAATAATTTTCCGTACGACGTGTTTTTTGAATTTTTAAATCGAACCGGTGTCAAAACGATTGTCATCCACACCGGAAACTTGCCGGAAAATATACCGTCCGAAAGTCATTATGTGTATCGCTGTGATGATGAAAATGTGCCATTAATTTCACTGTTGCTTAATTTGAATGAATTTTTGATTCGCCGGAAATCGCGGGTAGAACTGGCTGCGATGCTCATCCACGATGTTCGCTCGCCGCTGCACAGCCTGATGGCTTACATCGAGCTATTGATGAACCAATCCTTCGGTGTGCTTAACGAGGGACAGAAAAATTTTCTGGAAAAATCCATGATTCTCGGCGATCAGGTTTTGGATATGATGGAGGATATCAACGAAATTTACAAAACGGAGCAATATGCGTTTTCGATCGATAAAGCGCCGTTTTCAATTGCCGAAGTTCTCGATCAAGCGTTGTTGAGTTTGTGGATTCAAACCGATCAAAAGCAACAAAAAATCACCAAAACTATCGAAGCCGGGCTGCCGACGGTAAATGGCGATGGCTATCAAATTCAGCGTATTTTTACAAACTTGATTCAAAATGCTATCAAATATTGTCCACCAAAATCATCGATCAATATCAATATTCATCGTTCGTCCGAACGTGTGCTGGAAGTGCGGGTTACCGATAATGGCGGCGGCATCCCGGAAGAAAATCTCAAAAGTATTTTCCGGAAATCGTTCCGCGTTAACCAAAGTGCTGAGGAGCAAAAAGGATACGGATTGGGATTATATATTTGTAAGATAATTATTAAAGCGCACGGTGGAACAATTCGCGCCGAAAATAATGTTTCCGGAGGCGTTTCCTTTATTTTTACCCTGCCAATAAATTAGAACGTAAGCAAAGGATTGACAATGAAGTCACTAATTCTACGAATCGATGACCGGCTGATTCACGGGCAGGTTTTGGTTGGATGGGTTAGCTACTACAATTTCAAACAGATTGTTGTTGGCAACAATGAAATCGTCAGCAATGATTGGGAAAAAGAAATGATGACAATGGCCGCAGGCGATTTGGATACGCAAGTGCTGAATATTTCTGATACATTGGCATTCATCAATACCTTTGAGGAAAAAGATCGATTGGCGCTGGTTTTGGTTGAATCCGTTGAGGATGTATTGCAAATGGTTGAAAATGGACTTAAACTCAAAAAAATCAACATCGGCGGAATTCATTACAGCGAAGGAAAACGGGAGTTTTTACCGTACTTATTTCTCGATGAAACAGATATCCGGCAGCTAAAACTGATGATGGTAAAAGGATACGAATTTATCTGCCAGGACGTACCCACCGGCTCGAAATACAATCTCGAAAAAATTCTGGGTAAAAAGAATGATTGATCTGCAAACCAAAAGCCTGGCGCTCCAGACAAAGGGTTTTACAGATATCATCGATATTACAGCCGAATTGCAGGGAATTTTAGACAATAGTGATTTCGAAGAAGGCAGTATTCTGGTGTTTGTGCCGGGCTCAACCGCCGGGTTGACAACGATTGAATTCGAAAGCGGATTAATAAAAGATTTAAAGGAAAAGTTCGAAATGTTGTTTCCTGAAAACGCTCGTTATCACCACAACGAGCGTTGGCACGATGGAAATGGTTATGCACATGTGAGGGCTGCACTGCTGAAACCGACGTTACTTATCCCATTTATAAACAAGCGGTTATGTTTGGGAACCTGGCAGCAGGTTACACTTATCGATTTTGATAACCGCCCTCGCCAACGGAATTTGGTCGTTCAGCTTTCCGGCAAACGCAACGTATAAAACGGGTTAATTTTGGATGACGTAGGGATGATCCCTAAGATAATCCTCACGAAATTCTTCCGCATATCCATCGGTAAACCATGTGATAATAGCTTCTGTCAATGAAACATCTACTTTATCTGTTTCACGCAGCATATTGTAAAAATTTTGGATGGCTTCCAGCTGAGAGTAATAAAATTCATCCTTTGTCTGTATCATAAAAAACTCCTATTAACCAATGTATCGGGTGAATACTTGCTTCCTGCTTGTTTCACTTTGAGGAAGTACACTTTCTGATAGCCAAAGCGCAATTGCTTCAGAATACGAAATAAGCCGCTTTAACTCTTTTGATTTCTGCTCGCGAAAATCGAGAATCAGTTTTAAATATTCGGAAGATTGCATCGCCAGGTTCTCCTCGTTTAACCTATCTACTTATTAAGCAAAACCTGTGCCATGCTCTTAGATTCTGGATTTCTTGCAGAAACAAAGGGCTTATCTGCAGAAAATATAACGGTTTAAGCGACAAAAGCGGATCTATTGATAATCAACTGTGTTGAACTTTTGCTAACTATTTCGGTATTAATGTCGAAAAGTTCGACGCTATTTCGAAAAGTTGATTTAAAACTTAAACGATTTCAGAAAATGTATTCCCGGTGACATCCATGTGAGTGTACTTATAGCTTGAATATACCCTTTTTCGGAAAATAATTCTTGAAGAAGATCACATCTTTATTTGAAAAAGGTTGAACTGGCGATTCGTAATGGTTGATCGAACAATTTCAAGTTATGCAATTGTGAGCTTTGGTTGAACCGCCATCACAAAATGGAGAAATTAATATGATAAATAATATTGGCTTTAATTCTTGGCAAAACTGGGATATCGAAATTGCCGGAAAATTAGCGGATGCACGACGCCAACTCCATTTTGCGTCGCAGTTTATCGCCGCAGTAGGGAAGTGCTATTTGACACATCAGCCCGACGATAGTCACACAAATATGTGTTGGGAGATACAACATTCCGCATTGGTCGGAAGGATGCTGCAAGGTGGTGAACAGTGCAAATTTGGAATCAGCCCTACTAAGTTTGCTTTGTTGAAAATTTCGGCAGCGGGTGACGTAACTGATGCTTTCACACTGTCCGGAAAAACAATGGTGCAAGCTGAAAATTGGGTGAAACAATCACTGAATGTGAGCGGATATCACCCTGACCAATTTAGCCGGAAAATGCATTATGAAATTGAACCGCATGCGGTGGACGGTGGTGCACCGTTCTCCGACGACATTTTGGCAGAGACAACGGAATTGGGAAAATATTGGGGCAACGCCCATTTGCTGATCTCCGAAATTAACACCCATCATCCGGGTGCCTCTGAGGTGCGCTGTTGGCCGCATCATTTTGATATTGCTTTATTAATCACGCTCAATCCCAACGCTTCCCCTGAGCAGGTGAAAACTATCGGAGTGGGGCTTTCTCCCGGCGATGCTAATTACCCTTTGCCATATTTTTATATCTCACCCTGGCCATATCCCGAAAATACGGAACTTTTGCCATCACTTACCGGTAATGGGTTTTGGCATACGAAAGGATGGGTTGGCGCCGTTTTAACGGCGGACAAATTTCCGACGGATAAAGATGAACAGTCTCAAATTAAGCAATTACAAAGATTTATTCGAAGCGGGATTGCAGCGTCTGATCAACTTCTGTCTGCGAAAGAGTGAAACATCGAGCCGACTTAATGACATTGAAATAGTAAACAATTGAGGAAAAAATGATGAAAAATATGGTGTTTTTAATAATGGGGTTGGCTGTAGCAGGAATTTTCAATGCAAACGCACAGGATGTTTCCGGACAGAAAAACGTTCGCCAAGCAGTGCTGGATTATGTTGAAGGCGTTTACAACATGCAACCGGATCGCATCAAAAAAAGTGTTCATCCCGATTTGGCAAAACGCGGGTTTTATCAAAAAGATGGCACTTACAAAGAAGCTAAAATGACCTTTGAGCAACTGGTTGAGTTGTCCAAAACTTACAACAAAAAAGGAATGATCCCGGATGATGCGCCCAAATCGATAGAGATATACGATGTTCTGGATCAAACCGCCAGCGCAAAACTGACCGCTTTTTGGGGCATCGATTATTTACAACTGGCAAAATTTGATGGCAAGTGGATGATTGTGAATGTGTTGTGGCAATCCCATACGGCGGGAAAACCGGCGGCATCCGGCGAAAGCGGGAGAGACGCGAAACCGGGTGGCAAATGGATGGGCGGCGCACTCGGCGGACCAACAATCGATCCCGGAATTTCAGAAATCCATTTGGAACGAACCGCTTGTTACGGCACCTGCCCTGTGTATTCGGTTGTACTGAAAAATGACGGCAGCGTGGTTTATGAAGGCAAATCGCATGTGAAAATGACTGGAACACACAGCGGAACTGTCAATTTGTGGGGATTTAATAAATTGACTGAACTCATTGTAAAATCAAAGTTTATGGATTTTGAAGACAGGTATTCGATCGACGTAACCGACATGCCAACCGTTTACACCACCGTTGTGATGAAAGATGGCAGCAAAAAGCGAATCATGAATTACGCGAGCGCCGGACCGGTTGAACTGTGGGCGATTGAACAAATGATTGATAAAATGGTGAGCGATGTGAAGTGGGACAGTAACAATGATGCAGAAAGTAAATAACACCGTTTTCTATTGAAAAATACGGGGAAGTCGCGATGATGTGACTTCCCTTTTTTTATAAATTGACCAGCCGTTCTTTAAATGCTTTGGCAACTGCCTCGGATTTGGAATGCACTTCCAGCTTGCGATAAATGTTTTTGATGTGCCGCCGCACGGTCTCTTCGCTGATAAATAAATCGTCTGCAATCATTTTGTAGCTTTTGCCTTTGCACAAATGGGTCAGCACTTCAGTTTCGCGGGTGGTGAGCAATGTTTGCTGCTCAATCTGGAACGATTTTACCACGAGCCGGGCAATCCGGGTGCTCATCGGTGCACCGCCATCGTAGCTTTCCTGAATGGCGTCCAACAGCTGCGCGGGAGGCGTATCTTTCATCAAATAGCCGCAGGCACCGGCACACAGCGCATCGAAAACGGTGTCGCTTTCGCTCTGAATGGTCAGCACCAAAATGTCTAAATCTGGCAATTTTTCTTTCAAAATGCGAATGCCTTCGATGCCTGTCATTCCCGGCAAGCCGATGTCCATTAATGCAACATCCGGCGGATCTTTCATAATTCCTTTGATGCCTTTTTCGCAGGATTCGTAAGTGCCGTTGCAACTGAACCCCGGCGTTCCGTTGATCAGCAACGCCAAACTTTCGCGAATATCCACGTCATCTTCTACTATTGAAACCGTTATCATTTGCAAAACCTCTGTTAAAAGCACAACTTTTGTTTTTCTTCTCTCAATAAACGACAATTAATTGCCGGAAACAATTCCCATTTTAGGGCATTTTTGCCGCGAACTCGATGCACATCCCGCTCGGTTTGTTGGCGAGAATTTGTATTTTCCCGTGAATTTTTTTTGCCCGTATGTTCATATTTCTCAATCCGTTACCGCGATTACTTGTTGCGGATAAACCACTTTTTTCACCGGGCTCACTCACACCATTTCCGGAAAGTTCGGGTATACCCCGTCCATCGTCCAGCAACGTGATCAATAAAACGCCCTCCGAAAACCGCACCCGCAGCACCACATTTTGGCATTGGGCATGTTTCAGCGCGTTGTTCATCGCTTCTTTAAAAATAAGGGTGAGGTGGCGCCGCCAATCGGTGGACATGCGCACATCTTGCAGGCTGTCGCTCAATCCTTCCATCCGGAAACTGATGCCCGTTTTGTCGAACAACTCATCGCCAAAATCTTTTAGCCGCACAATGACTTCGTACAGCGAATCTTTTTCGGGATCGAGTGTCCAGATAAAATCGCGCATGCCGCCGGTGAGCCCTTTTGCGGTATCGCCGATGCGGTTGAGATAATCGAGCACTTCCGGTGCGGCGCCGTTCATTTGCCGTTTCAGGATTTCGCTAAACAGCGTGATTTTGGTGAGTTTGTGCCCCAACTCATCATGAAAATCGTGGGCAGCTTTGGCGCGAACCCGCTCATTTTCTTGCTGACGAACCTGTTCGTTTTCCTGCAGTCGGTTAATTTTTTGGCGAATACGCCAGTTGGTTATCGCCAGAGTGACGGCACCGGCAAATATAATTGCCAATGCGATAAACCACCACCGTTGCCAAAATGGCGGCGTCACGATCAGTTTTACGGAGATGCCGCTTTCGTTCCACACGCCATCGTTGTTGCTGCCTTTTACGCGCAACACATACGAGCCGGAAGGCAAATTCGGGAAGCTGACAAACCGCCGGTTGCCGTTGTCGATCCAGTCATCGTGCAATCCTTCCAGTTTGTATGCGTATCTGTTTTTGGCTGGATTGTTGAAATCGAGCGCCGCAAATTCAAAAGAAACAATATCTTGCTGATAACTCAATTCGATAGGTTCATCGCTTGCGGCAGCCTGGTTCAGAATGGTTGTCTGATCCTCACCCATCACCGTGAATTGGGTAAACTGCATCCCCGGCAGATGCGGATTCATCCGAACGCTGTCCGGATAAAACATGCTCACACCGTTAATCCCGCCAAAAAGCATCTCGCCGCGACGGGTTTGGTAATAGGCGCCGGCGCGAAATTCGTCGGCCTGCAACCCGTCATTCGCATCAAAATTCTGGAAAGATTTTCGCTGCGGCGAAAATTTGGTGATACCTTTGTTGGTGCTCAGCCACAAATTGTTTTCGCGATCTTCCAGAATCCCGAAAATCATATTATTTGCCAATCCGTCGCGTTCGGTAAAAAAAGTGAATTGCTGCGTTTCGTGATCAAAACGGTTCAGCCCGCCGCTGTATGTGCCGAACCAAAGGCGACCGGCGGAGTCTTCGTAAATGGATAGCACTGCCGGATTGTTGAGGCTGTGCGGATTGTCGAACTCGCGGTTGTAGCGAATAAAGCTGTAATTTTGGCGATCAAATTTGTTGATGCCGCCGTTGCGGGTGCCGATCCACAGCGAGCGCCCCTGGCTGTAGGAATCTTCGTAAATGGCCCAAATTTCGTTGTCGCTGAGGCTAAACGGATCGTTCGCATTGTGGCGATAGCGGGTGAACCGTCGGGTGAGCCGGTCCAGCTGATTCAGCCCGGAATTGGTGCCAATCCACAGCTGCCCATACTGATCTTCGTAAATGGTATTCACAAAATCGCCGGAAATGCTGTTGCTTTTGAGCGGGTTGAAGCGATAGTGCAAAAATGAAATCTGCCCGTCGTCTGTCTCGCGGAGTTGCGCCAACCCGGCGCCGTGGGTGCCCACCCAAATATTTCCGGACTGATCCTGAAATAAACTGGTGATAAAATCGCTGGCGAGCCCGTTTTTTCCGCTGCGCAAATGAGAAAACCGGAAACCGCCGGACGCTGCGCCATCGCGGGTTAGAATATTGATACCGCCGCCGTAAGTGCCAATCCAGATGCGCTCGTCGCGATCTTCCATAATTGCCGTGACCACCGGATTGCTCAGGCTTTGCTCCTTTTCTGCGATGTGGCGAATGTGCACAAATGGCTGCCGGGTGCGATTCAACTTGTTCAATCCGCCCTGCGCCAGCCCGATCCACAAAATGCCTGCATGATCCTGATACAACTGGGTAACGTGATCGTCGCTGAGTGAGTGCTGCAATTGCTGATCCGATCCAAAATGTTCGAACAAAAGCGTTTTGCCGTTCGGATCGGCTGGTGAAAATTTTTGTAAATTCAGGCAAAACAAGCCTTTATTTGTGGTGCCGATCCACAGTTTCTGATTTTTTTCCTGCCGGAAAGTGGAGATCACCGGTGACATTTTATCCCCGGAAACGGGCGGTTCGATGGGTAAAATATCATCACCGGCGGCATCGATAAAATACAATTGTTGTTCATTTGCATGAACCCAAACACCGTTTTTTCCGGCGAAATGCGCCGCAGCCAGCCGGGAGATGTGCAAATCATCCCGGTTGCCAAGCCCAAAATTCAATGGGTTAAACGAGTGGAAATGTTGCCCTTCAGTATTCCCCGAAACCAGTTTTGCGACGCCGTTGGCAGTGCCGATCCACAAATTCCCGGTTTCATCCAGCGATAGCGCGGTAACCCAATTGTGCGGCAAACCGTTGCTCAAAATCCGCTCGCTGAGCTGTTTTTTCATCGGGGCAATTTGTTCGCTATCCAGCGCAAAAAGCTGGATGCCCCACAGCCGCCGCTCGTCGAAAGTTTCCGGGAGAAAACCGTTGTTTCCGGAACGATAGCGAAGCCGGTAAGTGCCTGATTGTAAAGTAATTACCTGTGCCTGAATACGGCTTTTGGTTTGCCCGCTCAAAAATGTGGACTGGCGTTCGTCCATTTCCCAAATGACTTCTTCGTCCGCGTTTTCCAGCCAGCCGTAATCGCTCATCCCAAACGGACCGCTGTTTCCGGTAGAAACGATCAATGCTGTTGTGGGTTGCTCCACGTTAAAAAAATCGAGCTGCTCCTGTCCGGGTTCGGGACGTTGAATTGCCGCGAGGTAGCTGTTTTGGCGAATTTTCTCAAAAATGGTTCGATACACTGCTGCCGGGTAAATGGCACCCTGCGCGTAAAAGCGTTCAAATTTTAGATTATTTGGCTGATCCAAATTGGTGCCGGAGGGGAGCCGGTTCAAACCGCCGCCACTGGTGCCGATCCATAGATTGCCCAGCGTATCTTCGCAAAACGCACTCACGAAATTGCTGCTCAGGCTGTTCGCATCGGTCGGGTTATATTTGATTTGGTGAAATCGCTCCGTCGCCGGATCAAACCAGTTCAGACCGCCGCCGTTGGTGCCGATCCACAATTGCCCTTGGCTATCCTCAAAAACTGCTGTCACATCGTCGTTGCTCAAGCTGAACGAATCGCTGTCCACATTGTGAAAATGATGAAACGATTGGCTTGCCGGATCGAACCGGTTGATGCCGCCACCGCTGGTTGTGATCCACAATTTCCCGAAACGATCTTCTGTGATTTGTTGAATATAATTGCCGGATATGGACGTCGCATCCAACGGATCGAACCGATAGGTTTCGAATTGATAGCCGTCGTAACGGCATAAGCCATCGGATGTGCCCACCCATAAAAAGCGGCTCTGATCCTGATAAATTGTTGTGATGTGCCGCTGGTAAAGCCCCTGGCTGCTGTTGAACTGCTCAATTCGCATCGGCTCCTGAGCAGTTGCCCAATTCCATAAAAAACAGCAAATTAGCAGTGTAGAAAATGGTGGTCTGAATTTACCCATTGGCAATAATTGAAAATCTCGTTTGTTTGATTGATGCCTTTAAAACGCATTTTTGACTGTCGATTTTTTTAACGCCGGAAATAGTAAAAAGTTACGCAGGTGTATGCTCAGGTGCAAATAAAGGTATGATCATTTGTTGCTGAATGTTGCTGTTTTCACTTCCGATTGTTGACCGGATATGCGTCGATATATTCGAACGCATCAGCAACCGTATCGGCGAGATGGTAGATGCCGCGATATTGGTCGCGGGCAAAATTTTCCCGGAAAAAATGGTCGAACAGCTCAGCCAGCGGATTGTAAAATCCGTTGATGTTCATCAGCACAATCGGTTTATCGTGATACAGCAATTGTTTGTGGGTAATCATTTCGATCAATTCTTCCAATGTGCCAAACCCGCCGGGAAGCGTAATTACCGCATCGCTGCGGTCATCCATTATCGCTTTGCGTTCGCGCATGTCGCGGGTAACAACCAACTCGTCAGACAGCTCATACGCCACTTCCACTTTGTTGAGCACCTCGGGAATAACCCCCACAACTTTGCCGCCGTGCGCATGCACTGCCCGGGCAACAACGCCCATCAACCCAACGCTGCCGCCGCCGTAAATCAGCGTATCACCGCGTTTGGCAATGGTTTCGCCAACCTGCCGGGCATTTTCGATATAAATTTCATTAATATTGTTGCTGGACGCGCAAAAAACACAAATCGATTTTGGCATTTTTATTCTTCCATTACTTTCCCGATTGTCTCGAAATACACCGCATCCAACTCACTGAGCGAAAAATCGAGATCGTTGTTGATTTGCAGACGATCGCCGCCAACCGTGCCGAGCAGCGATAATTCAATCCCCAGCGAATGCACATAATCTTCGAAATCTTTTTGGAAACCCGGTTTGACGCTCACCAAAAATCGCGCCTGCGTTTCGCTGAACAGGAAAAATTCCGGACGCATATTTTTATAATTTACAGATACTTGCGCACCCATTTGATTTTCGCGATTGGCGATGCAGCACTCTGCCAGCGCAACCGCAAAACCGCCATCGGCAATGTCGTGCGCCGAGTTCAGCCAGCCGCTGCGGATGGATTGCAGCACAATCTGGTAGGTTTTGTGTTCGAGATTCAGATCGACATCCGGGCAATCGCCGGTTACTTTTCCAAAAACTTCTTTCAAAAATTCGCTGCCGCCGATCTCCGGTTTGGTTTCGCCGATGAGGTAAATCAAATCACCCGCTTCGCGGAAATATGCGGTCATGATTTGGGAAACATCTTCGATCAATCCCACCATTCCGATGGTCGGTGTGGGGTAAACCGCGCTTTCCGGCGATTCGTTGTAAAAGCTTACGTTCCCGCCGGTTACCGGCGTATCAAAAACGCGGCAAGCCTCGCCCATTCCGGCAACGGCTTCGCGGAATAAATAGAACATTTCCGGTTTGTAGGGATTGCCAAAATTGAGGCAATTGGTGATCGCCAGCGGTTCGCCGCCGGTTGCGGCAACATTTCGTGCGGCTTCGGCAACGGCAATTTGCCCGCCTTTTCGCGGATTGAGATAGACATATCGCCCGTTGCAATCGGTTTTTGCTGCCAGCGCTTTGTTCGTGCCTTTGATGCGCACAACCGCAGCATCGCCGCCGGGGAAAACAGCGGTGTTGGTTTGCACCATTGTATCGTATTGTTCGTACACCCAGCGTTTGGAAACGATGTTGCCGGAGCCAAAGACCTTTAAAAATGCGTCACCGAGATTGTTGACCGGATCGAGTGAATTTATATCAAATTGTTGAACCTGATTGAGATATTTCGGACGCTGATATTCCCGGTGATACACCGGCGCGCCGCCGCCCAACACGCAATCCTGCGGCGGAACATCAGCAACCAGTTTGCCGTGATGGCTGATTTTCAACCGTGGCTCGTCGGTCACATATCCGATTTCTGCGCAGATCAGATCCCATTTTTCACAGATCGCAAGTGCTTGTTTTTCTTTACCTTTGATGACGCACGCCAACATGCGTTCCTGCGATTCGGACAGTAAAATTTCATATGCGGACATGCCCTTTTCGCGGATTGGCACTTTATCGAGATCGATCACCATACCGCATTCGCCTTTGGCGCTCATCTCTGTTGTGGAGCAAGTGATGCCCGCAGCGCCCATATCCTGAATGCCGACCAGCACACCCGCCTGGATCATTTCCAAAGTGGCTTCCAGCAACAATTTTTCGGCAAACGGATCGCCAACTTGCACGTTCGGGCGTTTGTCTTCGGAGTCTTCCGAGAGTTCCTCCGATGCGAACGTTGCACCGTGAATCCCGTCTCGTCCGGTTCGCGATCCGATGATAAATACCGGATTTCCCTCGCCCTTGGCAATCGCCGATGCGGTTTGATCCTTTTTCACGATACCAACTGTCATCGCGTTGACGAGTGGATTGCCATCGTAACAGCTTTCGAAATACACTTCGCCCGCGACGGTCGGAACGCCGAGGCAGTTGCCGTAATCGGCAATCCCGCGAACCACGCCATCAAACAGAAAACGGTTGCGCGATTTATCCAGTTTGCCAAATCGCAACGAATTCAACGCGGCAATCGGGCGGGCGCCCATCGTAAAAATGTCGCGCAT
Source organism: Calditrichia bacterium (assembly GCA_020634975.1). Lineage (NCBI taxonomy): Bacteria > Pseudomonadati > Calditrichota > Calditrichia > Calditrichia bacterium. The sequence continues at coordinate 260,824 of JACKAQ010000003.1, read as the reverse complement.
AATTCCGCCGACACCGGTGGCTGCACCCTGATACGGCTCCACCGCGGAAGGGTGGTTGTGGCTCTCAATTTTGAAACAGACTGCCAAATCGCCGCCGATATCCACCAATCCGGCATTTTCTTCACCGGCGCCAACGAGCAGTCTGCCGCCGGAACGCGGGAGTTTTTTCAACTCCGCAATCGAATTTTTATAGGAACAGTGCTCGCTCCACATCACCGAAAAAATCCCGATTTCGGTGATGTTCGGGTTCCGCCCCATTATTTTTTTGATTTTTTCATATTCTTCGGCGGTCAACCCGTGTTGTTTGGCAATTTCGAGCGTCACTTGTGGTTCTGGCATGTTAAAAACCCCGGCATACATTTATTAAGATTGGTTGTCAAATTTGATGGTGAGCGAGACGAAAAATCCCGGCGATCACCGATTTAATTGCGTTCAATTTTACGGAAAATTGGTTCGATGTGCAATTTGTATTGAGAAAAGTTATGCACTGCACCAAAGCACTAAATATTGTTGTATGATTTTCGTCACTTGTTTTGTATGAGAATGCATGTTAGCTTTATTGCAGTGGGCGATTGGGGCAACAATCAAACTCACTATTTTGGAGGAAGGAAATGTTGTATTGTAACAGACCAAAAATTTCTAAAAGTATAAGCGTGTCAACGTCATTGTTTTTATTGGGTTTAGCGATGAGTGCCTGTGTGCCGGTATCGAATGACCGCGGTCATTCCGAGCCGCCCGTAAGCCGGACAAATCCGCAACCGAAAAAAGTGGTTCCGCCAAAACCGGTCAACGAATCGCCGCAACAAAAATATGATGTGGAACCGGAATACACCACCAGCGAATCGGTCGAATACGGCAAATGTGCATTTATTTCGAACGATTTGCAGGGACGACCCACCGCCAGCGGGGATCGCTACGACAAAAATGAATTTACCGCGTCGCATCCGTCGCTGCCGTTTGGCACGATGTGTCTGGTTACAAATTTGTCAAATAACCGAAGTGTCCGGGTGCGCATTAACGACCGCTTCCCGCGATCGCAGGGGCGAATTATTGATATTTCCTACAGCGCGGCGCAGGCATTGGAAATGGTGTTGGCTGGTGTTGTGAATGTAAAATTGGAAGTGATTGAATATCCGGAAGGTATCGCCACAAAACCGCGACGATAATTTTTGAAACATTGTTTTTACTGAATTTAGGGCAGAATTTATTCTGCCCTTTTTTTATTTCAGCGAATGATCAGTGAAATACCATCCGGCTGTTTTTCAAATACGTTGCCAATGATTGTGGCATCTGCAATGCCATTATTTCGCAATCGTTGAACGGCTTTTTCCGCATCCGCTCCCGGAATCGCAACCAGCAATCCGCCGCTGGTTTGCGGATCGAAAACGATTTCTTCGTGCCACGGCTCAAATTTGCGATCAAACCGAAACGTATGGCTTACCTGCTGGCGATTGGGCAAATTGGATCCGGTGCCCATTCCTTTTTCATACATTGCCAATGCTTCTTCCATTATTGGCACTTTATCCAACATTATTTCGAATCTTACGGTTTCTCCGGTCATTTCGTACGCGTGTCCGGCCAGCCCGAATCCGGTGACGTCTGTTGCGGCGTGAACATCAAATTCCGCAAAAATTTCGGCGGCAGTTTTGTTCAATTCAATCATCGATTGCAAACATTTTTGCAATGCGGTATCAGAAACCCAGCCTTTCAGATTGGCGTTGAGCAGCACGCCGCTGCCGATCGGTTTGGTGAGGATGAGCGCATCGCCCGGTTGTGCACCGATGTTTCGCCAGATTTTATCCGGATGCACCACACCGGTAACGGACAAACCGAATTTCGGTTCGTCATCGCGAGTGGTGTGTCCGCCGGCCAGCACAGCACCAGCCTCGGTGATTTTATCCAACGCGCCAGCGATAATTTGCTGCAATACCTCGTCCGGTAATTTTCCGGATGGGAAACCGGCTAAATTCAGGCATGTCAATGGTTTGGCGCCCATCGCAAAAATATCGCTCAATGCGTTGGCCGCGGCAATTTGCCCAAACATAAATGGATCATCCACCGGCGGGGTGATAAAATCCGCTGTGTTGACAATCGCCAAATCTTCGCGAAGGCGATACACACCGGCATCATCGCTGGTATCGAACCCGACCAGCAAATTTGCATCATGATTTTGCGGCAGTGTCGCCAATAATTTCCCAAGCCCGACCGGGCTTATTTTGGCAGCTCAACCACAGGTTTTGGATAAACCGGTTAGTGTATATTTTTTTTGTGCTTCGTCAGACATTTTTTGCCCGTTTAAAATGGTTTCTAAATTGTGAGTTGAAAATAATATGTGTTTGGGGGTTTGCCAAATACAATGTAAAACGGTGTTGCCAATTTAAGATGATAAATCATTTAAAATAGAGTTATGTAACAACGTTACAGAATACTGCGGAATGGTGTGTTATCTTGTCATCGTGGTTGGAAGGAAAATACATTTTAACTTTATAGAAGGAGCAGTAATTATGAAAGCAAATGTTGGCAGTATTGACAAAATTATCCGCGTAGTTGCGGGCTTGGGGATTATCGGGGCTGGATTTTATATGGGTAGCTGGTGGGGCGCTGTTGGACTGGTGCCTCTGTTGACTGCATCAATGGGTTTTTGCCCGTTGTATAAAATTATTGGCGTTAATACCTGCCCGCTGGAGAAAAAAAGCGCTTCTTAATGCTTTAAAATCAGTAGTTTATGTAAAAGACCGGGAGTATCTTCCGGTCTTTTTGCTTTTGGGGCGTTTGTAACTTTTCGAGATGCGACTCATCGGAAAAGTAGACAAAGAAAGGGAGATATGAAGAATACTTCAGAAATTTTGATTTGATAAAATCTCGGCGAAGCCTTCGCTCGTTTGCAGATAAGCCCGTTTCAGCAACAACGATTTCAACCATTTTTGAGGCGGCACGATGGGCGCCATCCAGCCGAAATGAGCAGCCGTGGCGATTTTTAGTGGCGACAAAAAATCAGCCCGAAGCCTATCAGAAATTATTGGATGCCTTAAACCCCAGCAATCGTGATTGGGCACAGCGGGCACCCGTGTTGATTCTGACAATCGCTAAAAAAAGCATTTGATCGCAACAATGCACCCAACGCTCATGCATGGCATGATGTCGGGCTGGCGATCGGAAATGTAAACATTCAGGCAACTGCGATGGGATTGGTATTGCACCAAATGGCAGGTTTTAACGCCGATATCGCCGCTGAAAATTTTCGGATTCCCGAAGATTTTGAACCGGTTACCATTATCGCGATGGGCTATCCCGGTGACCCGGATATGTTGACCGAAAAATTGCAAATGCGTGAAAAAGCGCCGAGAAGCCGCAAGTCATTGTCTGAACTGGTATTTACGGGAGAATGGGGGAGAGGTGTAGATGAACATAACCCGAATTTTTAGTGACGCATCCGGTGACAGTCATTTCGCAGAACTGGAAATTCCATTAACCGATGCCGGTGAGATCGGGCGATTGTCCGCTGCGCAACCTGCAACATCCATCATCTTTCGGGAAAACGATGCCAGTTACGATTACGATTGGCACAATGCACCACAACGCCAATACGTTATTTTGCTGGATGGCGAAATTGAAATTGAGGTGAGTACCGGCGAAAAACGCCGTTTCCGTGGGGGAGATATATTGTTGGTTGAGGACACAACCGGCAAAGGTCATCGCACAAAAATCAGTAATAGCCAGCCGCGCCGGTCTATTTTTGTAACGCTGTAAATCATGTATCCATTTGCTTTAACCGCAATTCTGAAACACGAAACATCACATCTTCCACAAATTGTTGGGCATTTGCCTTATCACTTCGGGCAATATTGAGTTTTATTTCACCTTTTTCAGATCCGGGAATATTTGCCAAAGTGCTCATTTTTTTGGTGCTGAGAATCAGTTTGGAATGTATCAATTTTGATTGAAAAACAATATCGTGAATATCCACTAACGGTACAATGACTTTCTGAATATTCGATTTTAGCACGCCGATAAACGCATCTTTTATCTGATATTCAATTAGAATTTGGTCATTTTCGAGATGTAAAACGCCGTCGCCCTCACCAAGATCGGAATAAACGGAGGGTATTTTAAATGCAATTCGTGACATTCCTGCCTCTTTTTCATGTTCTAAAACAACAAAAAAACCTCTCAAATAATATAGCCATTTGAGAGGTTTTAGAAAAATTATTGGTGAAGAAAAATGTCTAATGATACAGCCCGCGCAACTCCGATGCCCGGGTTACCCGTTGGATAGACCGGATAAATGCGGCAACCCGCATGTTCACGTTAAATTGCTCGCGCGTTTCCCAAACTTCGTTGAATGCCTGAACCATAATTCGCTCCAGATCCTCATTCACACGATCTTTGTTCCAATAATAGCCCATGCGATTTTGCACCCATTCCAGATACGAAACGGTGACACCGCCGGCGTTGCACAAAATGTCCGGAATCCGGACAATATTTTTGTCATCGAGGATGGCATCTGCTTCTACTGTGATTGGCCCGTTGGCGCATTCGGCGATCAATTTGGCGCGAATACGTTCGGCATTATCTTCAGTGATCTGGTTTTCCAGAGCGGCGGGAATCAAAACATCGACATCCAACTCCAATAAATCCATCGGGTTATCGAGCTTTTCCACTTTGAAATTATCTCCCAAGCCTTCCAAACTCCACCGTTTGTTGTTGGTGCAGGTATTGATAGCAACATTAATGTTGATGCCTTTGGGATTGTAATATGCGCCGGTAACATCCGAAATGGCCACCACTTTTGCACCAGCTTCGTTGAGTAGTTTTGCCGCAAATGATCCGGCATTTCCGAACCCCTGAATTGCAACTGAGCAATTGTCCAAATTGAAATCCATATATTTTACGGCTTCGCGAACGCAATAAAACATGCCTTGCGCCGTGGCTTCCGTCCGTCCGGCAGAGCCACCCAGTTCCAGCGGTTTTCCGGTGATGACAGCCGGTGTGTGCTCCTTTCGGTGCATGGAATATGTGTCGAACATCCAGCTCATTATTTGCGGATTTGTGTTGATATCCGGTGCCGGAATGTCGCGATCCGGACCGAACAAATCTTCCATTTCTGCAAAATACCGACGGGTCAATCGCTCCAATTCTGACCGGGAAAGCTGGTTGGGATCTACAATGATGCCGCCTTTTCCACCGCCAAAGGGCACGTTTACCACCGCACACTTGTACGTCATCCAGAAAGCCAGCGCTTTCACTTCGTCCACATTCACATCCTGGTGAAAGCGGATACCGCCTTTCGCCGGACCGCGTGCGATGCTGTGCTGTACCCGGAAACCTTTAAATAATGTGATATCCCCATTATCCATGTGCACCGGTAAATTGACCTCGGTTACCCGGCGTGGCTCTTTGATCATGTTGATCTGATTTTGGGTGAGATTAAGAATTTCTGCTGCCCTGTCGAATTGCTTTAACGCATTCTCAAAAGGGTTACGCTGTTTCATGTAGCTCATTGGTCCTCCTGTAAGTCTATGAAAAATCGGTGTTTCCGGCAGCAGTGTCGGATAACCGTAACAAAATTGTCGTCCCAAATAATTTTAAGGTTAACGACCCGAAGAAAAGACAGTTACGAGGAGGAGAATTTAAACAAGTAAAATCTCGCTTGGCAACGAAAAAGGAAAATGTTTTTTGCAAAAATTACTGCCAAATAACCATATAAATCAAACCGGCGAGGCTGGCAAAGGATACGCCCAGCGAGATATCTGCTAACCGGTCGTATTTTTTGGTACTGTTCCAATATTGGTCGATCAACACCGGATCGGATGCCCGTTCATATTTTTCAAATTTTTTGTCGGCAACATTTTTTAAATAAAAGGATGCCCAATGGGTCGCGACACTCACTGCCAGCAAAGTAAATTTGCTTTTGAAATGCTGTTTGGGGATAACGCCCAGCAATTCCGGCTGATGTTGTGTTGCAATAAATGAATCATCTTTTTCCAATTGAGCGATTACAGCATTGGGGCTGTTCAACACAAATTCATAAGATTTATACCCTTTTTTGACGAGCCGGAACGATTGCCCGTGATGTTCATCGTACGACAAATAAACCGGCGTTTTGCTGATAAAACTGGTGTCCGAATAGAGTGCTGCGCCATATGGAACACAATTGATATACACCGGATTGGCAAAAGTGGCGTTCAGCGATTCACTCCGGTTTGGCGAAACGGTTACAGTCAATTCCCGGGTTTCGACATTCCAGATGCCGTTTTGCGGCGGATAAATTTGAACATTATGATTGCCGGCTGCAACTTCCAGATCCGTCAATGGCGTTTTGCCAACGAGAATAGAATCGATGCGAACCCAACACCCTTCGGGTGTGGATGTGATGTTCAATCGCCCGGTTTCCTGCCCAAAAACAAATGTGGATAAGCTCAGTAAAAACAGGATATTGAAATGTGTTTTCATTTGCGGTCACTCCGTTCAGCTACAAATTTTTCGTTGGCCAATGCATACATTTTACCGTTTGCGGTTTGCACTAAAACGTAGTCGCGGAAAATAATCGGCGATGATTTCAGCGGTTTTTTGAATTCAACCTGATAAACGGATTCGCCGGAAAAACGGTTCAGAACGTATAAATTCCCGTCCCACGATGAAACATAAACATAATCCGGCGAAGCCAATGGTGCAGTGTTCACAATGCCGCCGGTTTTGAATGTCCAGATCGTTTTACCGGTGTGTTTGTCCAGCGCTTTTACCGTGTGGGCATTGTTGCCCAAATACAATGTGTTGCCATACATTGAGGGACTGCTGAAAATTGCACCCTCTATTTTGGTTTGCCAGTTGGTTTTCCCGGTGCTCAAATTGAGCGCGTAAAAATGCCCTTCCGTAGTGCCGATATACAGCAGCGAATCATCCAGAACCGGATACGAATAAATATTTCCGGTTAGCTGCGATTCCCAAATTTTAACGCCTGAACTCATATCCAGCGCGTAAACCGAGCCTTTGTCGTCTGCAAAATAGATGTGCTGCCGAACAGTTGCGGGAGAGCTGCGGATGGGCGATTTCGCTTTAAATTCCCAAATTTTTTCACCAGTTTCCTGATTTACACAATAAAAAACACCGTTGTGTGAGCCAAAAAATATGCGGTTGTCCGCCACCACCGGCGATGTGTTGATATGCGGAAATTTCCGTTTCATAAATTTATCTGCTTTTTCGAGCCGGAAGCCGATCAGCGTTTTATCGCCAATGGTTCCCGAGGCATACATATCCCGCCCGACAATTGTGGGGGATGCGCCCATTGCTGCGGTCAGTTTGCCATCTCCGATGCGTTCGCCGGTATCGTACAGAAAGGTGTAAATGGTGCCGTTGAGCGTTGGTGCAAATATGTAGTCACCAACTGCCAGCGGATGATTTGTCACCACTGATTTTGTGCCGCTATCCCAAACAATATTCAACGGCGGCGAAATGTTTTTATGAACATTATTCTGGCGCTGCTCGTTTCTGCCCAGCTTCAGCCAGCTGTTTTCTTCAGTGATCTCGTTTTCCGGCGGTAAACTTAATTTCACCAATCCGGTGCAGGATGTGGCTATGAGGAAGGATAAAGGATAAAGGATAAAGGATAGAAGTTTTTGCCGGAAATAGAAATTTAGCTTAATCATTTTTTGTACTCGTTTTTGTTCAATCTGTTAAAAATAATAAAGTTAGACACATGTTTTTTATGAACCTGCTGAAATTTTCCGTCAAAAATCCCATCCGAAAAAGAACTGTGTGAACCAATCTTTATTGACACTCTCGAAGTCGGTTTTCTTCCCGACATCTAGTCGCAGCACCAAAAATCCGCCCAAATTAAAACGGAAACCATAACCGAAACTGCCGATCAACCCTTCGTAATCGTTGCCGTTCCATGCGTTTCCAGCGTCGAAAAACAGCGCACCGCGAATACCGGGAAACACCATCGATAAAAACGGGAATTTGATGCCCAGATAATCGATAAACGGAAACCGCAGCTCGTGCGAGGTAAACAGCACTTTTTCGCCGCGAATGGACCAGCGGCTGTAACCGCGCATATCCCAACTGCCACCGAGATAAAACCAGCGCGTTTCGCGGCCATCGTTGAACAAACCCATATATCGCGAGGCGTACGTAAGGCTTGGCATCAGACGGACATATTTGCGGATGTCCACCAAAAATGTCCAGTAGTTGACGTTGGAAAACCGTATATCGTATGTATTACCGACAGATAAGTTGTATCGCGTGCCTTCCACCGGACCGGTGTACGACCAGATGGAGTTGTCGTGAATCAGCGAAACAAAATTGGAGGTCAGCCACGCATAACGGCGATCCAGCCCGGTCACGTCCTTATCCGAATAGCTTAAATTCGTGCTGAATTCGAACCGTTTGAAATGTGAAAACGGATAGCTGATCGTGAAAAATCCACCGGCGCGATCCTCATAAAAAAAGTCATCTTTGTAATTAAAAAAGCGTCCGGAGTAACGGAACAGCCCGTAAGCGTGATTGGTACGTTTGCCCAGCGACACTTTCGACACCGCAAAATTCATGCTTCGCAAAAAATCCGAACGGCTTTGGGCGTTGTTATATAATAAAATGTAGTACTGGTCGTTGCCGAGCAAATCGGTGAAAGCGAGCAGCGCGCCGCCGTTGGTTCCCCAAATCGGATCCTGGTTCACCTGCGTTTGCGCGATGTCCATATCGTAATCTTTTTCGTACTTAAGTTTTGCGAGCACCTTTTGTCCGCCGAGCGATCCCGGTTTCCAATAATGTTGGCTAAGTATCGGTTTATCAACGGTTTCAGGCTTGGCTTCGTCGATCTTTTCCTGAATTTTATCCATTTTACGAATTTGGAAGCGGCTGCCTTCAAAAACAGTGAAGCACAATTCGTCATCGCCCATCCACTCGGGATCGAATGCTGCGTTGGCAAATTGTGTAATTTGTTTGACTGGAACGTTGCTGTAATCTGTGTCAATGCCAATTTTGCTGTCTGTTGCATCGGTGAGCCATAAATCGAGATATTGCGTTTGTGATACATCCGCCACCCAGATGTTCAACGATTTCAGCGAATCGCGATCGGAAGTGAACGCCAGATATTTACCGTTTGGTGACCACACCGGTGTGTGATCCTGATGTTGCCCGACCGTTACATAATGAATGAGATTGGTTTGCAGATCGAACACAAAAATGTTGGAGCTCCAGCGATCGCCATAAACCGTTCGATCGGAGGAAAATGCAATTTTCTGCCCGTCCGGCGAAAATGACGGTGCAGCGTCGTCGTAAAAATCGTTGGTCAACTGCATTACTTCGTCATTTTTTAATTCGAGGATATATAAATCATTGTTTCCGCTGAAATTAAGTCCGGAGAACACAACGCGTCGCCCGTCGGGCGAAAAGCTCGGGGAGGAAATGCCGACGATATCGCGCCATTGGTATTTGTGAATAATATCGCCGGTTTTGATGTCGTACAAATACAGCGCGTCGTTTTCCCCGCTTTTGGACGAGAACGCCAAAACACCGTTTTTGGACACATCTATTTTGCTGGAAAACAGGTGAAATGCCTCAAAATCCGAGCTGCGTCCACCTTTCACCAGCGTTCTGGTTTTCTTCTTTTTGCCTTCAGTTTGGGCAGAAACGTCGGTCATGAAAATATTTGAATAGCCGGTACGGTTGCCTACGAAAACAACGTGCTCATCTTCGCCATCTTTAAAATATGCCGGTTTGAAATTGTAGCCGTCACGGACAATGGTTTTGGAAATCATTCGTGAAAAATCGTGGGTTTTCAACTGCGGATAATATAGTTTTTGCAGGTGGTAAATCCATTCCTGATCAAATTGTTCATAGGTTTTGCCAGTCACTTCCTGAAACACTTCGGAAAATTTGCTGTGCTTCCAGATGTCCTCCATGAATTGGAGAATTTTCTCCTCACCGTAGTTTGCGGCAATGTATTCGAGAATCGCCTGACCTGCTTTATACATCGTGAACGTGCCATAAATGCGATACATTTGCGATAGCGGAACCATATAATTGTGCAAAACGGCGTCTTTTATCACCATTTCCGCCTGCGCATCCCACTCGCTGGACCAATATTCCGCCAGCCCTTCCACAAACCAAAGTGGGGGATAAGTGCCGTCAAATCTGCCGTGCTCTTTGTTTACGTAATACACTTTGGCATGCATAAAAACGTGCACCAACTCGTGCTGAATGACTTTTCGAAATTGGTTAATATCGCCATTGCTTGGGATAACCACTCGTCCCTTCAGAAATTCGAAAAAGCCGCCAACGCCTTCGGGGATGTGTCCCGGTGTCACATTGGTTTGCTGAAAATGCAAATGTGAACTGTAAAAAATCAGCGGAATCCGGCGCGTCACCGCGAAATTGAATTTATTTTCGAGATCGGCGTAACTCTCCTCCGCAAAATGGGCGCCGCGTTCTGCCAGCTCTTCCATTTCCGGGTAGTAATAAATATCAAAATGTTCAGTTTTGAGAATCCGCCACTGGAATTCCGTGTATTGAACCTTGTTGCGCCCGAAATAAAAAAACTGCGCAACCGCGGTTTCGCTAATCACGGCCAGCAAAATAAATATAGATAGAAAAAGCGGGGAAAATACGCGTCGCATGTCCATCATCCTGTTTTCTGGTTACAAATGGGTTTCAGAGATTTTTTGAATTCAGATAATCCTGCATCCCAACATCCATTTTGGAGATGTGTATTCCAGTGAAAAACGACCGGATTTGCCGTAACTTGCCCGTTTCGTGCTGTCGATCGACATTTCCAAAATCCGGCAGCTCGGTGCGTTTCAGTTCAATGAGAAATGCATGCCGGAACAGAACAACAAGCGTATTTGGTATATCCGAATGATCGACAAAAACGGTTCAAATTTGAGTAATGCACGTCACAAAATATCCGGGCAATTTAAAGCAGGCGGCGGTGATGAATATAGATGTAAAAACAAAAAGAAAAATTAATACAAAAAGAATACCACTTCAATCTCTGATCTATTTAAAGCTATAAATATCAATAACTTGATGCTAAATATAATGTTCCCTGTCCGGCAACTTTTTTCGTAAAAGTGTGAAAATTATTTCCGGTTCCATTTTTGCAGCGCGTTGAGCAAGTTACGAAAATCCTTTGGCAGTTCCGCCGAAAAAGTGCGTTGTTGCCCGGATTCATCGGTAAATTCGATGCGTTGGGCATGCAGCGTCAGCCGCGCGATTAATGGCAATTCCGCTTTACGGGTGGATACCGTGTAGCGGATTTTTATCTGCGATAGCAGAATGGGATCGGCGCTGCTGTAGATCGGATCTATAGCCAACGGAAAACCCAGTTCAGCCAAATGCACCCGGATTTGGTGAGTGCGACCGGTGACGGGTTTTGCTTCAACCAGCGAAAACCGCTCGAATGTTTCCAATAATTTATAATGGGTTTGCGATGGTTTGCCTTTTTTGCTGACCACCATTTTTGCCCGCTGATTGGTTTTGAGCAGCAACGGCAAATCGATAGTGCCGGCGTCGGGTGCAGGGTGTCCTTTCACCAGCGCGAGATATGTTTTTTCGACCAAGCTGTGCTCAAATTGCTGGCTCAAATAGCGGTGCATTTCCGGTTCCAGCGCAAAAAGCATAATGCCGCTGGTGTCCGCATCCAACCGGTGAACAATCCAGATTTGACGGTCCAGCCGTTGCTGGAGAATATCGCGGATGTTGGGCAATTCCGGCTGCCAGCGATCGGGAATTACCGGAATTCCGGATGGCTTGCTGATTGCCAGCAATCGCTCATCAGCATACAAAATTTCCAACGGCAGTTTGCGCCCGTCGCGATCCCGAATGTATTGTATTTCCTGAATTGTATTCACTATTATCCGTTAAATATTACGTTTTCCAAAATAGATTATAAATCCGAATCGCTTGTAAAACAAGTGCAATCATTGCACGGAAAAAAAATTGTTAGACGTAAAAATCGCAAGTTTTGGTTGACAATGCGCAAAGTGTTAATTATAATAGACAAATTGATTTTTGAAAATTAAAATTGGCGATATGTAAAATGGAAAATCTGTTAGAACAATACAATCCGCACTGGCAACGGGCGTTCAAATACGATCTGATTGATCGTCCTGCTTACGCGGAAAAATTTCTGCCGCTGATCGATCGCCGGGAAATTCTGGTGGTAAAAGGTATTCGCCGTTCCGGCAAAAGCAGTTTGTTGAAGCTACTGATCAACTTTCTCATCAAAAAAAAGCGGGTGCCGGGCAAAAATATTTTGTTCATGAATCTTGAAGATTACCGCTTCGGCAGCGACAAAAATCTGGCTGTTCTGGATGAAATTATCAAAACATTTCACGAAATAAATTCACCTAAAGGCAGAATTTACATATTGTTGGACGAAATTCAGGAAATCCCCAATTTCGAAAAATGGCTGCGCACGCATTACGAGCAAAATGAGCAAATGAAATGTATCATCACCGGATCATCATCTTCGTTATTTTCGCAGGAACTGGCGACGCTGCTCACCGGACGACAGGTCTCGATGGAGGTTTTCCCGTTTTCGTTTGCGGAAATGTTGCAATTTAAAGCGCCAAAAAAGGTGCTCAGCGAGCTTGAAAAACCGGTGGATATGCTCTATCTCTCCAAAGCGTTCGAAAAATTGGAGCCGTTGCTGCAATCGTATTTGGTCGGTGGCGGGTTTCCGGAAATGGTGAAACAGGACCACGCAGAAGGCAATATTTTGGCGCTGCAACAATATATCAGCGACATTATTTTGCGCGATATTGCACAGCGATACAACATCAGGCGCATCGAAGTGCTCAAAAAACTGGCGCTGTATCTCATTTTCAACATGAGCAACGGCATCAACGTGACCCAAATTGCCGAGCAGTTGGGCAGCAATCGCACCACGATTCTGGATTTAATCAGCTATTTGGAAGAGGTTTACATGGTTTTTACGACCTCAAGTTTTTCCTTTGCGATCAGCGAGCAAATGAACACTACCAAAGCGCGAAAGGTGTATTGCATCGACAATGGATTTTTCGCGGCGATCAAAACCAATGAGCAAACCGATTTTGCCAAGCGGATGCGAAACGTGGTTTTTCAGCAACTGCGCTTTCAATGGGAAGAAACCGTGTTTTACTGGCGTGAAAAAGTGGAGGTCGATTTTGTGCTGCAAAACGGTTACCCGATTGGCGTTGCGACAAAAGATGAGGACATCGATCGCAAAATCACCCAAATGTTCCACTATATGCAATCGCACAATTTGCAGCGTGGCGTGCTGATCAATTGGAAACGGCTGCATATTCTGGATGAAAATAACGCTTCCATTTTAATGTTGCCGCTGTGGATTTTCCTTACCAAATCAAAAGATGAGATTTTGAACTACAGTGAGTAGCATTTGAAAAGGCTTGATTTTGCAGCAAAAATCATATATTCTGACAGGGACGTAAAAAAAACGGAGTGTAAAAAATGGCAACGATCGTTCAGCAAAAAATATCAGATATCGATTTGACCGAGATTATCAACGGAGAGGAAATAATGAGCCCGAGTCCGCTTTCATCACACCAGGAAATCTTGCTGGAACTAACGAGTTCAATGCGCAATTTTGTTAAATCCAAAAATCTGGGTAAGGTGTTTATTTCCCCGCTGGATGTTATTTTTGAGGAAGGCAAAAACCGCTTGCAGCCGGACCTTATTTTTATTCGAAAACAAAATTTGGGTATCGTGCAGGACTGGATTCGCGGCGTGCCGGATTTGGTGGTGGAAATCGTTTCGCAGGGCTCCGTTACACTGGATACCGTTACCAAAAAAGCAATTTACGAAACATATGGCGTCGGCGAATACTGGATTGTTTTCCCGGAATTTGCCTGCATCGAAGTTTTTACACTTTCCGGCAACCGTTACGAATTGTTTGCATCAAAAGAGGGTGAAGGGAGCGTTACTTCCAAAATGTTAAAAGGGTTTGAGGTTCATCTGAAAGAGGTTTTTGAAAACGTAAATTCATGAAAATAGCCATGTTACTTTCCGGCGGCGTGGACAGTTCGGTCGCGATGCGATTGTTGCACGAAGCCGGTCACGAAATCACTGCATTTTATCTGAAAATCTGGTTGCAGGAAGAATTCTCATTTTTGGGCGAATGCCCGTGGGAAGAGGATTTGTCGTATTGTCGCGCGGTTTGCGATCAGGTTGGCATTCCGCTGGAAGTGATGCCGATGCAAGATGAATACTGGAATTCGGTGATCACATACACCATCGACGAAATCAAAGCCGGGCGCACACCAAACCCGGATATGTTTTGCAACAATCTGGTTAAATTCGGGCAATTTATCGATAAAATTGATCCGTCATTTGAAAAGGTGGCATCCGGGCATTATGCGCGTGTGCGTTTTGATGAATCAATCGGCAAAACCGTGCTCGAACGCACGCCGGATGATATCAAAGATCAAACCTATTTTCTGGCATATCTCAGCCAGCAGCAGCTATCCCGCGCGTTATTCCCGATTGGCGAATTTACCAAAGCGCAGGTGCGCGATCTCGCGAAAAAATATGATTTACCCACCCAAAGCCGCCGCGATAGCCAGGGATTGTGCTTTCTCGGGCAGATCAAATTTGCCGATTTCATCAAAGAGCATCTCGGCATCAAAAAAGGTGACATCATCGAAACGGACAGCGGGGAAGTGCTCGGTGAGCACAACGGATACTATTACTACACCATTGGACAGCGGCAGGGATTGGGGCTTTCCGGCGGTCCGTGGTATGTGGTTCGGAAAGATATTCCCAATAACCGGATTTACGTTTCCGGGCGCAGCGATATGACAGACAAACTCCGCGATACGTTCATCGCCGGAGAATTCAACTGGATTGCCGAAAGTGCGCCGCAACAAACGGAATTATTGGTGAAAATTCGCCATGGCGCCAAAATTTACCGCAGCCAGATCGAATGGCTGCCGGATAATCGCGCCAAAGTTCAGCTCGAACAACCGGATCGTTCCGGCATCGCGCCCGGACAATTCGCTGTATTTTATGACGGCACCCGCTGTTTGGGTGGCGGCGTCATCCTCGAATAATCTTCCGCAAAAGCCGGCTTCCGCCAAAAATTATCCCGGTCACAATTTCGCCAGATTTTCGCTGTAAATTGATCGGCTGTAGCCGGCAAAATCGGTTGTTTGTTAAAGCCCGTTGCCGGATGCGCGATTATGTTAGGGATAAGTTAAATACCATGAATTCGAAAGGAGTGGAAATGAGTTCTTTATCAACCGTGATTTTAGCTGCCGGAAAAGGCACGAGAATGAAATCCGATTTACCGAAAGTATTGCACCCGTTGAACGATCGCCCGATGGTGCATTATGTGATAGATGCCGCCGAGCAAATTCAATCCGAAAAAGTGGTGCTCATCATCGGGCACGGGCGTGAATTGGTTCGGGAAGCATTAAAAAATCGCAACGTAAAATTCGCTGTTCAGGACCCACAATTGGGAACCGGTCACGCTGTTATGCAAGCTGCGCCGGAATTCCAGAATTATGATGGTAACATTTTGGTGCTATCTGGCGATGTGCCATTGCTTCAGGCGCAAAGTCTGCAAAAATTGGTGGATTATCACAACGAACAACAGCCGTTGGCAACCATGCTCACCACAATGATGGACGATCCGACCGGATACGGTCGTGTGGTTCGTGATGCGGATGGTTTTGTAAAAGAAATTGTCGAAGAAAAAGATGCCAGCGAAGACATCCGAAAAATCCGCGAAATTAACGTGGGCATTTACCTGTTTGACGCAAAAGAGCTGTTCGCAACCCTGCCGAAAGTGAAAAATGACAACAAGCAGGGCGAATATTATTTGCCGGATGTGCTGAAAATTTATGTTCAGCGCGGCGAAAAAATAGCGGCTTTTCCTACAGAAAATGTCGAAGAAACGCACGGCATCAACACCGTAGATCAGTTGAAACATGCTGAGGAAATTTTATTGGAACGGGTGTAGTTTTTGTGTGCAACAGCGCAAATCGCACCGTTAAAACCAATATTTTTTTGGCTGTTTGTGCAGGTTTTGCGGGTGCCATAAAAATATTTTTGCGAATCCATTGTAAATATTAACAGGATTTTGTAATATCATTACGGAACCGCTCAGGTTCCGTATTTTTTTAGGGTTCAGGGATGAAGGCTTCTGCCTGTTGTGATAAGATATTTTCGCTAAATTCATGTTTAACATCAACTAACAGGTGAGCAACGTGCTGTGAAACCGGCACATTATCATGGAAGATATCATAAAAATCAATGATTTCTCTTCCGCTCTTTAATCCAAATGCACTTGATTTATGCCGCAGCGGATGATTCCGCTGGCATGGCTATTGCCGATACGGACATTTCAGTTTGGAAATTTCCGGTAATTTTTGTTGCATCCGATAAATATCTGGACAAATTTGTTCGGGTTATCAGGCGTTATAAAATGATGAGTAAACCGGTTAACAAATATATTCATTCGTGTTGAACAGTGGAGCATTGCCGTGCTGGAAGATCAGCCAAAAGATAACGAAAAAAAAGTAAACGACCTGGTTTTTGAACTTGCCCGCGCAAAAGCAAAGTTAAACTGGGGCGAACTTGAGCGTAAACAGATCGAGTCCGGATTGGGAAATTTACGCTCGATGATCCGTGTTCTTTTGGGTGCCAGAAGCGAAGGCGTTCTCCTGTTTGACATGTCCGGAAATCTGATTGGTCACAACCCGCAGTTAATCAAAATCTGGCAAATTCCCCGTTATTTTCTGGAATCGGGGGATGATGAATTAGCCGTTAGTTTTATAGAAAAACAGTTGAAAAATAACCGCCAGCTGCATAATTGGCGGATGAAAATTCAGGAAAATCCTTATTCCGCCAATCGGGAAACATTGCTGCTTAAAAATGGCGAAAGTGTTGAACTGAGTGTGGAGCAACTGGAAGGAGAGGGGCAAATTTTGGGGCAGATGTGGCTGTTTTCCAGCCCGGAGGCAAACGAACCCGTTGCAGAAAAGCCCCAAAAAGCAACACCGGAACCCGCTCCGCCGGATGCCGAATTGCGCAAATTGCTGAAAGCCAAACAGCAATTGCTCGGGGAGATCGGCGATTTGCGTCAACGTATTAACTTGCTGCGCAACTGGCACGAAATTGCAAAAATTGCCGCCGAAGGCATGGCGCTCAGCGATGCGCAAAATCGTTGGATGTATCTTAATCCCGCTTTTCTGCAGCGATTCGGGTTGGATCGAAAGCAAAAATGGAGCGAAAAAAATTGGGCAGAAAGTTTGCCGGAAAGTGTTGTTCACAAAATAAATCGTGATGCGCTGCCACAAATCAAACGTTTGGGTGAGTGGCAGGGCAACATTCATTTGCCCGGCTCGAACGGAAAAATACGCGAGTTGGCAATGCGTTTGCGGCGATTGCCGGACGGCGCAATCGCATGGGCAATACAGGATGTTTCAGAACAAAAACATCTGGAAACGGTGCTGCAATTTACCGAAGAACGCTTCCGCCAGCTTTACGACGAAATGCCGTCGATACAGATTATGCTTGATCAGAAATCGGCAATTTTATCCGCCAATATTTTTGGTGCGGAGGAATTGGGATATCGTATTGATGACATTTTGGGAAAACCATTTTCGCAATTGGCAGACAAACAAGATGGCTCAAAAATCAATCATTTTTTACAGAAACAACTGGAAAACACTGGCGAAACAGATCGAACCGAAATTCGAATGCTCCGCAACGGCGCAGAATCATTTTGGGTGGAAGCGACAGCCCGGGTTATTCGCGATCGCAACGGCGAAGCGCGAATTTTGCTCGTTTGCCAGGATATTTCCAATCGAAAAACTGCAGAACAAGAAATAAACGAGAACAGAAATCGCCTCAATACGTTGATGGAAAGTTTCCCGACCGGTGTTTGCGTTGTTAGCTTGCAAAAAGGGATTTTGTATTGTAACGAATCGCTGATGAGCATGCTCGATTACTCCCGCGAGGAATTGCAGCGACTCAACATTTCGGAATTATTTGGCATCGAGCAGCGGCTAAAATACACTGAACTTATTTTTAACCTGCAAAGTAACGATTCCGAAGAACTGACCCGGATGAAATTGATTTCCAAAAACCGGGTTTCGATTCCCGTAAAAGTGTTCACCCGGGCGATCAGCTACAACGGAAAACCCGGCTTACTTGCCGTATTTTGGGATTTACGAAAAGAGTCCGAAGCAGAAGAAAAACTTCGGCAGAGCATCGAACGCTATCAAAAATTGGTGAACACAGCGCCGCAGGGCATTTTGATGCTGGATTTGAACGGGCAAATCGATTATTGCAACCAGTTTACATCGGTGATGCTGGGTTATGACGAAAAATTGCTGGTTGGTAAAAATATGATTCATTTTATCGACAAAGCCGACCAACAACGAATTTCGAAAATGTTCACCGGCGAATTTGCGCCGGAAATTTTACGGGATGTCCGCTTAACCTGTAATAATGATGACATCCTTTATGTTGATATTTTTACTGCAGTTATCGATGATAAATATGGCGATCCGGTTGGCACGCAGCTCATTTTGGTTGATGTAACCGAACGTTGGAACGAACACCATCTGCTGGAAGCAAAATCGGACGATCTCGCCGATCGATTACGGCGCCGGCAAACGATGTATAAAAACAGAATCGAGGATATGAACGCAGAGGTGAAGCGCCGGGAGATTACCGAAAAAGAGCTGAATCGCTACAAAGAAGAATTGCAATCGCTATCCGCGCATCTCGAAACAACGCGGGAAGAGGAGCGAAAATGGATTGCCCGGGAAATACACGACGAATTCGGGCAGCAGCTTTCCGCGCTGAAAATGGACATTACCTGGCTGGAAAAACGCTTTCCGGCAAATGCAAAAATCTTGTTCGAAAAAACCCGGTCAATGTCCGAAATTATCAACATTACCATCAAAAAAGTTCGGGAAATCTCCCGCAAATTACGCCCCAGCATGTTGGACAACCTCGGTTTTACTGCAGCGGTGGCCTGGCAATCGAAAGAGTTCCAGCAGCGTTCGGGCATTCAGTTTAATGTTCGGATAGACGACAATATTGTCATCGATGAACAGCGCGGCAGTGCGTTGTTCCGAGTATTTCAGGAAGCGTTGACCAATATTTTTCGTCATGCCAACGCAACGGAAATTGATGTAGACATTTTTATAGACGGTGACGATTTGTTCATGACCATCCGCGATAATGGTATCGGGATTGATCAGGAGCATCTCAAAACACCCAAAACTTTCGGCTTGATTGGGATGCGGGAGCGCATCCATTCACTCGGCGGCACCGTAAGTATCGAAGGTGCTCCCGGCGAGGGAACAGCCGTAAATGTAATAGTGCCAATAAATTAACAAAGGAGAGCTAAAATGACCAAAATTCTGATTGCTGATGATCATCCCGTATTTCGCCAGGGCTTAATGCAAACACTTCAGGCTGCGTCGGAAGAAATTGTGGTAGAAGAAGCGAGCAACGGTCAGGAAGTGCTCAGCAAAATTTTCAAAAGTTCATTCGATGCCGTTTTTCTGGATATTTCAATGCCGGGACGAAACGGGCTGGAAGTGTTGCAGGAACTGAAACGGGTGAAGCCGGATGTGCCGGTGCTTATCTTAAGCATGTATTCGGAAGATCAATATGCCGTTCGGGCAATGAAAGCGGGTGCCAGTGGTTATTTAACCAAAGATGGTGATCCGACGGAATTTGTTTCCGCATTAAAACGGGTGTTGGCAGGAAAAGTTTATTTTAGCTCAAATGTTGTTGAGCAACTCATTTCCGGATATGATAATAAAGATAACAAACCAGCGCACGAATTGCTTTCTGACCGGGAATATCAGGTGATGCGTATGATTGCTTCGGGGCAGAAGTTGAAGGATATCGCCGATGAATTATCGCTGAGTTTGAGCGCTGTCAGCACACACCGCACCCGGATTTTGCGAAAAATGAACATGAAAAGCAATGCGGATATCATTCGATACGCGCTGCGCGAAGGTCTGGTGGAATAGCAGAATCGCTATTTTATTTGTCGAAAAAATAGCGCTGATCAGCTGTTTACAAACATGTAACGTATCGTATTATCATGGAATGTTTTGTAGCAAATATCCTACTTGATTGGTGCATATTTTTTGTCAAATTAAGTTTTTATGCTATTTACGTGTATGTTTTTTTCAATTATCTTGCGCCAGAAACGCTGCCAAAGTCTGCAGCAAAAGTGGGAAATAACAGTTGAACGATATCATAAATCAACTTTATCGTAGAAGTTTTGATCTACGGAAAGATCACACTACCGAATACTGAGGACGATGAAGCTATTGAACCCACAGGGCAGTAAAGGACATTCGGCACCAACCTTGTTAATCGTTGATGATGACGATACCATCCGAAAAATGCTGAAAACTGTGTTTTCCCGATTCAAATACCGCGTTATTTTGGCTGAAAATGGGCAGGAAGGTGTTGATTATTATCGCCAAAACAGCGCCAAAGTAAACTTGGTAATGTTAGACTGGAAAATGCCCATAATGGATGGCAAAAACGCGTTCAAAGAAATGCGCCGGATGAATCCCGATCTAAAAATTGTGTTGATGAGCGGATATGTCGAGCAGCAGGAATTGGACCAACTGTTGGATAAAAACAGCCAATTTATCGCCAAGCCATTCACGATCGATACCGTTATTGCAACTGTCGAAGCGATGCTCCAATCCTAAAATTCTGCAATTGTTGATATGATTTATTAATCCGCAACTTTTTGACAAACGAACACTTCGTTTGTGGTTATAGATGTTTGCCTCATTTTTTACCCTACCGATTTCACACCAAATCAGAACCCACAGTAGAGCTGACTACAATCAATTTCTTTTGGTTTTTTGTCTTATTTTAATTAAACTGTAACCTTTGTTACTAAAATTAATATGTTTGTAACAAATGAAACGCAAAATGCCGAATTAATATCAATTCAAGGTGGAGATTTTCTATGAATGTATTTCGTAATCTATTTGCGAAATCGCCTTTTGAGCCACTGCAATCGCACATGGAAAAAGTAGCGATTTGTGTTAACAAAGTAACCAATTTGTTTGAAGCCTATTACCAACGGGATTTCAAAAAATTGAAAAAAGTGGCGCAGGAAATTTCAGAACTGGAACACGCGGCGGATCTGACCAAAAATGAGATTCGCAATAATTTGCCCAAAGGCTTGTTTTTGGCGGTGAATCGGGCAGATCTTCTGGAAATATTATCCTTGCAGGACAGAATGGCCGATAAAGCAGAAGACATTGGCGTAATGATGACGCTGAAAAAACTCGAACCGCTGGAAGGGCTTGAGGATGAGTTGCAAAAATTTATCGACAAAAATATTGAAGCTGCAAACTATGTCCATAAAATAATGCAGGAAATGGATGAGCTTTTGGAAGCATCCTTTGGCGGTAAAGAAGCCGAAAAAGTGAAGAAAATGATTGAAGAAGTTGCTTATCTGGAACATCAGGCTGACGTTTTGCAAAGCGAACTCAACAAAAAACTTTACAATATGGACAGCAAGCTTTCGGTGAGCAGTTTTATCCTCTGGAATAATATTCTGCAAGCTATTGCTTCGTTAAGCAATAATGCGGAAAAACTGGCAAATCGTGTGCGTATGTTATTGGAAATACACTAACTTACAGCATTTATATTTGAATATTGACGCAAATACTGAATTAGAATGATTAAGGAAGAAAATTCTTATGGCTATTGAAACCGTTATATTGGGAATTGCACTGATTGCGGGTTTTTATATGGCGTGGAGTATCGGGGCAAATGATGTTGCCAACGCAATGGGAACATCGGTTGGGTCCGGTGCTTTAACAATCAAAAGAGCAGTTATTATTGCGGCTGTTTTGGAATTTGCCGGTGCATTTCTTGTCGGAACTCACGTTTCGGAAACCATTCGAAAAGGAATCATCAACCCCGAAATTTTTACCGGGCACGAGTTGGATCTCGCATATGGGATGATAGGCGCATTATTGGCTGCCGCCATTTGGCTACAACTGGCATCTTATTACGGTTGGCCCGTTTCGACAACCCACTCCATTGTTGGTGCGGTGTTGGGATTTGGAGTGATGTACGGCGGTTTTGCCGCCGCAGATTGGCCGCAAGTTGGTTCTATTGTCGCCAGTTGGGTGGTTTCTCCGTTGATGTGCGGCACTATCGCATTTCTGATTTTTATGCTCATCCGGCGTACCATTTACGACAGCGATGATCCCATTCGCGCAGCCAGGCGGGTAACTCCCTACCTGGTTTTTTTTGTGTTTTTTATCCTCACGTTAACGATGGTGTTCAAAGGACTCAAAAATCTAAAACTGGATCTCAGTTTTGGTGACTCGATGCTGATAGCGATGCTAATTGGTGCTATTGCGGCAGTTGTCAGTCATTTTCTGGTCAAGCGAATCAAGCCTGTTGTGGTCAAAGAGCGAGTTGTTCTTCAGCAGCCGGAAGTTGTTGGGGATAGCTTGGGCAAGGCAATTAAGCATCTAAATAAGGTCCAGAGCTCTGCCAATGGTGATGTTCGCGACCAGATAAAATCGATTTTGAACAGTTTGGAAGTAATTGACAAAGAAGTGTCGAAGGGTGTAACTGTTGAACAGGGCAGCACCGAGTTCAAAACTGTGGAACGGATATTTATCTATTTGCAAATTTTAAGTGCTGCGTTTGTGGCTTTTGCACACGGTGCAAACGATGTCGCCAATGCGGTTGGACCGTTGGCATCTGTGATCACAATCGTAACCACCGGTGTGATTTCTGCGAAAACAGCCGTTCCGCTTTGGGTGCTCGGTTTGGGTGGCGTTGGGATTGTTGTTGGTTTGGCAACCTGGGGTTGGCGGGTGATGCTAACCATCGGTAAAAAAATTACCGAGCTGACACCAACCCGGGGATTTTCGGCGGAATTTGCAGCGGCAACCACCATTGTTATTGCATCAAAATTGGGTTTACCGATTAGCACAACTCACACCTTGGTTGGCGGTGTTTTGGGTGTGGGACTTGCCCGCGGCATTGGCGCGTTAAACCTGCGAGTGGTTACTAATATTGTCATTTCATGGGTTGTAACCATCCCGGCCGGGGCAATTTTCGCAATTTTGTTTTACTATATTTTGAAATCAATTTTTGGATAAAATCCGATTGCTTTAGCGCAAATTTTGGAATTGTCATAATCTGGAGTGCCGGCTGAATCAGCCGGCACTTTTTTTTTGCAACACACTCCCTCCGGAACATTTTCAAATATCGTCATTGATTGTTAGTTGGCTTGTAACATGATTGTAACATACAAAAGGTTATAATTGCAACGCTTGTAACATTAACTGAGCGAAAGACAAAATATTCGCAAATTAACATAATTTTATCAGATGGAGGATGTATGCGTTTATCCGGGACGAAGTGGCTGTTGAGTTTGGTACTGTTTTTCTTCATTAATCACACGTTGTTGGCAGATGATATCGAAATTAAAAACGCAAAAAAATGGTCGTTTAGCGGGCGTGTGCAAATGCAACATTTATATGATTCCAATACAGACGCAGATGCCGGCAGAACCAATCAGGGATTCCGGATGCGCCGGGTCCGGTTGCAGACCAGCGTCAAAATGACGGATTTTGTCAGCGGTAAAATTCAATTTGACATTCGCGATAACGCACCCGTGTTAAAAGATGCGGAAGGCGAGATCAAATTATTTGGCGAAGGGTATTTTCGCTTCGGGCAATTCAAAGTACCGGTTTGGCGTGAAGAATTCAAGCGTTCCTCCGGGAAATTGCTGTTGGTAGAGCGAAGCGCTGTCGCCGGGTTTTTGGACGGCATGTTGCTTTCCGCCCGCCATGTCGGTGTGGAAATTGGTGGTGAACTTGGCGAAAAAGCGGGATTTGCAATTAACTATTCCAACGGTGCGGGTGAAGGCATTCGCGAAACTGCAGGATCAACCAAATCGGATGACATTAACAATGGCAAAATGTTCGCCGGACGATTGGATGTGGAACTGAGCGAAGCTATCGAAATCGGCATTTCTGCTGTGAGCAACACGCTCGGTAATGAAATCGCAGTGGATTCGCTGGATAATACGGGCACCGTAACCGCGATCGCGCCGGATTTTGGATTTTATCTGAAAGATGCTGGACTCGATATCGAAGGCGGTGCGGTTTTTGGCTCCGTCAGCAAAGATTTTATCGGATCGGCAGATAACACCAGTTTTATGCTGCTGGATTTGACCGGTCGCTGGATGAAAAAACTGGCATCGGCGAATGAGAATTTTGGCGGAATTGACGGTATTGGTTTTGCCGCCGGTTTTTCATTTATCGATCCGAATGGCGATGTTGAAAAAGATGAAGCATCTTACGTGCGTTTTGGCCCGGAATTCTATTTTGGAAAAAATACGCGCATCCAGCTAAATGGTGAAATAGAGATGCCTGCAGCCGATGGCGCGGACAGTATTTTCAAAATCCGTTCCCAGTTCACTGTTAATTTGTGATGAAAAATACATTGCCATTGCAACGGACTTGTAACAGAAATGCAACATTGAAATACTAATTTTTGGGCGCATTGAGAAACTAAAAAACAATACGTCTACAAAAGGAGGCAAAATGAAAAAGAACAATGCAAACAAAATTCTGCTGGCTGTGCTGATGATTGCCACATTGGGCATGTATAGTGCGTCCGCAGAAACCAAAGTTGACGAACGCATTCCGAAGTACAAAAAGGCGACCGGTGTTAGCGGAAATGCCAACAGTATCGGTTCCGATACGATGAACAACCTGATGACCCTGTGGTTGGAAGGTTTTCGTAAACACTATCCGCTTGTGAATGTGCAGATCGAAGGTAAAGGATCTTCGACCGCACCGCCGGCACTCATCGAAGGCACCGCGCAATTCGGCCCGATGTCCCGCCCGATGAAGTCCAAAGAAATCGATTCGTTCGAGAAAAAATACGGGTTCAAACCCACCGAAATCCGCACATCGCTGGATGCGCTGGCGGTTTTTGTTCACAAAGACAATCCTTTGAAATCGCTCTCATTGGACGAAGTGGACGCGGTTTTCTCCAAAAACCGGAAACGCGGCATCGCTGAAGATATCGTAACCTGGGGTGGTTTGGGGTTGACCGGCGAATGGGCAAACCAGCCGATCCGGCTGTTCGGTCGTAACTCCGCCAGCGGCACATACGGTTATTTTAAAGATGAAGCGCTCAAAAAAGGCGATTTTAAAGATGCCGTAAAAGAGCAGCCCGGCTCCGCATCTGTGGTTCAGGGCATCACCGAAGACAAATTTGCGATGGGTTACAGCGGTATCGGATACAAAACATCCGGTGTTAAAACCCTGGCTTTGAGCGACAAAAAAGGTGACAAAGTTTACGATGGCAGCTACGAAAACGTACTCAACGGCGACTATCCGCTATCCCGCTATCTTTATCTCTACATCGTGAAATCGCCCACCAAGCCCCTCGATCCGTTGGTGAAGGAATTCCTGAAATTTGTGTTGAGTTATGAAGGTCAGGAAATTGTGGTGAAAGATGGTTATCTGCCTTTATCTTATGATGTTGTTATGGAACAACTCCAAATGTTGGAATCCGGTTCATAAGCTCTGTAAATAAAAAAATCGGTTTGTTCCAATTGTCAAATGTTTACCCTCAGGCTGGTGTCCGTACCAGTTCTGAGGGTAAAATTTAAAAATGATAAACGATTGTTAATATTAACTTAACGTAGTTCAGAAATGAGTAATCAAACGGAACCAAAATCATCCTTTTCCGACAACAAAGCCGACCGCGATTCCCATTATCAAAAAGTGTATCGCGCTGATCGCTGGGCGCGACGAATGATTACAGCCGGCGGTTACGGCATCATTATTAGCATTTCGGCAATTTTGCTGTTTTTGCTGTACCAAAGTCTTCCGCTCGCAAAAAGCGCATCTGTGGAAGAGATGTTTTCTATTCCCGCCGGAAGCGCTGAAAGCCGGGTGCTGCTGACCGGGATCGATGCGTATCAGGAAGTCGGGTATATGATCGATGAAAACGGTTTGATTCGATTTTATCGCTTGAAAGACAACCAGTTGTTGATGGAACAACAGCTTTCGTTAATTGGAGACGAACGGATTTTGTGCGCCGTAAAAGGTAACCTGACCCGCGAAGTGTTTGCTGTGGGCACGGATTCCGGGCGAGTTATTACGGCCGAAATTGAGATGACGCCAAAATACAGCCAAGATGCGGCACGCGAAATCGTTCCATCATTTGAGGAGCTCGAAACCTGGCAAACGCCCCCGGCTGCTGATAGCAGCAAAACGCAAATTGTCGGGTTGTCATTTGTCCAAAATGAGGATTTATCACGGTTTTGGGCTTATGTCGATCAAAATAATGAATTGCATTTACGGATTTACGACGCCGACGATGAGGAAGAGTTTTTCCATGATTCTTTCAATAAAAAATTGGACGGCGCACGGATCACCGCAATTACCACCAGCCACAATGGCGAAAATCTGGTGATCGGGCATCGTAACGGCAATTTGCAATGGTACGACATCAGCGATTACGAATCTATCCAATTAAAAGATGAGTGGCAGTCTGATAACCAGCAGATTACCGCACTCGGCTATTTGCTGGGCGATCAGGCATTGGCGATCGGCTCGACGACCGGTACGGTGGAAGTCTGGTTTCCGGTTCGCACGCCAAATAACCTGTTTAAGTTTCAGAAAATACATACCTTTGCATCGCACCAAAACCCGGTGACAATCATGGAAATGTCATCGCGGAACCGCAACTTTTTAACCATCGATTCGCACGGTGCGGCAAAACTGCATTACTCAACATCGGGCCAAACCCAGTTGTCATTTCTCGAAAGCGAAAACCCGGTAGCTGCCAGTGCTTTTTCGCCAAAATCGAATGGGATTGTGCTGGTCGATCAAAAACACCGTTTTAGCTTCTTCGCGCTGGATAACCCGCATCCGGAAACGACTGTCAAAACCCTTTTTGGAAAAGTGTGGTACGAAGGCTATCCGCAACCGGAATTTGTGTGGCAATCAACCGGCGGCAGCGATGAATTCGAACCCAAATTGAGCCTCATTCCGGTAATCTTCGGAACGCTGAAAGGCACCATTTATGCGATGCTTTTCTCTATTCCGTTGGCAATATTGGCTGCGGTTTATGTTTCCCAATTCTCACCGGACTGGATGGCGCGGGTGGTTAAGCCCACCGTCGAGATTATGGCTGCGCTGCCGAGTGTTGTTATCGGATTTCTTGCCGGACTGTATTTTTCACCGGTTTTTGAGGACCATTTGATGACGGTGATGCTGTTCACATTCTGGCTGCCGGTTGCGTTTGCGCTGGGTGTGTTTGTTTGGTGGTTGATCCCGGAAGATCGACGGGTAAAAATTCCCGCCGGCTGGGAAATGGCGTTCATGGTGCCTTTTGTGCTGCTGGCATATTGGCTGTCGTATAATTTTGGCACAACAATGGAAGGCTGGTTTTTTGCAGGTAATTTCCAACAGTGGCTGTATTCCAGCTTCAATATTACTTACGAAACCCGTAATAGCCTGATCGTCGGGTTTGCACTGGGCTTTGCGGTTATCCCGATTATTTTTACAGTGGCGGAAGATTCATTGGCAAACGTGCCCAAATCGCTCACATCCGCATCGCTGGCGTTGGGAGCTTCGCGCTGGCAAACGGTTCGACGGGTGGTGCTTCCGGCGGCTTCCGGCGGCATTTTTGCGGCAATCATGCTGGGTTTGGGTCGCGCCGTTGGCGAAACGATGATTGTGCTGATGGCCACCGGTAACACACCGATTCTCGATATTAGCCCGTTCAACGGCTTCCGGGCGATGAGCGCCAATATTGCCGTTGAAATTCCCGAAGCGCCAGTTGGCGGAACGCTGTATCGCGTGTTGTTTTTCACCGCGCTGCTGCTCTTTTTATTCACGTTTGTGTTGAATACGGTGTCGTCGCTGATCGGCGACCGGCTCCGGAAAAAATATGCCCGGTTCTGATTCGGCTTAGCGAAACAGATTCACATAAAATGAAAATGAGATTTTGGATAATTTGAGGAATTATGGAACGTAGAATTAGTTATTTTCGGCAAAAAGGCGATTCCTATATTTTTGCAGCCAGCCTCGGTTTGTTGCTATCCCTGATGATGGTCGCGTGGATTGTCGTAATTATTCTCGTTAAAGGTCTTGGGTTTTTCTGGCCCCGCGATGTTGTGGCAGTAACCATGACCGATGGCGAAAAATATATGGGCGAGCAATGGGAAGAAAAAACAGACAAATTTTTTAACGAGGACGGCACATATTACATGCTGGACCGGTTTCAGTTGAAAATCGGTAACCGCGATTTATACGGACTGGATTTCAAATGGCTCAAAAAACCGGAAGTGCAAAGCGAAACCCGTCCGGAAAAGGCCGTTGTTTTTGAACGACTGGAATACGGTAATTTTTATGGCACGATTTCAGAGCTCCATTTTCTCGACAAAAAATTTGATCAGCAAAATGCCAATTTGATTGAACAAACCGGCGAAGCACATGAAGCCGCCGTCGAAATGCGCGAAACAGTGGAAGACCTGAAACATCAGTTGGCGCTCCTCTCGGAACCATTGACCCAGTTGCAGCGCGAAATTAATATTCTGAGCCTTTCGGCAGAAGGGCGCACCACTACAGGGCAAAAACGGCTGGCGGATTTGCAGGTGGAAGCGGAAAAAATGGAGCAGGAAATTGCTACCGAATATCAACTACTCACAGACCGCCTGACTGAATTGATCACCAGAGAACGGGAAATTTATGTGGTTACAACCACCGCTGATGGGCGCGAGAAAAACATCCAGCTTTCAGAAGTTGTGCGATTTTATCTCCCAAATTCCATGGGTATTTTTGCCAAAAGCTGGCATTATCTGGGCAAAGTTTGGGAATTTGTTGCGGACGATCCGCGCGAATCCAATACCGAAGGCGGCGTTTTTCCGGCAATTTTTGGCACGGTGATGATGGTAATTCTCATGTCTATTGCGGTTGTGCCGTTTGGCGTGATGGCAGCCATCTACCTCAACGAATACGCCAAACAGGGACCGGTCACCCGTTTTATCCGGCTCTCTGTGAATAACCTTGCCGGTGTGCCGTCAATCGTTTTCGGGGTGTTCGGGTTGGGATTTTTTGTGTATTTTGTCGGTGGCGGTATCGATCAGTTTTTCTTCAGCGATAAATTGCCCGAGCCAACTTTTGGCACCGGGGGTATTTTGTGGGCATCGCTAACGCTGGCATTGCTGACGCTGCCGGTAGTGGTGGTCGCAACGGAAGAAGGCTTGCTGGCAGTACCGCGAGCCAACAAAGAAGGCGCGTTGGCACTCGGCTCCACCCGCTGGCAGATGATTCGCAAAGTGGTGCTGCCAAACGCCATGCCCGGTATTCTCACCGGATTAATTTTGGCAATCAGCCGTGGCGCCGGCGAAGTTGCACCGCTGATGATCACCGGTGTCGTAAAACTGGCACCCACTTTGGCGCTGGACGGAACGTTTCCGTTCCTGCACCTGGATCGCAAATTTATGCACCTCGGTTTTCATATCTACGATGTCGGGTTTCAATCGCCTAACGTAGAAGCAGCAAAACCAATGGTTTACAGCACCGCACTACTGCTGATTCTGATCGTTATTTTACTGAACCTGATTGCCATTTATGTGCGCAATAATTTGAGAAAAAAATTCAAAACATCAACGTTTTAATCAGAGAAGAGAGATGATCGTAATGGTTGATCAAATGGGTGAAAAAGTGAAACCCCCAACCCAAATGGAACCGGGGAACCAATCGACAAACTCGCAAACTGCAGCGAATGAGCGGATTTCAATTGAGACAAAAGACCTCGATTTTTATTATAATCCAACCGCGCATTCGTTGAAAAAAATCAACATGAAGATTCCTTACAAAAAAGTGACGGCATTTATCGGGCCGTCCGGTTGTGGGAAATCGACATTGTTGCGCTGTTTCAATCGAATGAACGACCTGATTCCCGGCGTTTATCTGGAAGGCAAAGTGCTCATCGAAGGGCAAGATATTTTTGCCAAAGGTATCCGGCTGGAAGAGTTGCGCAAACGGGTGGGTATGGTTTTCCAAAAATCAAATCCGTTCCCGATGAGCATTTGGGAAAATGTGTCGTTTGGTCCCAAAGTAAATGGAATCACCAACAAAGCGGAACTGGATGAAATTGTCGAATCGTCGCTGACACAGGCGGATTTATGGAAAGAAGTGAAAGACCGGTTGTCGAATTCTGCGCTGGATTTATCCGGTGGGCAGCAACAGCGGTTGTGTATCGCCCGGACGCTCGCCAACAAACCGGAAATTATTTTGATGGACGAACCGGCTTCCGCACTCGATCCCATTTCCACCGGAAAAATTGAAGAAACGATCGACGAATTGAAGAAAGATTACACAATTGTGATCGTAACGCACAACATGCAACAGGCTGCGCGGATTTCCGATTACACCGCATTTATGATGCTCGGCGAGTTGATCGAATTCGATAAAACGAAAAAAATCTTTACAAATCCGTCCATCAAAATGACAGAAGATTACATCACCGGACGTTTCGGTTGATCTTTTTTTTTGAATAAAATATATCTAAGCGATTATATTTTATTAAATTGCAACTTGCATGAAATGACGGAAAAAAGGGATGATGCGTCAAAATAGTTTAAATATATTTTGCGAAAAACCATCTTTTTCGAAATAAAATGCTGTACTTAAACACGTTTACGGGTGAAGAGAATATGAAAGAAAAATTTCAACATTTATTAGAAAATATCAAAAAAGACCTCATTTTTTTGGCGAATGAGGTTGAGCACAGCATTCGCCAGGCAATTGTCGCGCTCGAACGCAGCGACGTAGCGCTTGCTGAGCAGGTAAAAGCCCGCGATAACGAAATCGACCGGATGGAAGTGAACATCGAAGATCAGATTTTGACGTTGCTTGCTCTGCAACAACCGGTTGCTATCGATTTGCGCTTTATCGTTGGCGGATTGAAAATGAACAACGATCTCGAACGAATCGGCGATCATGCGGTAAATATTGCCAACACGGTGATCGAATTGGGCACAACGCCGTTGGTGAGCGCCATCGGTGATATTTCTCAAATGAGTGAAATCGCCTGTAAAATGCTCCACGATGCGGTGAGTGCATTTGTGCATCAGGATTCGGATTTGGCTCGAAAAGTGTGTGCAATGGATAACGATGTGGATGAATTTTATGATCGGATTGTTGCAAATACCATTGGATCGTTGCAAAAAGATCATGATAAAATCCGGGAAGGATTTGCGATTGCCCGGGTAGTGCGGTCGCTGGAAAGGGTTGGCGATTTGTCTACCAATATCAGCGAAGATGTGGTTTTTATGAAAGAAGCAAAAATTATTCGCCACAAATTTGATGTGAGCTAAAATTTTTGGGCAAGCCCGCGTTTTTCGCTGTTTAACTCATTCAGCGAGCGTTGAATTGCCATTGAATTAAAACGAATAATAAACAATTTACGAAGCTGTTTGGTGACATCATCAACAGCTTTTTTTGTTTGTTCATCTTCTAAAATTTGGCGGATTCGCGCAAATGCCGCAGATTTTTGCATTTGTTTGAATGTGTCAAAATGCTCGCCGTAGTATCCCTGAATATCTGCATCAGTCACGCTAATTTTATCTGCGATAAACTGTTGATAATATTGTGCTTCAACAAGGCTATCCTGTAAAGATCTCATTGCTGCGTCAAAATGTTCGTGTTTGTCTAATCCGCGCAAAAGGACATCGTGAAACATCAAATCAGACTCAATTGTCATTCGTGCCAGAGCGTGTGCATCCGCAAGTTGCAGGATGGGAAAACTCGCTTCCCGAGACATTGATTCATAAAATGTGACCAGATCAGCCACTGTTTTTTGCCCGGCGTCGCTGGTGATGGCGGGTTCATCCAAAAATTTCCGCAATCGCTGAGAATTCAATTTGTAATCGCCGTTTCTGTTTTCAAATGTCCGGCAAATTTCCTGTAACACTTTATCGTTATATTTTTCGTTAAATTGCCGGTGAAGATCCTCAAAATAACTGCTCATGAATAATGCTTTTTTTATCCCGGCGAATTGCTCACTCAGGCTGTCCCGAACGCTTTCAAATGGCGGCAATTGGCGTTCGCGGGATTCCAGCAATTTGATAATAAAATATCCGTTGGCATTTTTAAAAGGTTTGGAAATCTCTCCGACAGCCAATTCGAATGCTGCCATTTCATAAATCGGATCGCGCTCGCCGATACCAAAAAATTCGTTTACCCGATAATTGTGTGCATAATTTTGCGCCAGTTGCTCAAAATTTTCGCCATTTTTTAATAGTTGATACAGCGAATCTGCCAGCGCTAATGATTGAACCCGAATATGATTCACCCGCAATTCAAGCCTGTTTTTGATATAAAACGCTGTTAATTCCTCTTCTGAAATTTCGATGTTGGCGGGGACAATCGACTGAAATAGCACGCCGTTTTTTCCGATGAGCAAATGCCGTTTCCGGTTCTGCAACATCGTTTGAACCTCGGGATTTTTTTCCAGATGTTGTTCGTATCCCGCAACCCGAAACAGCAAATCCCCAACAAATTTTTCATTCACAAATTTAATCAGCGATTGTCGCTGAACCTCTTTTTGTGTTTTGAATTCATCTGAGTTTCGATATGCCTTAATTACCGCGTCTGTTGCCAAAACCTGTCCATGAACTTCCACAAAAATATCCGGACTGGTGTCTGCACAGCCGAACACCAACACGGATGACAGTAAAAATAAATATCGTAAGTAGTTGAAAATCATCAGATAACGCCTTTATTTACCCAGCAGTTAGCTCGCTTTGTTTTTTCGAATCGGTCTAATTATAACATCGGATCAGATTGTCACAAACGAAATTTTTGGAAAATATTTCTCTTAAAGTTGTAAAAAACTATACCGAATAATTATAGCTCAGCCGAAAAGGGTATAAATTTTTGTTTCAGCTGAAATTGCGGCTTTTCTCCGTAGTAAACTCGCATTAATTGACATGAATAATTTAACAATCGAACATAACATGGAGGTTATGCTCATGTATTTTTGCCGTTCAAGGAACCACGTGTGGTCCAACAAAAGTGATGCAGAAAAATGTTGTAACGGATATAAACGAATACCGGTTTTCGGGAACAGCGTTCCGGATGATGCCGATAAAATTTATGTTGACGAAAAAACGGGTGTGCGTTACGCAAGGGTGTGGGTCAAAGAGGAAGAATTAGACAAAATCTCGAACTAATCCGATAAAAATCAATATGTTGGCGAAAAAGAACGACGCTCCGACAAATATGGAAATCGCCGGAGCATCGCTGAGGAGATGGCTAAATTAGTTCATTTGGCTGTTGATGGCATTCTGGATTCGGTTTTTTTGCCCATCCGGCGCCATTGCCATTGCTTTTTGATACAGTTTGATGGACTCAGAAGTATTGCCCTGTTGTTGATACGCTTCCGCAAGACTGTCGTAAACATTCCACGAATCTGGGTGCTTTTTAATATTCAATTTGAAAATTTCGATCGCCTGCTCTGTTTTATTATTAAATAAAAAGTTGTAACCCGCAGTATTCAAATCGGCTTCGATATCCGTATTTTTGGCTAATTCCAGGGTTTCTTTTTCAACCTTTTTCGATTCAGCCGATTTTCCGGTTTGCTCCAGCAACACAGCTTTGATCGCAAGATTTCGCACATCGCGGTTTCTGGCAACCGAATTTTCAATCCAAACCAGTCCTTCTGCCTGATTAATTTTGTTTTGGGCACAATAATTGGCAGCTTGCATCCACGCTTGCCAGTTGAACCCTGCCAAATTGGTTAATTGTTCACGATAGCTCGCCAAAACAGTCTCGTGCAAATCGATTTCCACCGTAAACGGCACTTTCAATTCCGCCCAGTGCAAATAGCCAACAGCAGAATTTTGGGATAGATTTTCGAAACCGTAATACAGCCATTCACTGAAGGGTGCGGAAACCGGTTTGGTTTTAACCCGTGCCTGATCCTGTTTTTCATCATAAAAGAAGCTGCCCCACGATGCGTTATCTTTGTTAAAAATAATTGTCCACTCGCCATTTTCGACGGGGAGCATGTGTAAACCGTATTTTCCGGCAGGTATTTGAGCGCCGTTTACGGTAACATCTGTCGAAAACGTAATGGTAGTGTTTTCGTTTGCACCTGCTCGCCAGGGGAACGGTTTGTTAAAATTGAACGGTTGACCCGGTGCCATCCCATAAGGCACCAGCCCGCCCCACACTTGCCGATTATTCACAGCCGGGCGATGATAATCGATTGTAATTTCAGTAAAACCAATTGTTTGTGAAACACTTGCGTGTGGGCTGACCCGCAGTTGAGTGAGGTTCGTTTGTGCGAAAACGGAAAACGAACCGAGCAGCATCAGCAGTGCAAGCACGCCGGCAGATCTGTTGAAACGCTGTTGCATCATAAAAACTCCCATTTAGGTTTGATGATATTTTGATACACAGGCGGTGAAATTTTCAAAATTGAATGAAATTGTTAACCAATAAAATATCGGGTAAAAACGAATCTGGTAGGCGGCTCAGATGGGGAGTAAGACGATAATTGGCTATAAAAGTTTCAAAAAAATAAAAATTTTTCGACAAAAAAGGCGGGAAAAATTCCCGCCTGATGTTCAAAGAAAATGTGATGCTGTATTACAAACGTTGAACGCCTAATCCGGGTTTATCGGAAATGGACATCATCCCGTCTTTGATGGTAAATCCACCGGAAACGATATCGCGGGCGAGATCGAGACTGCCGTCCAGATCCAGATATTTGGTTGCCGGGCTGGCGAACGCCGTATGCAACGCTGCGCTGATGCTCACAATGCTTTCATCCATGCAGCCCCACATCAGTGAAATGCCGGCAAGTCGCGCAATTTCGGCGATTTGCATTGCCGGATAAACACCGCCGCATTTCATTAATTTGATGTTGTAAATGCCGAACGGCTGCGGTTGGGCAGCCAGTTTTAACGCATCGCCGGGGGATTGAATGCTTTCGTCCGCTGCGCAAACCGCACGAACAGCTGCGTCAACTTCTTGCATCAATTCCGGTTTTTCTTTGGGAACCGGTTGCTCGATCAAATCCAATCCCAAATTTTTTGTGGCGTTGTAATATTTGGTCAATTGTGCCGGGGAATATCCCTGATTGGCATCGACGCGGATTTTCATTTTTTTGCCAACCAGCTCGAACAATTTGCTGGTGGTTTCGATATCCTGATCCACATTGATCCCGATTTTCAATTTGATAATGCGGAAACCGCGTCCCAAATATTCATCCGCTTCGGCGAGCGTTTCGTAAATATTGGGTTTGATGCCGATGGTGATCGAGGTCGGGATTTCGCGGTGCGATTGCCCCAAAAATTTTGCCAGCGGTAAATCAAAATGTTGCGCAAGTGCATCAAATAACGCAATATCGACGGCTGCGCGAGCGCCGGGTGTTTTGGGCAATTGCTCAATTTGGGTTCTGCTGATATTCACATATTCGCGGATATCTTTCCCCAACAGCAATGCTTCGGCGTGTTGCTGAAGCGCGTTCTGGCACATCTCAAACGTTTCGCCGGTGACATACGGTCCCGGTGATGCCGCCCCGATCCCGGTGATGCCGGCGCCGGTTTCGATCTGCACAAATGCGTTCTCAACAGCATCGACCGTTTTGTATGCGATGGTGTATGGTCGGGTGAGTTGCAAGTCTTCGACCCAGGTTTTTACAGATTTGATTTGATATTTCCCGTTGCTCATGGATTCCTCTAAAGCGTAAAATATGGTTGTTTATTCAAATGTCGCTTGCGATAATTTTGTGATTAGTCCGGGTGGCGGATGCATACCGGCGTCGAGCATTGCGCTTCGGGCGGCAGCGGCAGCGGGTGGCATACTTTCTGCGATGATTTGAACCGGTAACGCCGCTTTACGGAGCAATTTTTTGAACCGTTGGCTGACAATTGAGCCGTCCGACAACACGCTGCCGGCCAAAGCCATCGGATATTCGGACATTTTTGGGAGATGTTCGGTGGCATGTTTGAACAACGCCAGCAGCGATTTTGCCGCGCCATCAACAATCGTTTTGGCATCCGGTTCACCGGATTCTGCCAAATCGCAAACCAGCTTTGCGCACGATGCGACTACATTTGGCGGGTTGGCTGCAGTGTAAATGATGCTCACCAATTCTTCCGGTTGCTGTAAGTTATAAAATTCCAATAGTTTGCGTGTCAATTCGCTGATGGCGTTTCCGTCCTCCGCATCGCGGATGGATTTGCGGATTGCCCGGTTGCCGATGTCAAATCCACTGCCTTCGTCGCCGAGCAAATAGCCGCGCCCGCCGATTTGTTTGAACGCGCCATCGCTGCCACGAACAAGGCAG
Source organism: Calditrichia bacterium (assembly GCA_020634975.1). NCBI lineage: Bacteria > Pseudomonadati > Calditrichota > Calditrichia > Calditrichia bacterium. The sequence goes on along the minus strand of JACKAQ010000003.1, from coordinate 224,455 downwards.
ATCGAGCCGGTTCCCGCAGACAGCAAAATGCCGGACATATTGCCGAGCGTTGCATGATACAAAATTTCCGCATCCGTTAAAATCGAAAATTGGCGAACCCCGGCGGTGCTGATAATTTGGCGCACGTTTTCCCGCTCTTTGGCTCTGCCGGCGCCGGCGAATGCAAAAACTGCGTTACCGATCGATTCTCGGGGGATTTCTTTCAACAAAATATCCAGAATCGATTCAATAATAGCGGCGACCGCATCTGTCTTCAGCACAGCAACATTGCACGCGCCTGTCCGGCATGTCCGGAATATTGAACCGTCCGCGGTTGTCAAAACGGCTGTCGTTTTGGTGCCGCCACCGTCCACACCGATAAAAACTGGTTTTGCATCTTTCGTCATTTAATTCCAATCCTGTCAATAAATGCAGCATATAAAATGCGCAAAAACGGCTTGTGTTTTCCACCTGTAAATTAGCAAATATTGGTTGTAAAACGAATGGAAATCGCTTTTTGGGCGATAAACGCACCGATTTGAACAGTTTGGCACAGAAATCAGTTAATTAGCATTTTATTTTTCAATGCAACATTTTTAATTTCAGACAACGATAAAAATCACGAAATATCGGCACTCATCCACTTTTTTGTGCCGAAATTTTCAGATACAACATCAACGGAAGGAAAAAACATGTTGCGATTTTGTTGGATTTCCGTTTTCGCATTGGCGCTGATTTTTGGTTGCGAAAAACAGCAACCGGCGGCAACCCAAACCGTGCAAACCGGACTCGATCGCGTTGCGGAATTTACCGAGCTGTTCGCCGGAAAACGTGTTGGCATCGTCACCAACCACACCGCATACGATGCAAATAATGCGTATATCTTCGATATTATCAATAACTTACCGGATGTAACCGTAACCGCAATGTTCGGTCCGGAACACGGCATTCGCGGACAGGCGGAAGACGGTGCGCCGATTTACACCAAATCCGATCCGCTCAACGATGTTCCTATTTACAGCCTTTACGGGCAAACCCGCAAACCTACCGCAGAAATGATGGAAAATGTGGATGTGCTCGTTTTTGATATTCAGGATATCGGTGCGCGATATTACACCTACATTTACACAATGGCGTACGCGATGGAAGCCGCCGCAGAATTTGGAAAACCGTTTGTGGTGCTCGATCGCCCCAATCCGATCACCGGTTCATTGGTGGAAGGTAATATTCTGGATACGGCATTTGCCACATTTGTCGGGCGATTCCCGATGCCCGTTCGCCACGGCATGACGGTTGGCGAATTGGCAAAAATGTTCAACGGCGAAGGCTGGCTGGGCGATGGGCTGTATGCGGATTTGACCATTATTCCAATGAAAAACTGGAAACGCAACATGTGGTTCGATGAAACGGGGCAGCGGTTTATCAAGCCATCGCCGAACATGCCGTCGCTGTTGGCGGAAACCACTTATCCCGGCACCTGTTTGATCGAAGGCACCAATTTTTCCGAAGGACGCGGCACACCGACGCCGTTTGAACATATCGGTGCACCGTGGGTGAACGGAAAAGAATTGGCTGACAAGTTGAATGCACTCAAATTACGCGGCGTAACTTTCGTAGATACAACATTTACGCCGATCCCGATTCCCGGCGCTGCAACCAATCCCAAATTGCGGGATCGCGAATGCGGCGCGGTTCGGTTGAACGTGACCGACCGGAACGCGTTCCAGCCGTACCGAACGGGGATTCACATTATTAACGCCATTTACCAGCTTTATTCGGATAGCCTGGAATTTCGTGTGGCGCATTTTGACCGGCTTTGCGGCACTGACAAGATCCGGCTGGCCATCCAAAATGGCGAAGATATGAATAAACTGATCGATAGCTGGCAGGATGATCTGGAAAATTTTCTGGTGGTTCGCCAAAAATATTTGATTTACGAGTAAGTTTCTGTTTTTGAATTACCGAACCAAAACCAACTTTTTAGCGGCGGAACTATTCCCGTCGCTAAATTGGTAATAATAAATTCCTGACGGTAAATCGCGACCGTTGTTGTCCTTTCCATCCCAGATAAAATCATAAAATCCAACCACTTGTGGCGGCAAGCTTTGTGCGAAAACCTGCTGCCCGCGCACATTGAAAATCGTGACGGTGACGGCAGTTCGGCGCAAAATGCCATATCGAATGATCGTTGTACCGTTAAATGGATTCGGGAAATTTTGGGCAATTTCGAAGCCACGCGGAATGCTGGAAATATTCCCGCCATTGAAAATCAGGCGTTTGAGCACCCAATTATCAGGATCAATTTCCAGATTCGCAGGTGAAAAATCCGTTTCAAACACAAATTGTTGTTCCGGCAAACTGTCCCAAATTGTCACGGTTTGCGTTTCATTTCCGGCTGAAAGCCGCACTTGCAGCGGCATCCTATAGGGCAGATTATTCTCGTACGGCTGCGAATTCATTTGGTCGATGCGCAGCGTTGTTTGATAGGGCGCAGCATCGCCGGAAACGTCCCAATGGTAATCGTAAACCGGTCGCCCCACCCGAAACAGCCATTGTTCAAAAAACCAGGTCAGATCTTTTCCGCTGATTTGTTCGCAGGTTCGCACAAAATCGAGGGTGGTTGCGTTGCCGAATTGCCAGCGCGGATCGGTGGCGAAAGCGTTGAGCGCATCGAAAAAAACGGCATCGCCGAGCACACCACGCAGCATGTGCAGCACCCACGCGCCTTTTCGATATACCGTTGCGCTGAACATTACCGGCAGGTTGACGGTGTCGGTTACCACTACCGTTCCGCTGAACGATCCCGGATCCATGTTTCGCATTGCTGAAACATACGCGGAATCGCCGCGTGCGGATTCTTCCCAAAGCGCTTCGCAATAGCTGGCGAAACCTTCGTGCAGCCAAATATCCGGCCAATTTTTTAGCGTGATCAAATCGCCGAACCAGTGGTGTGCCAGCTCATGAGCAATTGCCCATTCGCCGGTGTGCGCGCCGTTGATGTGTCGCGCCGCCAGCGTGGTGAGCGTCTGGTGCTCCATCGATGCGCCGCTGGTCACCGACGCCATCCCGTATTTTTCGCTGAAAAACGGGTATTCGCCAAACAGCGCGGAAAACGCGCTGAGCATGTCAATCGTGGGTGCAAAATCAATTTGCGCCGCGTCCAGCAATTCGGGATAGACAAAATATTCGACGGGCATTTCCGCGCCGCCGGAAAAATAGGTGTCCGAATACCGCGTATAATCGGCAATTGCCAGCACAACCAGATATGTACTGATCGGGTATCGCGTTTTCCAAACCCATGTTTTTCTTTGATTTGGTGCAATGTCCGCGCGAACCAGCGATCCGTTGGACGCTGCCACCAGATTTTCCGGAACGGTGATGTCCAGAAAAACAGAATCGGCTTTGTCCGCCGGATCATCTTTACACGGCCACCAGGTTGGCGCACCATACGGTTCGCTGAGTGTCCAGATGCGCGGCGTTCCGTTCGATTCCGTCCAGTTGAACGAGCCGAAACCGATGCGCTGCGGATTGCCGCGATAATGCACGGTGATCGAAAATCGTTCTCCGGCGGACAACGCCTGCGGCAATTGCACAACCATCTGCTGAACCACTCGCGAAAATTGGAGCGACACACCGTTTGCCGTTACTGAATCGACAATCATGTTGTCGTATAAATCAATCGCTAAATCACGCAAATTGGCTGCTTGGCTAAATCCGTCGATTTGTACCGATCCGGCAATTTGCTGCACATCCGGACGAACATCCAATTTTAAATGATAAAATGTGACATCGTAAGGCTGTGCCAAATGGTTAATTTTTTGGGGGAAATATTTGCGTAATTCGAGATCGTGCGGTAGCGATTTATCGCCGTGAACGGTAACTTGCGCAATTGCAGCGCTGCAAAAAAACATGGCGATAGAGATCAAAAAGCCAACATTCGACGCAGTTAATTTGAGGGGATTCATCAAATCGATAGGTTTGTGACCGGATTTTTGCGAAAATTTCATCTGCGTTCAGCCGTAAGTTTTGCCCGATTTTCCCCGGAAATATACGATGCGCTGCGGCTGCCGATCAATCAAATACCGCTTTTGTATTGATTTTGGGTGCAAAGTGGCTTGATTGTTTTGCAAATAAACGGTATTTTTGCGAAAAATCGTCAGAATAAAACCGGCAAACCTGTTGCTCGCCGCCGCCGGAAATCGACGTTCAACCAGACTAATGTGGAGATAAAATGAAGTTAAAATGGCTGATACCGCTTTGCCTGCTCGCAGTGTTGATTGCGGGTGTGATTCCCAATCAGGGATCAAAAAACAGCGATTTGAAAAGCAAGCTGGAAGTGCTGGCAAAAAATTTTCACGGTGACGTGGGCATTTACGTTCGCCATCTGAAAACAGGCGAAACCATTGAAATTAATGCAGATACGTTGTTTCCCACCGCCAGTATGATCAAAGTGCCCATTTTGCTTAAGATTTTTGACAAACTGGACAAAGGGGAGTTGAATTACAAATCTGAACTGGCGTATTACGCGGATTCCATCAAATATCCGTATGACGGGCAAGTGTTGTGGTCGTTTCGCGACGGGCAAAAGCTGGCGCTGGACGCGATTGTTTCGCTGATGATCACTTACAGCGACAATCACGCCAGTTTGTGGTTGCAAAAACTGGCGACCGGCGAAGCGATTAACGAATGGCTGGATGCGCACGGATACAGCAAAACCCGGGTGAATTCCCGCACCGAAGGGCGTCGCCCGAACTGGGAAGTTTACGGTTGGGGACAAACCACGCCCCGGGAAATGGCAAGTTTATTGGTGCAGATTCGTGAAGGCAAAGCCGTTTCCAAAGCTGCCAGCGAAGAAATGTATCGGGCACTGACGCGCATTTATTGGAATGGCGAGGCGTTGTCGCAAATTCCGCCGTATGTGCAGGCGGCGTCCAAACAGGGTGCGGTTGATGCCTCACGTTCGGAAGTGGTTTTGGTAAACGCGCCGCACGGCGATTACGTATTTTGTGTGATCACCAAAAATCAGCAGGACCAAAGCTGGGATTATGATAACGAAGGCTATGCGCTGATTCGCAGCGTTTCGCGGATGCTGTGGGAAACCTTCGAGCCGGATAGCGATTGGCAGCCGAACCCCGAATCGCGGAAATTGAAAGAGTAGAAAAACGCTGTTTGTATAAATTGTTTCTATGAAAGCGTTGTCATTCCTGCGAATGCAGGAATCTTAGTTTTTATCTCAACGACCTGTTGTTCTTTTTAGTTTATGTTCAATAAAAATAGAAGTTTATCAAGTTGAAAAATTACAAATTGACCAATCAAATTGAGTGTTTTGTGAAATGGTTCTGGAATGCTAAAACCCTCTAAATCTCCCCTTGATAAGGGGAGACTTTCTTCTTTCCCCCCTTACAAAGGGGGGACAAAGGGGGGTAAAAATAAACCCGCAACACTTTTCATAAACTCAAAACTCTTTGCAACAATTGCTGCAATCAGCATTTTCGCCGGATGCGCCGGTGTGAAAATTCCTGAAAAATTCCCGTATGAAATTGCCGCGTTGAACAGTGAAACACAGCGGGTGTATCTGGCGACGCATCAGTTTCTGCGCGATGGCATCGACGGTAAATTCCCGTTTGAAGTTAGTCGCATCGCGAAAATCGATACGATTCGCTTCGACGAAAGCGCCAAAAAAATTGACATCGTGTTCAACAAAGAATTCGGTTTCATCCCGTTTCGCGAGGAAAATGTGGCGCGGATGCGCCAAACATTGCAGGCGCGATTGGGTAAAAAATTCGCTGATTTCTCGCTGAATCTTTTCGCCGAAAAATATACCATTGAACAACTGATCCCCAATTTTTATCGCGAGCAATTGCCGCCGGATGTGACGCGATTGCCAAAATCGCTGCCGGAGCAGCCGCCGGTTGTTCGCAATCTCAGCAAGCCGTTTGCAATCGAAAACGGGCTGCAAAACCGGCACATTGCGGTGTGGGGCAGTCACGGCTGGTATTTCGATGCGGCGGAAGATCGCTGGAAATGGCAGCGTGCGCGGGTGTATCAGATTGTCGAGGATTTGTTACCGACATCGTTTGTGCAGCCGTATCTGCTGCCGATGCTGGAAAATGCCGGAGCGAATGTATTCATGCCGCGCGAACGCGATTTGCAGCGCAACGAAGTAATTGTTGACGTGGCGGGTGAGGGGAGTGGTCAGATGATTTTCGCCACCGGCGATACCGTGTTGAAAGCGACGACTGCGCAGCCCGGATTTGCTATCGGCGAGCTGCCGTATTCGGATCGCGAAAACCCGTTCCGGCAGGGCAGCCATTGGCAATTTCCCGCCAGCCCAACCGAAACAGCGACGGTGCTCTGGGTGCCGGAAATCCCGGAATCCGGCGAATACGCGGTTTATGTCAGTTATCGCTCGTTGCCCAACAGTGTGGCGGATGCAAAATACACCGTGAATCATCGCGGCGGCGCGACGGAATTTTCTGTGAATCAGCAAATTGGCGGCGGCACCTGGATTTATCTCGGCACGTTTCCGTTTGAAAAAGGCATCAATCCGGATGCCGGATCCGTAACTTTGAGCAACGAAAGTGAGTCGTCAAATGGCGTTATTACGGCGGATGCGCTGCGTTTCGGCGGCGGGATTGGCATCGTTTCCCGCAACGGGAAAACCAGCGGGCGCCCGCGATATATGGAAGGGTCGCGCTATTATCTGCAAACTATGGGCATGCCGGATACGTTGGTTTACAACCTCACCGAAGATTGGCAAAATGATTACGTGGACGATTACCGGAGCAGGGGAGAGTGGGTGAATTATCTGCGCGGAGCGCCGTTTGGACCGAACAAAAATCGCATGGCAAATGGGTTGAACATCCCGATTGATGTATCGCTGGCATTCCACACGGACGCGGGCAGTACGGGCGATAGCAGCACCATTGGCACGCTGATGATTGTTGGTGTGGAGGGCGCAGATTCCACCGATTTGTTCCCGGATGGCGTTTCGCGACTGGCCAGCCGCGATTTTGGCGATGTGCTGCAAACCCAGATCGTCGATGACATTTGGCAAAATTACAACCCGCAATTCAAACGCCGCAGCATTTGGGACAAAGATTACAGCGAGGCGTTTCGCCCGAACGTTCCGGCGGCGCTGCTGGAATTGTTGTCCCACCACAATTTTGCGGATATGCAGCTTGCGCTCGATCCGCGATTCCGTTTCGATGCCAGCCGCTCGATTTATAAAGCGATGCTCAAATTTCTCGCGACCCAAAACGGGCAGGATTTTGTGGTGCAACCGCTGCCGGTCACCCATTTTTCGGCGACTTTTTCCGGCGATGGCGTCCGGCTGAGCTGGCGACCGCAAACCGATCCGCTGGAGCCGACCGCAACGCCCGAAAAATATCTGGTTTACAGGCGCATTGGCGATGGCGGATTTGACAACGGCGTGTTGGTCGAAGCACCGGAATTTTATTTGCCGAATTTGCCGTTCGGAAAAATTTACAGCTTCAAAATTGCGGCGGTGAACAGCGGCGGCGAAAGCTTTCCATCGGAAATTTTGGCGGTTTGCCGGATGGAAAACAGTCCGGCAACGGTGCTGATTGTCAACGGATTCGACCGGATTTCTGCACCGGCAGGTTTTCAAGTTCAGTATTTACAAGGGTTTGCGGATTTTTGGGATGAAGGCGTGCCGGATGTCCGGGATATTGCCACAGTCGGCAGCCAGATCGAATTTAACTCGGGTGCGCGGTTTATCAGCAACGAATCGCCGGGACGCGGTGCCAGCCACAGCAATCTGGAAACCCAGATGATCGCCGGAAATACGCACGATTTTACGATCGCCCACGGCGCAGCCATCCGCGATGCGGGCTATTCATTTGTGTCTGTAAGTGATGAAGCGATTTGGGATTCGCTGGTCAGTTTGCGCGATTATCCGGTAGTCGATTTGCTGTTGGGTGAGGAGAAAACTACGCCGGCGATGCATCCCGGGAAGCCAGCGGACTTTGAGGTGTTTCCGCAATCGCTGCGCACGAAAATTGCAGATTTTCTGCAAAATGGCGGCAGCCTGATTGTTTCCGGTGCGCATTTTGCCAGCGATTTGGTTGAGGGGAAAGAGCGCGAACACCCGGATATCGCATTCGCGAAAGATGTTCTAAAAATTCGCTGGGTGACCAATCACGCCGCGCGAAACGGCTCGGTTTCCGTCATCGATTCGACAGTTTTTCCCGGCATCAGCAATGTGCAATTCAACAGTGAATTCAGCGAAAAAATCTATCGCGTGGAAGCGCCCGATGCCTTTGCGCCAGCGGATTCGCTCGGTAAAGTGGTGATGCGCTACGCTGAAAACGGGCGTCCGGCGGCGATATTTTTTTCGGATAATTCGCGGATGTTTGCATTCGGATTTCCATTGGAAACCGTTTCAATCACCGAGCGTAAATTGTTGTTTAAACATATGTTACATCAATTGAATCCAGGGCATTTCCCGCCGTCGCAGGAATAATGTAGCGGCAATTCATGAATTGCTTTTGCGTTGAAATTTATGAATTGCCTTTGCAGAAACCGTTAACCAAACCGATCGTAACATGAAAAAAATCATCCATTTATCAGATTTACATTTAGGTTACGAAAATCTGGAAGAGCGGTTTCGCGATATGCTCGCCCGGTTGGTGTTCCACAAAACACCGGCGGAGGATTACGTTGTGGTCATCACAGGCGATCTGGTGGAAAATGGCTCCGACCCGATGCAATTCGACAAAGCCCGGTTTTACATCGATCACCTCACCGAAAACGGGTTTCCCGTACTGGTTGTGCCAGGCAATCACGATTACGGACCCGGATCGTTGGGCAATTCTGCAAACGTTGCCAAATTCAAAAAAGCGTTTTTTGGCGATGCCGAAATGATGTACCCGAAGCTGGATATTATTGAAAATATGGCATTTATCGGTCTCGATTCGATGGCGGAAGAATTGCACTGGTACGATCGTTTGTTCGCCGAAGGCGAGCTGGGAGAGGCGCAATTGCGTCGCTTACAGGATTTGTTGAATCATGATTCCGTCAATAAATGTGCCGCCACAATCATTTATTTGCACCATCACCCGTTTCATCCGCTCATGTTTCATCAATTAAAAGATACTGACAAATTTCGCGAAGTGTTGGCTGATCATCGCGTTGATGTGCTGCTGTTTGGTCACAATCACGAAGGGCAAATCTGGAACGGCGGTTGGGGCATTTCGCGTGCATACGATGGCGGCACCTCCACCGCGAAAGACGGAAAACCCTGCCCTCACCGAATTATCAACCTCGATCAATCGCCGGCATTTGATTACGACGCCAGATTTTAAAACGCAGTTTTATCGTCCGAGAATTCATTCCAACGCCTCCCAAATAACCCGACAATTTTATTTTATGTTTGAAACGAGCGGAAATATTGCCGTAAATAAAGGTATATTTTTGACTGAATCGTTGTGAGAACAAACGATTAATCTCGAAAAACATTAGCAAAAGGAGCTTCACGAATGGAAAAAATAAAAAAATTGATAGATTACGGCCAGAGCTATTGGCTGGACAACCTGTCGCGGGAAATGATCCGCAATGGCGAGCTGCGCCGCCGTGTTGAAAAAGAAGGGTTGCGCGGAATTACCTCAAATCCGGCGATTTTCAATAACGCGATATCCAACAGTAATGCGTATGATGAGCAGATTCACGAACTGTTTGCAGCGGGCAAGTCCGTCGAAGAAATTTACGAAGTGCTCGCGGTGCAGGACGTGCAGGATGCCTGCGATCTGATGCGCCCGGTTTTCGATGAATCCGACGGTCTGGATGGGTTTGTGAGCCTGGAAGTATCGCCGCATTTGGCAAATGATACCGAAGGTACGATCGCCGAAGGGCACCGGCTGTATCAGGCGGTCAACCGCCCGAATTTGATGATCAAAGTACCCGGCACCGAAGCCGGCGTTCCGGCAATCGAACAGTTGTTGTTTGATGGTGTCAACGTAAATGTAACGCTATTGTTTGCGATAGACAGTTACAACGCAGTGGCAAAAGCATATTTGCGTGCCCTGAAACGGCGTTTTGATGCGGGTAAACCGGTGAATAAAATTCGTTCGGTTGCCAGCTTTTTCCTCAGCCGGATAGATGTTTTGGTTGACAAACAGTTGGAAACCATTGTCAATTCTGCGGAAAATGCCAAAAAATCGCACAAAGCACAGCAATTGATGGGCAAAGTTGCCATTGCGAGTGCCAAGCTGGCTTATCAGGATTTCAAAAAGATATTTTCCGGCAGCGATTGGCTGGAACTGGTGGAAAAAGGCGCAGCCGTTCAGCGTCCGCTGTGGGCGAGCACCAGCACCAAAAACCCGGAATATCGCGATGTGATGTATGTTGAGCCGCTGATCGGACCGGACACGGTGAATACGTTGCCGGAACAAACCATCGAAGCATTTGCCGATCATGGCGAGCTGGTTGCCAATACCATCGAAGATGGCATTACCGAAGCGCGGCAGGCGTTGGAAGATTTGGCGGAAGTTGGCATCGATCTGGAAAAAGTGACCGATCAACTGGTGGAAGAAGGCATCCAAAAATTTGTCGATCCGTTTGTTACCCTGCTCAATTCAATCCGCGAAGAAACGGCAAAAGTGCAAATGCAATAGCAGTTGTGGCGAACATTTTGAAACATAACCGAAAACCCGGGCGATAGTCCGGGTTTTTGGTTTTTTGAGATGATCCTGTCATTCCTGCCTTCGCAGACATTTACTTTTTCTATATGAAACCGTTGTCAGAATCCAAAATAACCCCTATCTTTTTTTTGTGAATCGATAATGGGAAAACTTCGTTTGAGATCAATCGGGAAATCAAAATTATGAAACACATTACCTCGCTTTTCATTCTGGTCGTCGGGTTGGTTACAGCCGCAAACGGACAGCAAAGCTGGATCAGAATCAATCAGGTTGGCTATACGCTGGATGCCGTGAAAGTGGCTGTTTTGGGCAGCAAAGCAGAAGATCTGTCCGTTACATCGTTTGAAATTGTTGATGTGCTAACCGGAAAAACGGTGCATAAAAGCAATAAAATCAGGAGCTTCGGCGCTTACGCCAGTTTCGGAAAAATATTCCGGTTGGACTTTTCTGATTTTTCTGAAAACGGTACGTTTTTTATTCGCGCCGGAAAAGTTGAATCGCCACCGTTCCCAATCGATGAAACGGTGTATAACGGCGCGGCGGATTTCCTGCTGAAATACATGCGTCAGCAGCGCTGCGGATACAACCCGTTTTTGCGGGATTCCTGCCACACGCAGGATGGTTTTATCGTGGATTTTCCGGCGCGGGATTCGATGCACATCGACGTAACCGGCGGCTGGCACGATGCCTCGGATTATCTGCAATATGTCACCACATCGGCGAACGCAACCTATCAAATGATGTTCGCGTATCAGCAAAACCCCGCCGCTTTCGGCGATATATTCGACAAAAACGGCGATCCCGGTGCAAACGGCATCCCCGATGTTCTCGACGAAGCCAAATGGGGATTGGACTGGCTGGATAAAATGAATCCGGAAGATGGCATCATGTTCAACCAGATTGCCGACGACCGCGATCACACCAAATTTACGCTGCCGACACTCGATTCGGTGAGTTACGGAAAAGGGCGGGAACGTCCGGTCTATCTGGTTACCGGCAAGCCGCAGGGATTGGGGAAATACAAAAATCGCTCTACCGGCGTTTCGTCAACTGCCGCAAAATATGCGTCCGCGTTCGCGCTCGGCGCAGATGTGATGGCGCAATTTTATCCCGGATTTTCTCAAAAAATCACTGCAAAAGCCAAAGCCGCTTTCACATTTGCCAAATCCGATTTGGGTGTGAACCAGACTGCCAGCAACCGTGCACCCTATTTTTACGAAGAAGATAACTATGTGGATGATATGGAGTTAGCTGCTGTACAATTATTCCGGCATTCAGGGGATTCCGCATGGTTGGCCGAAGCCGTTTATTGGGGCGAACTGGAGCCGGTGACGCCGTGGATGAGCGCCAACACCGCCCGACATTACCAATGGTATCCGTTTGTGAATCTGGGGCATTTTCATGTCGCGCAGGCGGCAGACAGTTTGAATCGCGCCAAATTTATCGCATTTTTGAAACAGGGCATCGATGCAATTTACAACCGCGGACAGGAAAACGGCTTTTTGATGGGCATTCCGTTTATCTGGTGCTCGAACAATCTGGTTGCAGCAGCCTTGACACAACTCCGGATTTATCAACAACTTACGGGCGATAATCAATACGCGGAAATGGAAGCAGCACTGCGCGATTGGCTGTTCGGCTGCAATCCGTGGGGCACCAGCATGATTGTCGGTTATCCCGAAGATGGCGATACGCCGGTTGATCCGCATTCAGCGTTGACCGCCGTTTTCAATTTTGACATCGATGGCGGATTGGTTGACGGACCCGTTTACTCCTCGATTTTTAACCGGTTGCGCGGGCTGCGCATTGTGAACGGCGATGAATACGCCGAATTTCAGTCGGAACTGTGCGTTTATCACGATGATTACGGCGATTACTCCACCAACGAACCGACAATGGACGGCACCGCCAGCCTCACGTTTTATCTCTCTTCGCTGGAAAATCACGATCGATCGCCGAAAAATATACAGATGCGCCACGGTGCCATCGTTCGCGGCGATACAACCGCGAAAAAAATCCATCTGGTATTCACCGGACACGAATTTAGCGAAGGCGGCAAGCACATCCGAAACGTGCTGAAAAATAAGGGAATTCCGGCGCACTTTTTTTTCACCGGCGATTTTTATCGCAATCGTGCAAACAAAAAGCTGATCGAACAGTTGCGAAAGGACGGGCATTATCTCGGTGCGCATTCGGACAAACATTTGCTGTATGCAACTTGGGAAAACCGCGATTCGTTGCTCGTTGATAAATCGTTGTTTATTAGTGATTTAAAAAATAATTATCGCGAAATGGCAAGGTTTGGCATCACCCCAAAAGACGCCCCATTTTTCCTGCCGCCATACGAATGGTATAACAGAACCATTGCCAAATGGACCCGGGAACTGGGGCTGACGCTGATCAATTTTTCGCACGGTACGCGCTCGAATGCGGACTACACCTGGCCGGAAATGGGCGACAAATATGTGAACAGCGAGGTTATTTACCAATCCATTCTGGATTACGAACGCACATCGCCAAACGGGCTGAACGGGTTTATTTTGCTGCTGCACATCGGCACCGATCCGGCGCGAACCGATAAATTTTATCTCAAATTGGAAAATTTGATCGATGAACTCATGAGCAAAGGCTATCAATTTTCAACGATTGCCTTTTGAAAATCCGGTTGCTTTGCGAATTTCTGAATCATTTTTCGCCGCCGGTAACAGGAATAAAGATTCTGTATTTCTTTTTTGAGATACAATTCATTAAAATTAAGTATTCAAAACAATGAATTTAAGAAAATTGAAAATAACGCAATTGGAGATTTTATCATGAAAATGTTTTTCAAAATCGCTGTGCCGGTGTTGCTCTCAGCCGTTTTTTTGATGGATTGCAGCTCCGTTCCGCTAACCGGACGCCGCCAACTGGATCTGGTGCCGAGTTCAACCATGTTGTCCATGAGTTATCAACAATACGATCAATTTTTGAATGAAAACAAATTGAGCAACAATACCCAACAAGCTGAAATGGTAAAACGGGTTGGTCGCGGTATACAGGCAGCTGTTGAAAAATATATGGCAGAAAACAATTTGAGCAGCCATCTCGATGGCTATCAGTGGGAATTTAATCTGGTGGAAAGCGGCGATGTGAACGCGTGGTGCATGCCCGGCGGAAAAGTGGTGGTGTACACCGGCATTTTGCCGATCACGAAGGATGAAAACGGTTTGGCCGTTGTGATGGGGCACGAAATTGCCCACGCCATCGCCAAACACGGCAACGAGCGTATGAGCCAGGGATTGCTTACCCAGCTGGGCGGCGTGGCATTGGCGGTCGCGTTAAAAGATAAACCGCAGCAAACCCAGCAGCTGTACATGGCAGCTTTCGGCGCAGGTGCCCAGGTGGGCGTTTTGTTGCCCTTCAGCCGGTTGCAGGAAAGCGAAGCCGATCGCCTCGGGTTGATCTTTATGGCGATGGCGGGATACGATCCCAACGGCGCAGTTGCCTTTTGGCAGCGAATGGCGGATCAGGGCGGCGCAAAACCACCGGAATTTTTGAGCACCCACCCATCGGATGAAACGCGTATCCGCAAAATCAAAGAGCAGATGCCGGAAGCTTTGAAATATTATCAAAAATAGCGGTTTGATTATTTCCCGATAAACATTTGACCAATAGCATTTTCGATTGGAAATGCTATTGGTCGTCCAATTTTCTCGCACAATTTTTCATAAAATAGACTGCAGCTCGCCTTTCGATGCCTTTTGGAGGCATATCATGCAACACCGCAAATATCTGATTTGGGTAGTTTTTTTCTGTTATTTTTCAACGGTTTATGCAACGGCACAGCATCATTTCGCGACGAATCCGGTGAATGGTGATTATTTTAGGGAATGGCTGGTCATCGGTCCGTTTTTTCCGGACGATTTGGCAGCGGATTTTTTGGCCGATGTCGGCGGTGAAACGGGAGTTGCGCCCACAGCCGGCGACACTGTTTTGACTGCTAACGGAACACCCCTCATTTGGCAAAAATACCAAACCAACAGCAGTGTCATCGATTTTTTTGATACGATCGGGAAAAATGATCATGCAACCGCATATGCATATTGTTCAATTCAAAGTGAAAACAATGAAGCCGTACAAATCCAAATTGGCAGCGATGACGGTGTCTCGGTGTGGATTAACGGCGAAAATGTGCATCGGAATGCGGTTAATCGCTGGCTAACCATCGATGAAGAACAGTTTGAAGCACAGCTTTTGACCGGTGAAAATCGGTGTTTGGTAAAAATATCGCAATACATCGGCAGTTGGGGATTCTCAATGCGCGCCTCACCGGCCAGTCAACCACTACCCAACATTCCCAAATTTTACATGTCGTTAAATGATCTGGAAATCGGCTATTATTTATCCGAAGGGAAATGGAAATATCATCCGGGTGATAATATTGCATGGGCAACGCCCGATTTTGATGATACCAATTGGCAAATTGTTGATCCAAAACTTACTGAATCCGGTTTGACAGATATCGACTGGCAGGGGATTGGCTGGTTCCGGCTGCACATCGAAACGGATTCGCTGTTGATCAACAAACCGATGGGTTTGACCATTATGCAAGCCGGAGAATCACAATTCTATCTCGATGGCAAGCTGAAATATTCATTCGATGAAAACAATAATAGCTGGAATGGTGTTCCAAAACTCATCTCGCTGAACGGCGGACTGCGCCACGTAATTGCGATGCGTTATTCCAATCCGTCCGTCCAGAAATTTAAGAATGCGGGCTTCTATTCAGGATTTATCCTGCGTTTGGGAAAAATGAGCCAGATGGTCGAACAAAAAATCCAAAGTTTGGGCAACCTCACCAGATACCAGATGTTTTTAACCGCACTTCCATTTGCGATCGGTTTGCTGCATTTAATTTTGTTCCTGTTTTATCCGGCATCGAAACAAAATCTGTTTTTTGCATTCTTTTTATTTTCCTATGCCGTTGCCATATATTATGATTATCAAATTTCGTTATCGACAGATATCGGTCAGCAATTGTTCTCATTCCGAATGCACTGTGCCGCAATTCCCTTTTGGATATTGTTTCAATTGCGATTTGTATATTCGCTTTTTTATGAAAAATCGCCAAAACATTTTTGGTTTATTTTGTTGCTGGCGGTTGGTTTGAGTGCGTTTATCATTTACAAACCGAATGAGAATTTTGATTATTTTAGCATGCTTTACCTGGTGTTGTTTCTGGAACTTTACAGAGTCATCCGCATTGCTATTTTTACAAAAAAAGATGGTGCGTTGATTATTGGGTTTGCATTTCTATTTCTTGCCGTTTTCGGGATTTTGGACACACTGATGGATGCGGGTATTATTGTCGCTTTTAGGGAAATGGAAAATCCCTATGCATTTGGTTCTATTGGGTTTATCATTGCGATGTCCGTTTATTTATCGCGCGATATTGCTCGCACGAATCAAAAAATCGTTGAGCAGGAAATGGAGCAGAAACTATTGGAAATGGAAAATGACCGTCAATCAAAAGAGCTTGAGGACGCTCGCCAGCTGCAGCTTTCCATGTTGCCTAAAAAGCTGCCACAGGATCCGAATCTCGAAATTGCTGTATTTATGAAAACAGCAACAGAAGTCGGCGGCGACTATTATGATTTCAAACAACAGGATGGCGATAAGCTGACTGTAGCTATTGGCGATGCGACCGGTCACGGGCTGGGTGCCGGAACAATGGTATCGGCAACAAAAAGTTTATTTCATGCGCTCGCAGATCAACTGCCACCCGTTCAATTCCTGAAAAAAAGTTCCGAAGCGATAAAAGCAATGGGTCTGAAAAAAATGTTTATGGCGTTAACCATCGCAAAATTTGAAAATCAAAACTTGCAGATTGCGGCTGCAGGGATGCCTTTTCCACTGATTTATCGCTCAGCGACCGGAAAAGTTGAGGCGGTTGAATTGAAAGGGATGCCATTGGGCGGCTTTGTCAACTTTCCGTATAAAGAGAAAAAACTACATTTGAAAAAAGGGGATACAGTGCTGCTCATGAGCGATGGATTTGAGGAGATGTTTAATCCCCAAAATGAAATGCTCGGCGATGAAAAAGTAAAAACGCTTTTCGAAGAAACCGCTGCAAAATCGCCTGAATCAATCATTAATCATCTGAAAAAAGCCGGAGAAACCTGGGCAGCCGGAAGAGATCAGGAAGACGATGTTACATTTGTTGTCGTAAAAGTTAAACAATAGGGATAAAATTTATGTTGAGAATACAAGATATATCGGAAAATATGAATTTGGAATGGTAGAAAAGCGGAACAGTAAACATCTGTAAACGTTGCATTTAAAAACAGAGCCGGAAATCGGATTTGAACCGACGACCTACTGATTACGAATCAGTTGCTCTACCAACTGAGCTATTCCGGCTTGTTTTAATTTTGCGGGTCAAATATAAAATGATTCGCAATCCAAATCAATTCAATAATTAAAAATCGGAAGTTGGGATTATGTTAAATCGGAAATTTTGCTCACTTGCATCCATGTCTGGCGATGAGGCGCTTTTTGGCACCGCACCGAATTATAAAATATGGGTGTTGATCGAATACCGGCTGCCGTGGCGAAAAAAAGCAGTTACAGATAACGAATTATCTGAAAATCAGCAGGCGCATTTATCTGCGTTGATGGAAAAGAACCCGGATCTCCAGATTTTGTTTATCAAACAAAAAGCTAATTCCCACCCTTCAATCAATATATTTATTGCGCGATTGGGCATTCAGTCCACATTATCCAGAATTATATTGACGAGCCATGCAGATATGTTGAATATCTCTAATGATCAAATAATCAATGGGCATCCCGATGAAATTATAGTGAATGAACCCCACTTTTTTGTGTGCACAAACGGCACCCGGGATGTTTGCTGCTCGAAATTCGGTTTACCGGTTTATCAATCGTTAACTGAAATTGCCGGTGAGAATGCCTGGCAGTGTTCACACATTGGCGGACATCGATTTGCACCAACGATGCTGGTTTTTCCGTTGGGAATCGCATTGGGGCGTGTGCAGCCAGATGATATTCCGGATGTTATCCAATATATCAATTCCGGAAAACTGCCGCTTGCGCATTTGCGGGGACGGTTGAATTATCCGGGTGTTGTGCAAGCTGCGGAATATTTAATTTTATCCAATCACAAAAAATCAGCGGGAAAACTGACATTCTTGGAAAGCCGGAATATCGAAAAAGATGAGTGGCAAGTGAAGATGACTGACAGCGAAAATAATATTTACACTGTTAACCTGCTGGAAATAAAGAAATTACCTGCAATCCAATCGGATTGTGATCCCACCATCCCAAAGCATGTAAAGCAATACAAGCTAATAAAATTTTCATGATGATGTTGTGGTGAATGGCGCTTCGGTAAAACGACAAATGCCCGTCGGATAAGGACGAGCATTTGCTGTGTATCTTTGTAACAACTTTTTTTCCGCAAATCCGGTAAAATTGATTACCGGGAGTAAAATTCGATAACCAGCGAGATTTCACCAATCACCGGAACTTGTTCGCGGGTGGGCATATCCGTTAAGGTTACCGACATGTTCGGTTTGGATAATTCCAGATATTCCGGCGGATTGGACATTTTAACAGCATCTGTAAATCCGGGCATCCGGCGGCTCTTTTCGCGAACGGTTACAACATCGTTCGGTTTAACCTGATAGGATGGGATATCTACTTTTTTGCCGTTGACCAAAATGTGTCCATGAGAAACAAATTGACGAGCAGCATAAATGGAGCGTGCCAAACCGCCACGAACAACTACAGCATCCAGTCGTGTTTCCAGAAACTGAACAAGGTTGTCTACTGTGTTGCCGGCTTTAGCGGAGGCTTTTTTGTAGTAGTTAACCATCTGACGTTCGCCGATATTGTATTGGGCGCGAACGCGTTGTTTTTCCAAAAGCTGACGTTTGTAATCAGACATTTTTCCATCAACCCGTTTGGTCGGACCATGCTGACCGGGCGGATAGCTTTTCTTTTCCAAAATTTTGGATGCTTTGGGAGAAAGCGGAATACCTAAACTGCGCGAAAGTTTAACTTTCGAACCTCGATATGTGGACATACAACAACCCTTCTTTAACGTTCAAGCTCACAGTGTTAAAATTCGTGCCGAAGATACACACTTCTCCGACCGTTTTCAAATGTTTTTTTATTTTCTGGCCAGCTAAACTCTATTTTCCTGACAGATTTCAAATATGCAAAAAATAATTTCGAAAAACAACAGCAGGTTCAGTTTTATCTGCAAAAAAACCTTTTTGGAACGATTGCAATTGCATTCTAAATTCAAGTTTCGTTTAATCCAGTGGATGAAAAAAATGCGAGATAAACATGACCGATAAAAATATGCACGAAAATGTTCACAAATTACAGCTTCGTTACCTCGAACCGGGAGATTATCTGACGGTTCGTGGGATGATGACAACGATCTTTTCCGAAATGGGTGGCGCATGGACAAAAGCGCAATACCAATCGATGCTCAGTCGTTTTCCCGAAGGACAAATTTGTGTGGAGGATCAGGGAAAAGTGGTTGCAGCCGCATTTAGCCTTGTAGTGAAATTTGATAAATTTGGCGCATCGCATACATATGAAGATATTGTTGGCGACGGGCATTTGCGAAATCACGATCCGAAAGGGGACTATCTGTACGGCATCGATATTTTTGTTGATCCGGAATACCGTGGGATGCGTTTGGGACGCCGGTTATACGATGCACGAAAAGAACTCTGCGAAAAGCTGAATTTGAAGGGTATTTTGATTGGTGGGCGAATTCCCAATTTCCGGCATCATGCCAGCCAGATGAGCGCTGCGGAATATATTCAGATGGTAAAGCGAAAGGAAATTTTTGATCCTGTGCTCACTTTTCAGTTGTCGAATGATTTTCACACAAAAGCGTTGTTAAAACGATATATGCCGGAAGATACCGATTCCAAATCGCATGCAGTGCTGTTGGAATGGAGCAATATTTATCACGAAGATCGCCCGAAATTGATCGGCGGGAGAAAAACGTATGCACGTTTGGGTGTTGTGCAATGGCAGATGCGCATCTTCAATTCGTTTGAGGATTTTTTGCAACAGGTTGAGTTTTTTGTCGATACGGTTTCGGGATATAAATGCGATATCGTGTTGTTCCCGGAATTTTTTAATGCACCGCTGATGTCTGCTTTTAACAAAGAGGAGCCGCACGAAGCTGTTCGGAATCTGGCGGATTACAGTGAAACGCTGCGCGTTGCATTGCAGGAAATGGCGGTGTCATACAATATTAATATTGTTGCGGGGAGCATGCCGGAGTATTATGATAAACGGCTGTATAATGTGAGTTACCTCTGTCGGCGGGATGGCACGCACGAGCGGCAATACAAACTGCACGTTACGCCTGACGAAGCTCAATATTGGGGATTGCAGGGCGGCGATTCGCTTCGGGTGTTTGATACGGATATCGGAAAAATTGGCATTTTGATCTGTTTCGATGTAGAATTTCCCGAACTGTCGCGCTATTTGGCGGATAAGGGCATGCAGTTGCTACTGGTGCCGTTTTGGACGGATACCAAAAATGCCTATTTGCGGGTGCGGCGATGTGCGCAGGCACGCGCCATCGAAAACGAATGTTACGTTGCCATTTCCGGCAGCGTTGGCAATATTCCTCGCATCGAAAATATGGATATTCAGTATTCACAGGCGGCAGTGTTCACACCCTCGGATTTTGCATTTCCGCACGATGCCATTGCAGCGGAGGCAACGCCAAACACTGAAATGACGTTGGTTGTAGATCTCGATATGGATTTGCTGGAAGAATTGCGCCAGCAGGGGAGTGTCCGTAATCTGCAAAACCGGCGCACCGATTTATACCAGATTCGCTGGATGAATCAACTAAAATAAAATCCCGACAATTTCTGTTGAAAATGAAAAAGGCGCGAAGTACATTTCGCGCCTTTTTTCGTTTACACTAATTTTGGGATCGCCGATGAACATCATTTTACAAACCGTTTTACTGCTGATTTGTTCAAATGTTTTCATGACATTTGCATGGTACGGACATCTGAAAAGCCTCGGTAACCGGACCTGGTTGTATGCCGCAATTGTGAGTTGGTCAATTGCACTGTTCGAATATTTATTGCAGGTGCCTGCAAACCGGATCGGATTCACCCAGCTATCATTGCCGCAACTTAAAATCCTGCAGGAGGTGATAACGCTGTCGGTTTTCGCGCCGTTTGCTATTTTTTACATGAACCAGCCGTTGAAATGGGATTATCTCTGGGCTGGTTTGTGTATGGTTGGTGCGGTGTATTTTATTTTCCGAAGTTAATTTCGGCGACCGCCTTTTAGTTTATCCTGCAATTTTTCCAGTTCTTCCCAGGCTTCTTTGGCTGCCAATGCAGCCTGTTCCGGCCAGGTTGTGGGATCTGCCAGGTTAAACCGTCGTCCGGCCTTTTCGATGATATTTTTCAAATTATTGACTTCGGTTTTGGCCAGCACTGCCAGATCGTTGATACCCGAATCCTGCAGAATGGATGCCAGTTTCGGTCCAATCCCTTCGATGATCGTCAGATCAACTTTTTTTGGCGCTTTTTTCTTTGGTGCAGCAGCTTTTTTTGCGGATGCTACTTTTTTGGCAGGTGCTGCTTTTGCGGGTGCCGCTTTTTTGGTCGATTTTTTGGCAGCACTACCTTTCGGTAAATCGCGAACGATAGCGCCCAACTGGTCCAGATGCCAATCGGCACGTCCGTAAAATCCGGCCAATTCTGTATTCTTCGGCGCATCAATCTGGAAATAGGTTTCGCCGCCTGTGCCGCCGTAAGTTTCGGAAGATCGCTTGTTCGTGTTGAATTTCAGGCTGTCGATAAACCAGCCGGAACGCCCGCTGATGCCGGTCAGATATTCGCCATCTTCGAGCGTGAACACCTGCAATTGCCCCGATAAGCCGCCAACCGGTCGAAGCTCGCCAATGTTGCCGTCTGCATCTGTATAAATCAATTGAAGTGCGTTGACATATTGATCGCAGAGCAACCGGATTTCCCGCAAACGCGCACCTTCGGGCACCTGATAATTATCAAAAGCCAGCCCGCCTTCGCCGCCGGTGGTGCCAATTTTGTTATAAGCCATTGTCATTTCCTCCATTAATAAAGTCTTTTGGTTTCGTAATTAGTGTTTAACAAAGATTCAAAAAATGTTGAATAAATTTTTACAAATATTAGAATTGTCTATTGCACAAAAAATCCATAACTCAGTCGATTTCGTTATCTATCAATCTTCCCGTTTGACAGAAAAAACATGGGTGGGGAACATAAAAACGCATTCAATTGGTGCAATGTTCTCGATTTATCGGTTCATAATAAAATTAAAAAGATATTCAACATTTCGCAAGCGATCGTTCAGTTATTGCGCAATTTAAGAGCAATCATTCCTGACTTTCGGACAGCACCAGACCGGTTGGGAGCGATTCGCCAAACAGCCAATCCTGCTCCTCTTTTCCAAATTGATGCTGCGATTGGGACAGTCGTTCAACCAGTGTTTTGCCCTGCGGTAATTCCGTCAGAAATGTTGCAACGCGTTGCCGCAAATCTTCCGGAATATCACGGCTGCGATCGCCGGTGTGTCGTGCCAGTTGCACCAAAGTATTGCCCAATAATTCGGGTTTTCCGGTTTTTTGTTTCAGCAAATGTTCGATCCAATGGGCAGCTTCGGTTGCCGGAATCAGCTTGTCCAGCGTGCCGTAAAACGGTTGGCGGGCGCCAAAACGGCTAATAGCCCACAAATCACGCGGATTGGTGAGGCTTAATTTTCGGAGCAGCGCATTGCCGAGCAGTTGTTTGTCAGCAGCGGGAAGCCGCTCGAAATTGGCAAGCGCCATCCAGATTTCCTGTTCTTCGTGCGGATTCAGTTTTGGTCCGCTCTTTTTCTTTTTGCTTTTTCCAGATGCGGAAATTTGCAGCGATGGCTGAATTTTCTGGAAAATTTGCAACTGTTTGCCCGGCGTCAATCCGCCGGCGATTCGCCGCCAGAATGTCCACCATTCGGTTCGCGCCTGTGCGTTGTTGGCAAACGCGAGTTCCTCAAAATACAATTTCCAGATTTGTTTCATTCGCCAGTCGTCCAGCGGATCGCCAAAGCCGGGACGCAAACAGTAGCCGAGCAGGTTCAGCCAACGGGCTTCATGGGCAGCGCTCAGTTTGCGACCGTCCATTTTTTCGAGCAGTTTGTCTGCCATTTTGCGAATCAGTGAAGTTGGCCAGCGTTCTTTTTTCATTTCCAGCGCATTTTCGAGCTGTTTGGTGAGGCCTTCGGGATGCGCCGAACTGTCGCCGATGGTAAATGTTGATTCGATGAGCGCCAGCGCCGCGTCAATCAATTGTTGATCAACCGTTTCGCCGACGGATTGCGGCTGTCCGTCGCCGGAACGATCTGCATCCTGTCGTACATCGAACTGCAATTGCCAGCGATGGTGGGTTTGTTTCGATTCGCAGAACAGATCCAACGTGCCGATTTCCGTCAGCCGGACACCCAAATTCACCGGAATTTTGCGGGCTTCGTCGCGTTTGCCAAAGCGCAGCACTGTGCGGATCGGCGGCAGCACGGTCGTTTCATCTTCCGCCAAAGTGACGATATCGCCCAGCTGATCGCCCACCCGGGTGCTCGACGTGAACAATTGAAATGCCACCGGCTGATTGGCAAGCGCCTCAAAATTGAGCTGATCCAGTTTGATCTCAAAACCTTCTTCCGTGCCGCGCGGAACGAGGCAAACGGATTCCTGTTTCCGGCTTTCTTTTTGGGATGCAACCGCAACGTAATACGCCCGGGGGCTGCCGCTGCCGACGCGAACGCCTTCGCCAAGTCGTACCATTCCGTAATATGCGGCACCGATCGCCACCGATAATTCCGGGCGCGGATTGGGCAGTTCCTTCGGCATCCAGTTGCTGCCGGCGATGGGCGAAAACCAGTTGCGCATCAGCATCGTCAAATGCCAGCGCAGCGATTGCGGTGTGAGCGCCCCGCCATTGAACAACACAAAATCCGGGAAAACGGCATCGCGTCCGGTTTCCTGGCGCATCAGCGGTTCGAATCGCCGCCAAAATGCGGCCATGTGCCGCGTAACTGCCGGATCCGCCACATACGGCAAACCGAATTCGGTGAGCCCGCTGCGTTTGGTTTCCGGCGTTTCATCAGCGGAAACTTCCGGGAAAAAGCCTTCAAAAATGATATTCTGGATTTCCTGCTGATCGAGGTTGCCTTTGAGCGTTCCGCCGATCAGGCTGCCCGCCTGACCCATTACGGTGATGTCCATTTTGGATTGACCGTCCGCGGAGCCGAGCAGGGTTTCTTTGGCTTTGCGGCACTGATAAACGAGCTGGTGCCAGCGCCGTGCATCCAGCTTTCCGGCGCTGCCGGTAATTTTTTGTTCGAGATAACGCCCGAGCGCCAAATCCATATTATCGCCGCCGAGCATCAAATGGTCACCGACTGCCAGCCGGTTGAATCGCAGCCCTTTTTCGCCTTCGCGAATACCGACAATCGAAAAATCCGTTGTGCCGCCGCCGACGTCGCAAACCAGCACCAGTTGCCCGTCGCTCATTTGGTTTTGCCAGCTATCTTCGTTATTGGAGAGCCATGCGTAAAACGCGGCGAGCGGTTCTTCCAGCAAAATTACCCGGCTGATGCCGGCATCGCGGGCAGCGGCGATGGTCAATTCCCGGGCAACTTCGTCAAACGATGCGGGAACGGTCAGCACGATCAATTGTTGGTCGAACTGCCACTCTTCTTTTCCGCGACGCATCAAATGATCCCACGATTCGCGGATGTGCTGCAAATAGCGCATACTGGCGTCCACCGGCGACACTTTGGGGATGTCGCCTTCTGCGCCCCACGGCAAAATATTTGCGCGACGATCCACACCGCCGTGGCACAGCCAGCTTTTCGCTGAAGCCACCAGCCTTCCGGGCACTTTTGCGCCCTGTTCGCGGGCAAATTCGCCAACGATAAATTCTCGCTGATCATCCCATTGCAACGCAAAACTGCCTTCCGGCAGATCGTATTTCCCCGGTAAATATAAAAATGACGGGAGGATGGAGCGTGCCCCAACTTCATTCGGGGCAACCACTTGCGGCACTTCGAAAAAGCGGATTTTGCGTCGCGCTTTTGGCGAATCCTGGGTTAGATCCACATAGGCGACAGCTGAATTTGTCGTGCCGAGATCGATACCGATGATATAAGAGAAATCGAGATTCTCAAGTTGAAAAAGGTCGTTCATCTGTTCAATTCTGTCAAAAAGTTAACGGATCAATTTTGCATCCCAAAGATAAAACGCAGGATTGCCCGGGCAAGTGAAAAAACAAAATAAGCAACGATATTTCAATTTATTGCTGCTGTTTATCGAACAATAAATGATCCAGCGAAAATCGCCCGCTGCCGCCGATGAGCAAACACATATAAATGAGCAGATACAACAACCCGAGTTCCTGTTTGCTGAACGGATCTGCGGCGTGCTGAATGAACACCGCAACCCCCATTGTAACAATTAACGGAATGGCAGCCAGCCGCGTTCCCAGCCCCAGAATGATGAAAATGGAGCAAATTACTTCTGCGAAAACAGCCAGCACTAACGAGACTTCCACACCCAAACCGATTGGATCGGCAAATTTAAAATTTCCGTTAATGAGTTTGATTAATTTCGGAATACCGTGAGTTAGCATTAGCGAGCCAACGCCAACTCGCAACACCAGAAGCATTGCATGTTTGTAATCTGCAATCGCCCGCGTGTCTAATAATTGGTTCAGCATGAATTCTTCTCCTGTTTCATTGAAAAAGATTGTTGTGCAATATTGATTTCGATTTGTATAATTGGCATCTGAAAAAAGCAGTGTTACAGGTAATTTCAAAAATAAGGGAGTTTACACGTTACATGGAAAACCTGATGTCCTATCTGAATCCGCTGATCGAAAATGTAATTTTATTTGCACCAAAATTATTAAGTGCGATAACCATATTAGTGATTGGATTTTGGCTGATCAAGAAAGTTCATATTTTGCTGGAAACGGCGCTTCATCGCATCAATTTTGATGCTGCAATCACTTCATTTCTGATTTCGATGGCAGAAATATCGATGAAAGTGGTGGTGATTCTGATCGCCGCCGGTGTGATCGGTTTCGAACTGGCAGGTTTGATGGGCATTATGGCCGGCGCTGCGTTCGCGATCGGGTTGGCGCTGCAGGGCAGTTTGAGCAATTTTGCGGCGGGTATTTTGATCGTCGTATTTAAACCGTACAAAGTGGGCGATTGGGTAGAAATCCAGGAAAAATTTGGCAAAGTTGAAGAAATACAAATATTTAACACAATCATCGCGACGCCGGGAATGAAAACGTTGATCATCCCGAACGGGCAGGTGATTGATGGGGTGGTCACGAATTTCTCCAAAAAAGGGTTTATCCGGCTGGAGCTGACCGTGACAATGCCGTATGCGGAAAGCTTTCCGAAGGTGGAGAAAATCATTCGCGAAGTGCTCAGCGATACACCGGGCGTTCTGCCGGAGCCGCTCCCGGAAATTGGTATCGAAAGTTACGACAGCCACAATCTCATCGTCGCGGTTCGGCCGTATGTAACGCCTGATAATTATTGGGAAGTGACATTCGAAGTTCACCGGCGCATAAAAGCGGCGTTTAGCTCAAACAATATTGCCGTTGCCTATTCCGAAGGCGTGGAAATGGGCAAAATTGGTGAATAATAAAAAACGCCCCGAAACCGTTGCCGGTGCGGGGCGCAAAGATGGACAGTTGCAAATCAGTATTTTTTTTAAAACGAACAATCAATCACCACCCCCGTAGTCCATCAGATATGCCGTTTCAATAATTCTTCCTTCGGCAGCTTCGTGCTCGGCTAAAAGTGCTAACAAATTTTCGACATCGTTACAAATCAGCGACATTTTCTGTTCGCTCAACGTTTCCATATTTTTTAACTGATGGATGATGCCTTCCAGATCTTTGGCTATTTTGTGATGTTCCATTTCCAGTTTGTCAATTGCGCCGATATGCTGCGGGGCAATCCGCACAACATCACTCATGAAACCGCCCTCTTCTTCCAGATCAAAATGTTTTTGCAGATCGTTGTAAAAATCGCGCATTAACCAGATAAACTCCAGCCGCCATTTTGGGAACTCCGCAGCAGTAATATCGCAATTCATCATTTCGCGAATGGTGTTCATTTCTTTTTTTAAGTATTCATGTTCTTCATGAATTTTGTCTGCAATGATGTTTTTATTTAACGGCATTCTGTTCTCCTTAAGTCTGGATATCTTGTTGTTTATATTGAACTAATGTTTTGCAAATGACAAGATCCCATAATCTATTTGGCGGGTTTTACCTGCCCGTAAATTTTCGGATGGGTAACCCGGTTGATCAGCGGTGTTGCGGCATTCATCAGCAAGATGGCATACATTACGCCCTCCGGCAAGCCGCCGAAATTGCGGATGACGATCACCATTATTCCGATTCCGGCACCGTAAATCCAGCAGCCACGCTGGGTAATGGGCGAAGAAACCGGGTCGGTTGCCATGTAAACAGCTCCCAACATTAATCCGCCGGAAAATAAATGAAACAGCGGTGGTGCAAATTTATCCGGGGAAATGAAGTATAAAACGCCGGACAGAACAAAAACCGTCAGAAAAATGCTGACGGGTATTCGCCAGTTCATAAAATTGCGCCAGATGAGATAGAGCCCGCCTAACAGGATGATGAGTGCGCTGGTTTCGCCAATTGAACCGGTGACGTTCCCAAAAAACAAATCGCTGGCTTGGGCGATTTTGCCCTCAAATTTCATCTGCGAAAGCGGTGTTGCGGATGTTACGCCATCGGCTGCAGATTTCAGAAATGGCAGCGCAAATGAGTTCCCCCGAACCGTTGCAAATGTGCCGAAATCGCCGAACGGCGACCAGGTGGTTATCGCAACCGGAAACGATGCCTGCAAAAATGCCCGTCCCACCAGCGCCGGGTTGAAAATATTGCCACCCATCCCGCCAAACAGCAGTTTCCCGAGTGCAATCGCGATCACCGATCCGGAAAGCGCAATCCACAACGGAATACCCGGCGGTAAAACGAGCGCCAGCAACAACCCTGTAAGCGCAGCACTGCCGTCTTTACGGTGTTTCGCTGATGCCGGGTGAGCAGCCATTCCGTAACCATAGCGCCGGTTACGCACACCACAATTACCATCAACGCGCTGATGCCAAAATAATAAATTCCCGCAAACGCCACCGGCAGCAACGCATAAATGACGTGCCGCATAATGGTTGGCGTATCTTCCACCTGTTTCAAAAAAGGGGAAGTGGTGAGTAGCAGCCGGGCTTCAGTTGATTTCATTCAAATATCACAATTTTTTGATAATTTCGATTTTTTTTGCCGGAAATTCCAATCATCCGGCTTTTTTCTGCCGTGCCTGTTTTTCGCGGAGCAGCACTTTTGCTACGCGGAATCGTTGAACCAATGGAATATTGGACGGACAAACATACGAACACGAACCGCATTCCACACAATCCATAATATGGAAATCCATCATTTCTTCATAATTCCGGATTTTTGCCAACGCACCCAATCGGCTGGGATTGAGATAAACCGGGCAGGCGTCCACACAGCGCAAACAGCGGATACACGGATATTCCTCCCGAACGCCAACCTGCTCATCCGTAAGGCAGAGAATGCCGGATGTGCCTTTCATTATTGGCACATCCAGGTGCAGTTGCGGGCTGCCCATCATCGGCCCGCCGAACAGAATCTGGCGGGTGTTATCTTTGATGCCGCCGCAATAATCGAGCACATCTACCAAACGGGTGCCGATGGGCACCATCAGGTTTGCAGGGCGCTCGATGCCCGGTCCGGTCACCGTTACAATCCGTTCGATGAGCGGTTGCCCGAATTTAAACAAATCGCCGATGCCCGCAATTGTGCCGACATTGTTGACAACAACGTGCACATCGATGGGCAATTTGCCGCTGGGCACCTGCTTTTGCAGCACCGCTTCGATGAGCATTTTTTCCGCACCCTGCGGATATTTCGTTTTTAGCGGAATCACTTCGCAATTTAAATCTTCCGGAACCCGGCGCGCCAAAAGCTCAATGGCGTCCGATTTGTTCAGCTCAATGCCGATATAAACTTTGCTAACATTCAATATTTTCTGATAGATACGGATACCGTTGAACATCGAATCGTAATGCTCGAGCATCAGCCGGTGATCGCTGGTGAGATACGGTTCGCACTCCACGCCGTTCACAATCAGGCAGTCTGCATGTTTGCCTTCCGGGATGGCCAGTTTTACGTGAGTGGGGAACGCCGCGCCGCCCAACCCGACAAATCCGGCTTCCTGAATGATGCCGAGTATTTCTTTAACACTCAGTTTTTCCCATAACATCTGGTGTTCGTTATACAAGGTTTGCGGGGAAAACGGATCGGTTTCGATCGTGATGGATTCAACCATTTTGCCGCTGGGGTGATGCCGTAAATCCAGCGATTTTACCGTTCCGGTAACCGATGCGTGCAGCCCGACAGACACAAATCCGCTCGCTTTGGCGATCAGTTGCCCGCGATACACTTTGTCCCCGGTTTTGACCAACGGTACGGAGGGCGCACCAAGATGCTGGCTGAGCGGCAGCACAACTTCGCTCATAAACGGCATGCGCTCGATGGGCAAATGGCGCGTCATCACTTTGTAATCTTCCGGATGAATGCCGTGCCCGAACGATTTTGCGGCTGTTTGCAATGCGTTCATTTATGGGTGATCCTGTTTTATCTGATCGTTGTTATTGTTAATCATTTTCACCGGCAAATTCCCGCAGCGATTTTTGGAGTAATTCCGGTGATCCGTTGGCATAAAGCCGGATCAATTTTTCGGTTAATCGCTGATGATAAATTTGCCAATGTTGCGCATCCAGCGCAGCCAACTGTTCGCTGTATTCGGCAGCAACAGCTTCCGTTTGGCTTCGGGTTTCTGCGTCGGCTTCCGCCCGGATTTGATCGATGATTACCCGATTGACTGCTGCGCGGGTGCCGGCCAACTCCTGCAATGTTTGCCAAAAACGCAATCGTTGTTCGGCGATTGCCACCAGTTTTTCGGAAACGCGAATGCGAACTTTTTGTTTTTGCTGATTTTCCAGGGTGATAACGGCTGTAAATTCCGCCCGTTTTTGCGGTTCCAGTGCCAGATATTCGGCAAGCGGCAGCTGATTATCCTGCCATTCTGATTTATCCAGCGCCCGGAATTCATTGCGAAAACGCCCTTCGCTGACCGCCCAATGCGCCACAGTCAATTGGTCGTCCACCGTACGGGAATTTTGGCTAAGCTGTTGTTTTTGTTGAACCCAATCGTTTGAATAATCGATGTTTCCGGATAAATCAAGTCGTTCCGAAAAGCTGCCGGCAACGGACGGATCATACAAAAATAGCGGAAACGCCCGTGTCGCAACAGCCAATCTTTCCTGACGCACCACCATATTGGTATCGATACCGTGTTGAAACGGTTCGGCTGTGTACAAATGGAAAACTGCTGCGCCGGGATAACGGAATCCCCTCCGCAAGCCCGTCAAACTATGCGCCGGAACACCGGGGGTAGATTGCAACACAAATGTTTCCGGGTGGGTTAGCGCCCAAAGTCCGGTTTCCGGTGGCGTTTGCGGATTGCCGTTCAAAATTGCCAGTTTCACTGGAAAATGACCGGAGAGCATTTTGGCAAATCCCGTTAGCGATTGCGATGGCAGGGTAGATTCTTCGATGAGCACCACCAGCGGCGGCACCAGCGCTTTTTCAGATGGCGTAAATTGCTGCCATCCGATTGGCGCATCGGGTGCATTTTTTGAGGGAGTAAATTCATCTTTGGCGATCAATGTTGCTCTGCGAACGGCAGCAAATGTTTCGGAATATTGATTCACGATGCCGTTGAATACCTCTGTGGCCAATTTGCTGATATCGCCTTTTGCCGCATGCAGCGAGGGAAACGGAAACGCATTATGCGGATAATTGGCGCCCCAAATGGCAATCCGGTCACCGTTGAATAGCAGCGATAAATTCGCTCTGGTTTTATGCAAATCGCGCAATTTCTCAATTTCGGCGATTGTTTGGCTCAGTTGTTCCAGTTTTTTGCTGTCCAGCTTCGGTTTGTTGGATTTGTCATCCAGCAAACCGGTCACATCCTGAATCGATACATTGCCGCTTTCCAGCTTGGCCAATTTTTGTCCGAACACCTCAAAATCATTCACCTGAACAGCAGTGGTCAGCAGATTTTGCGCTTTTGTTTTCAGCGTCGAAATAAGCGAATCCAGCTCAGCCAAAAATGCTGCTATTCGCGGCTGCATTTCCATTTCCGCGCTGGCGAAAATAAGGTGTGCAGCAGTTTTGCTGCCGCTGCCGGGATAAATATTATCGCCGCCAAATTGGGAGTGATACACCCGACGGTTCATCATCAAATAACCGTT
Organism: Calditrichia bacterium; assembly: GCA_020634975.1. NCBI lineage: Bacteria > Pseudomonadati > Calditrichota > Calditrichia > Calditrichia bacterium. Next base: position 193,348 of record JACKAQ010000003.1, on the reverse strand, counting down.
GCTGATCGGGTTTTCTTCGGTAACAAATGTGCTCATCTGCTCAATGGAATTTTCCGGCAAGTTCATAGAAAACTGCCAGTTACGGCGATAGTTGGCAATTATATCTTCATTTTGCGCAACCATTTCCAGCGCATTTTCCGGGCAGACCCGAACGCATCCGCCGCATGCGGAGCAGCTCGAAGGATTTACCGTCAGACTGAACATCATGCCGGAATTTTTTTGCTGTTGCTGCGGATCGTCAAAAAAAGTTTTTGTTCGAACGATGGGGAAGTGCCGCACCATTTCCGAAAGCGGTGCAAATTCGCCTTGCAATGTGGCAAGTGCATCGTCCGTAAGATTCATTTTTTCAACGAGTTGCGCGAAAGCGGCATCCAGCAAACTGCCGAGTGTGCGGTGTTCCCGCAATTCGTCAGCTGCAAAAATACGGTAGGCGACTTTGCCCAGCGGGTCCGCAACGCGCTGCAATTGAATAACACTGTGCCCGCGCTGTTGGCAATCTGCAATGCCGGTTTTGATAAACGACGCCACATCCTGAACCGTAACGGGCAATGCACTTTCCGGGCAATTGATCCAGCAACTGCCGCACGCGGTGCAGTTTTCGGGAATCAATTGGGGAATTTCGCTGCGCAAATCGGATAAATCGCGGGCGGCTGCACTGCTTCCCGGCATGCTGGCTGTTGCCAAAAATGGATCGGTGAGGGTTTGATCCGCTGTGCCGGTTGCATAAAAATACCCGACGGAGTCCCAAAATCTTGCCGGATCGAACACGCTGCCATCTTTTTTCTGTTGCTGCCGGATGGCCAGTGGCGCGGCAATTTCGGTTGCCGGTTTTCTGGGGATTTCCGGGAAGCTTTGCCAGTCGATGACTGTTTTGCCGGACATCCCGTTTTTAACGGCGGTGGTAAGTTCTTCCAACAGGACCGGGTTATCCGAAAATTGTTTTGCCAATCGCTGTCGCAAAAATTTCAGCAATGTCTGCTGTTCGCCATCGATAATGGCGTTGTGAGCCAAAACCGCACCGCAAAGGGTTAACTGGCGAATCAATTTTGCATATCCGGGAATATCTGTATTAACTGTTGCGGTATTGACCACCCAGATTTTCAGCTGTTTTTCCTGGATTTGGCGGCGCACGGTTTCGCTAAAATTTTTCCAGATCCATTCACCGGATTGGGTGGATTGGATGATCGCCAAACCATTGTTTTTTAAAGCACTTAAATTGTTCGCGAAAACTGTTTGGGAGAAAATCATCGCATCGCAACTGGCATTGGAAATGTGCACCGTTTTGTTGTCTTCGGTCATCTCGATGGAATACGCCTGCGAGCGACGGTTCGCCGCAATTTCTGCGAACGTCCGTACAGACATCCCGGTGCTGTCGGCGAGCGTTTTTGCAAGAACGACATTGACATCCGCGAGCAATTCTCCGGGAGAAACCACAATTTTTATTTGCCGGAAATGGCTGGTTGCCAGTTGTTCCAGAGCCGGTTGCCGGCTGCTCAAATTCATCTTTTCCAACTGCGGATAGCTGCGTTCAATGCGCTGCGAAAGCGTTTCCAGCATCGGGTAACGGCTGTTGCTTTGCGCAAATGTAACACCTAAATAAAAGCGTTTTTTGGCTTCTTCGCCGGGCAGCATATTTTCGATTGCCGCGCTCAATTCGGCAAAACCCGGTTTGTTATCCGCCATTTGGAAAATGCCGGAAAAAATTACCGGTCGATCCGCCGGTTTGGCGAATACAGCAAAATCGGGGTGGGGAAGTGAACCATTTTTTTTGACGCTGCCGTTTTCTTCAGCGCATTCGATAGCGGAGCGTATCTCTTGCAATATGGTCGGGTTATCTGTTGTGTTGGCGTTTGAACATTCGAGAACCGTAACCGCTTTTTTGCCTTTTAGCAAATGCGTCATCGCAGCCGATGGAAACGGTCGCAACTGATTTAAGCTGAGAACGGTTAACCGGATTTTTTTTCGGGTGCGGATATTTTCGGCGACTCTTTCCGCATCATCTGAAATAGCGCCGTTTGTAATCACGAGATATTCCGCAGCGTCCACTACACGATTGATGATTTCATAATTTCGACCGGTCAGACCGGCAAATTCTTTGATACTCAATTGGATCAGATTCGGCAAATGCGATTCAAAAAATGCCTGTTGGGCAATCGCTGCGCGATAATGCAATTCGCCGGCGTTGAAATCGACCAGCCCCAACGGGCGATCAAAATCGAGCCATTTCGGGACGCGACGGCGTTTTTCGCCAAAAACCATCCGCTGCGATTCTGTCGGTGCATCAATCTCGGTTTCTGCAGAACCCAAATATTTTTTGACCAGTTTTTCATCTGGGATATGCACCGTTTGGATGGATTTTCCGGTGTATTCAAAATCGAACGCAACAACACCGGGAACCAGCGCAAGCTCGGCAACGCGTCTGGCAATAAGCGTAAAATCCAGCATTTCCTGCACATTTTTGGCGATAAACTGGAAAAATCCGCTTTTTCGCAAATGATCCAGCGCAACGTAACCGGTTGGATTTTCTGCAGATGCGTTTAGCATCAATTGTATCACCTGCGGCGATTTCCAGAAATTCCCGGTTCGCAGGCTTTCCACAATCATTGCAGAATCGCTATCGGATAACAGCGTTGCCGCCCGTTGCCCGCTCAGCGAAACACCTTGTCCGGTGAGCCAGTTGATTTCCTGACCGGTATTTTGTCCGCAAATCAACGTGTTGAGTCGCTGCAATGCGCTCAATCCTTCAACGGTTGACCGTTTTCCGGGGAACGGATGTGCGGTTATTTTATCCGAATTTTTTTTGAATAACATAATAAGTTTACCCGTTTTCGATTCTGGAAAAATTCCGGTTGATTTCCGGGAATTGCTGGCCTTCCAGCCAGATAATCGCGTTGGTGGGGCAGCGCAACGTGGCAATTTCGGTTTCTTTATTGGCAAAATCCGGGTTGATGACCGGCAGGTTGTTGACCATTGAAATCAGTCCTTCCGGTGCATCCGCAGCGCAGCGGCCACAACCGGTACAGGCAACCTGACACAACTCCAGTGCGGCGTCACCTTCCAGCAGCGATTTACATTGCACAACCAGATGCCGGTTGATGGGCATTAGCTCAAAAAGCCCTTTCGGGCAGATTTCCACACAATCGTTGCAGGCGGTACATTTTTCGTAATCAACAATGGGGAGCCCAAATGGTCCCATGCTGATGGCGCCGAATGTGCAGGCTACTTCGCAATCGCCCAAACCCATGCAGCCGTAAACGCAACCTTTGGGACCGCCGCTAACCAACGCTGCTGCCCTGCAGGATTCAAATCCTTTATAAACACCGGCTTGGACAGCGACATTTATGCCGCCGGCACAGAGCAAACGCGCCACTTTTTTAACCAGCGATCCGGGCTCGACACCCAGATAATTGGCAATATATGTTGCTGTTTCCACACCGCCGACCGGACAACCGCTGGGTTGCTGGTCGCCGGTAACCACTCTTTCTGCAAATGCGCGACAGCCGGGAAATCCGCAGGCACCGCAATTTGCACCCGGCAGCATATCCGAAACAACCTCGATTCGCGGATCTTCGTACACTTTCAGTTTGGCGTTGGCGATCACCAAGATAACCGCCAGCAACACGCTTAAACCGCCCAAAAATGCGATTGCTGTCAGTGTTGTCATCTATTGCGTTCCTGTTTGTTCGATCCATTACCGGTGAAAAACGCCGGTTTGATTAATTAAATTTGGCTGCCCGTTGAACCAACGCATCAAGATTGGGCTCGTTGGGATTTTTCGGTTTGCCGGGGTGAATAATTTTTACCGGGCAATTTTCTGCCGCTTCCACCAATTCGCGGAAACTGCCGGCGGATGCATCTTTTATGTAAGCCTGTTTGTTCGCATCGTATGCAAAAATCAGGCTGTTTTTATTGATGCAATCGTTACAGCTGGTGCACAACGGCGAATCGATGTATGGTTCGTCAAACGACAATGCTTCCTCTTCTTCGTCGGGTTGTGCGGGTTCCGCTTTGGCTTCGGCGGATGCGGCCGGAGCCTCGGTTTTCGGTTTCGGCGCTGCTGCCGGCTTTTGGACCGGCATTGCAGGAATCGCATTGCCCATGCCCTCGCTGAGCATTCCTGCGGCAATTCGCGAAATGATATCGCGGCTCAATTCATCCGTGTTTTTAGAAATTTCTGTTTCGTGGGCTGCTTTCAAATCCGCAATTTGCTGCTCAAATTCTGCACGAACAGCTGCTTTTTCCTGCGCCAGAAGATGCTTTGCATGTGAATTTTCGATACCGCCAAATTCCTGCAACAGTCGCCAGTTGTTCGCAAAATTCCGGGCGATTTCCACCAGTTTTGCGGGCGGAATTACCCGCCACAATTGGCTGTTTTCATCGACCATTTGCAAATACGGCAATTTGTCTTTGGATTTTCCGGACAAAAATTCATCGAGCGGCAGCAAATTTTCCGCCCAGACACCCGGCGGAACCGGTAATAATTGAGCGCCATTTTGCGAATCCATCAGCATGAAATCGGTTGCGGTAAATGGCAATTCGGTACTCTGGCTTTTGTCGCTCGCATCGCGATAACTGATAGCCGAAACAGCCCAGCGGTTTTCGTTTTGCGGCGTTTTCGTCAGCTCGAATTTCTCCCGCCAACTGTCGCCCAGTGCCGGATTAAACCGGAAAACCGGGAAAATACGGGCTTCCGCTGCTGCTGCGCTGCGCAAATATGCCGGTAATTGCTCCGCAGTTTCCGTCGGTGCAAAAATTGAAAACAGTGCGATTCCGGGATATTTTGTGCCACTTTCGAACCCGTTTAACACTGCTGCCACATTCGCCGCAGGCGACTGAAAAACAAACGCGCTATTGAGTTGCACAGCCATTTTTGCGGTGGCGAGCGTTGCATAATCCGGTGAAAATGGTGCATTTGCAAGTTGTGTATTTTCAACGATAAACAGCACTTTAATTGCATGATCACCGGCGAGAATTTCCGGCAATTTCAATTTGTCTGCGTCGGAAATTGTGCCGGCGGAAAGGTGCAGCAATACCGGCGGAACCAGCTCCATTTCTGATTGCGACAAAAATGCCGCACCGAATGTTGCGAAAAGCGCCGGATGTTTTTCATCGTTAAATTGGTTGGCAGCCTCCAGCCGGGCAATATGCAATTGTTTACAAAAATCCACCCAGTTGTCAAAATTAGCGTTGGCTTTCGCCAAAGCTTCGTCGCAGGAATATGCCACGGCTGGTGTTACTGCCGGATCAAAAAATGATGTCGAGGCAGAAATCAGCGTTTCAACAGCCTGTTGGATGCGTAATCGGCGCGCTTCCGGCAAAGTTTCACGGACGCGGCTGTCATTGATCATTGCCGAAAGCGTACCAAAATCCAATTCTTCTTCGCCGGTTTTCCCGAGCGATGCCTGCAACCGTTCCTCATTTTGAGTATCGTTGCCGGCGTGTTGGTCTGCTGCCAGAATATCCTGCAGCGTTCCGCAAAGCGATTCCGCTTCATCTGCCATCGCACGCGATTGCTTTTGCCAAAATCTTTTGGCTGTTTCTTGCAATAGCTGCTGCTGCGATTCTGCAGAAAATGGCAGTAACCGGGCATTTGCGGGCAATGCCTGGCTGATCGCTTTGAGATGTTTTGCAATAACATCTGAATTTGTTTTCGGTTTGTGATTGTCTTTTTGAACAATCTGCAGTGCGGTATCAAATGCAGTTGCAAGATTGATTTCGTTGTTCGTGACAACCGCTTTTTTGATCTCCGCTTCAACCCGGAACAGTTCACGTTTCAGGCGTTCTGCGTCATCACCTTGAACAGCTTGTGCTGCCAACAGTGCGTCAAAAATGTCGCGGAGTGGTTTTGCCACTTGCTTTGCCGAGTCATTCAGCAGGCACAGCGGATAGTCGTGGCGAATCTGGCTCAAATCGCGAACTGCGAAAAGCAAAGCGGGCGTCAGCTGTTGCGGCAATTGCCATTCCCCGGCAACTGCCGGTAGTTTGCCGGTTGCGTAAAAGGCTACGGCGTTTTTGAACGGAACTGCTTTTGCAAATGCTTCGCTGTTATCGTACGCTGCTTCGCGAAGGTTTGTATCCACATTTTCGCCGGCTGCAGCCGGTTCTTCGGCTGTTTGCCCAGCGGAAATTTCAAATGCTTTTAATTCTTCCAGCAATGCTGTGTTATCGTCCAATGACGATTTCGGCGAAGGAACATTCGCTGGTTTATCTGCCGTTTTCACCCGAATTCTCCTTTGCAGTTTTTGGGGGATCGATGCCGAATTTGTCAAATTCCTGCTCCAGTGCAGCTTGTTTCAATTCAGCGGTAAACACCCGTGACGGTTTGCGGAGTTCATCGTAAGCGGCAATATTTTCATCGCGATACAGGATGCCGACAGCCAGTTTTTCGCCCTGATCGGCCAGTTCGCGTGCCCGGGCCATATCGGACGGATCGTGCTCAATCTGGTTTTTATACACTTTTTTGAGCGCATCGCTGGATTGAATGCCATCTTTGTGATTCAAAAAGATGAGGTTGTTCGGGTCGCGCATCAGCGGATCGAACATCAGGTTTGTGTAGTGCGGGCAGCGTTGCATAATCCGGATAAATGAAAATCCGTGATGATTGTATGCTTCTTTAATAATGGAATACAGCAACTCCGGAATCCACTCAACAGCTTGTGCAACAAACGACACATTTTGCACGCCAAGTGTGGTAACTGTCGGGTTCAGCGGTTCCAGAAATGTGCCTTTTGGGGTGGTGTTGCTTTTCAGCCCCAATGGCGATGTCGGCGATGCCTGCTTTTTGGTCAGCCCGTAAATGCCGTTGTCGTGCATCATTGCCACAATATTCATATTGTAACGGAGGGCGTGAATCCAGTGCGCGGTGCCGATACTGCAGCAATCGCCGTCGCCCATATTTACGAACACTTTGAGATCCGGACGCCGGATTTTAACACCCTGTGCAATCGGCAATGCCCGACCGTGCAATCCGTGAAAACCATACGTTTTCATGTAATGCGGAAAACGGCTGGAGCAACCGATACCGGAAACAAAAACGGTTTTTTCCGGCGGCAGTTGTTCATCCCGGCAAAGTTTTTGAACGGATGCGAGAATGGCGTTATCGCCGCAACCGGGACACCAGCGCGGCACATTACCCTGGTAATCTTCCAGTGAGTAATACTTTTGGTCGATATCTATCAGATTATCTACGCTTACACCAAACATTTGTTTTTCCTCAATTTAAATAATTTTTATTCTCATGAATTCTATCAACGAAAATGCGCTTTGAGATCACACAGGCGATGTTTCGTTGAGTTCCGCAATTTCCAGCCGGATGCGTTCTTCGATGTCGTGTGGCTTCATCGGCTGACCGTGAACGTTGGAAAACGTGTCAACATCCACAAGGTAGCGGGAGCGTAGCAGGAATTGCAGGTTTGCGTATCTGCGGTTGTCTTCGTCGATCAGCTCGTTACGGATATCATCCGAAAAGTTGATCTCAACCGTCATCACTTTTTTGAATTTTTTGAGAATATCTTTGATGCCCGATGCCATCGGATTCAGGAATTTGAGGTGCAGCGATGACACTTTCAGACCGGCTGATTGTGCACGGCTGACAGCTTCCTCAATTGAACCGCGAGTGCTTCCCCAACCCACAATCAAGAGGTCGCCTTCCGGTTCGCCAAAAACTTCCGGAGTGCGCAGGGTTTTCTGGAATGCCGCCATTTTCAGGCTGCGATGGTCGCACCCTTCCTGATTGACGCCCGGACCGTAGGCAACTTTGCCGCCGCGGGTGTGTGCCAATCCGGTTACGGTGAACATGCCGTTCGGTTGCCCGGGCAAGATTCGCCGGGAAAGCCCGGTTTTGGGATGCCAGTCATACGGCTTGCTGTCCGGCGGCAGCGGCGATTGATCGATCGCGGGTGCCAGCCATTCTTTGTTAAATTTCGGGCGGGTAAACGGCTGCTGTCCGGTTGCAAGGTTGGCATCGGTGAGCACCATAACCACCGTCCGGAACGTTTCGGCAATTTTTCGTGCGGTGATGATGCTGTAAAAGCAATCTTCGATGGTCGATGGTGCCAGCACAATTTTTGGCGCATCACCGGGTGCACCGAAGATTGCAGCGAGCAGATCGCCCTGTTCCACTTTTGTGGGTAATCCGGTGCTCGGTCCGCCGCGTTGCACATCCACCAGCACCAGCGGAATTTCCGCCATAATTGCCAGTCCGATCAATTCGGTTTTCAGTGCCACACCCGGTCCGGATGTGATTGTCACTGCGCATTTTCCGGCATACGATGCGCCGATGGCAAATGCACAGGCTGCAATTTCATCCTCTGCCTGATGCACAACACCGCCCATATTTTCGAACACTTCGCTCAAATAGTGCGATGCGGATGTCGCAGGCGTAATCGGATACATCGCGCACACGTCCATCCCGGATGCCATAATGCCCATACCCGTTGCAATATTGCCGTTTACGACGATTTGCGGTTCTGTCATGCCCGTTCCCGGAATGACAAATTTCATGCTCAGTGTTTCTTCTGCCCATTTGTAACCGGCTTCCAGAAGCTCAATATTTTTGAGCAGCACTTTTTCGCTTTTTTTGCGGAAAACAAAATGGAGTTGGTCCGATGCCATTTCCATATCGCGGGAATAAATGCTGGTGAGTATCCCCAAAACGAACATGTTTTTACCGCGCTGCGGGTTGTCGGTTACCCTCATCGTTTCCTTTTCCAACGGAATTTCGGTGATGGTATAACCTTCTTCCCGGATTCGTGCACAGGTTTCATCATATTGTTTGGCGATCATTGTGTTGGGGTGATTTTTCCATTTATCATCCAACAAAATCGTGCAGTTTTTTTTCAGGTTTCCGGCGATGATCCGGCCCCACAATGCCTGCTCGTTAAAAGCGATAACCAAATCTGCCTCATCACCGGCGTTGGTTACGTAAAACGAACCGATTCGAATCCGAATACCGGAAGCACCGGCAGCCGTTCGTGGGGGCGGTTCAATTTCTGCAGGTATGATTTCGACAGTCCAGACACCATTTCCCGTTCGTGCGGAGATAGTGCCAAACGCTTGCCCAACGGTTTGGGCTCCTTCGCCGGCATCGCTGACTATCTCAACAATGTGTTCCTTAATTTGAACGGGTTTTTTGGTGGCGAGCTGTTCGGATAAAGCGTCGCTTGAGCCGGATAAAGTTGCCATTGAAAATCCCTCATATAGATTGCTGTTATGGTGCCGGGCAAATTGTGTGTCCAGACACCAGTTTTTACATCATAGGCAATAGACCGGAACGGTCCTCTTCCATTTTGTGGTAAAAACTACTTTTTATGGTTGGGGAAAAAAATGAGGATTGTCAGTGAAAAAGATGATTTACATCAGGTTTTCTGAATTAAAACCATATAAAACCATGCCGGTTTTGAAACCTGCACGGTTTTATGCCCGAACGTCAAATTCCAGTTTCCACCGGCGATCATCATCGCGGGATACGCACCACAATTCCAGCGTGCCCACTTCGGTAACCTTGCTTTCCAGCCAAACGGGGATAACGGTGCCGCCGCCGGCGTCGGATGAAGCCGGTAAACTGACTTCCAGCGTTGCGACTTCCTGAATATCGCCGCTCCAGTCTTCGACAATTTCACCGGCGGCATCGTTTTTATTGTGCGTTGCAGCCAGCAAATGAAATACAGCCGGCTCGCCCACAACCAGCCCGAATTCTTTATTGCGGATTTCCGCTTCGCTGCCTTCTTCCATGCCAAAAGGCACAACGCACAACGCTTTCATGGGTGTCGGGATGCCGGGAACCGCCGGCATGCTGCTTTCGACACCAATATAATACGTCCGGTTGATGCCCGCACGAATGCGGATGCCTTTGCCCTGACGCGCCAATCCGTAATACGCTGCGCCGTATGCAACCGCCAGATCCAGATCCATCGATGGCAGCTCGCGAATGGGCTGATCGCTCCATTTTTCCAGCGCGGAAAGTACATTTTGGCGCATCTCCGGGGCTTTCATCACGCCACCGTTGAATAAAATTGCAGATGGAAATGCTACTTCATCACTGCCGCTTTCGGAAATTTCATGATGCAAAAATTCGGCTAAATGACGGGTTACGGCGACATCTTGCGCATACGGCAATCCCATTTCCCGCATGCCGACGCGCGTTTGAACCTGAGGAAAATCATGTTTTTCGCCGATGGGGAAAAATCCCTGCAACAAAACGGTTTGCAATTCTTCGCGGGTGAGTTCGGTGCGAATCGTTCCGCCGATGAGCGATGAACCGCGCCCGAGCAGCGCAATCGGCTCGCTGTCGCGGGTGGGATCGTTCAGCAATTTTTCCTTTGCCGATCGGCAGGAAAACCACAAACTGCGGAACTGCCATTGATCCAGTTTGGTGCCTTTTTGCGCGAGTTTGGCCTGGATAGCGTATGCGAGGGTGAGGTCCATATTGTCGCCGCCGAGCAAAATGTGATTGCCGACTGCGATCCGGTTTAGCTGCAAATCGCCGTCATCTTCAGTAACGCGGATGAGGCTGAAATCGGTTGTGCCGCCGCCGACATCGCAAACCAGCACGGTTTCCCCGACGCTGATCTGTTTTCGCCAATCGTTTTTTTGTGCTTCCAGCCAGGCGTAAAATGCCGCTTGCGGTTCTTCCAGCAAGGTCAGGTTTTGCAATCCCGCGGTTTGGGCAGCTTGCGCGGTCAGTTCGCGGGCAACCGCATCAAAAGATGCGGGTACAGTGAGATACACTTCCTGATTTTCCAGCCGCAGCGCTGCATCGTCGCGGGCAAATTCGTTATTCCAGGCATAGCGGATGTGCGAAAGATAGCGGGTGGTCGCTTCCACCGGCGAAACCCGTTGGGTATCCTCCGGCGCATCCCACGGCAAAATGGGCTGGGTGCGATCCACACCCGCGTGGCACAACCAGCTTTTTGCGGACGAAACCAGCCGATTGGGAATTTCTGCACCGCGTTTCCGGGCGAATTCGCCTACGGCGTAAGTCATGGTGTCATCCCACGGCAGCGAAAGGCTGCCTTCCGGCACATCATGCGGTCCGGGAAGCAGCAAAAATGACGGCAGCAACGCCTGTGTTTTCAACTCGTTTGGGCTGACAATTTGGGGAATTTGCAACAGCCGGATTTCCGGCGATCCGCTTTCCGGCTGATCTTTTTGGGTATAAGCCAACACGCAATGTGTTGTGCCTAAATCTATGCCAATTATGTATTTAGCGTCACTCATCGATACACCTCCCGGTAAAAACAATACCGCAAAATCCGTTTAAATTTCAACTTCCGCAGCAGCCAAAATCATATCTTTTTCATCAGCTTTCATGATTTGGGGCAGGTTCACGCGTTTCACCCGCCAGCCGCGATGCATCAATGCGCCATTGAACGGCGGCTCGCCCGTTACGTTGCCAACCAGCCGGATTTCGCTGGTGTTAAATCCCGCCGGAACGGTGATGCTTTCGCCCTCACTGCCTTTCAAAATCGGTTCGATCACAAAATATTCTTTCAGCGCTTTTTGGCAACCTTCGTGAATGTTACGCACTGCCGCACCAATTTGCGCGTCATCGAACGGGGTCAAATCTTCCTGCAAAAAGTCGATCAATCGACCCTGCCGCTGCAAAATGGAGAGCAACTGCACGGCTGCTGCATGCGGCGGAATTTGCGGTTCCGGTTTCGGTTCGGGCTTTTTCGGTTGCGGTTTGGTTGGTGCGGGTTGTTCTGCTGTCGCTTTTGGCGCAACCAGTTGCAACAATCCCCACAAAACCAGCGCACCGGCTCCGGCAATGCCAAACAGCGTGGTGGTCAAATTGTTTTGCTGAAAATGCTCTGCCGCCAAAAAATAAATGCCCGCCGAAACACCGCCAACAGCCAGCAGCGATATTAATAATGATACAATTTTAAATGGACTGCTTTTCATTTGTTCATCCTCAAATATGCCAATACGATTGTTTTTTCATTAAATCCGGGCAAAATTAAACGGAAACCAACGCTTACGCAAGCAATAATGAATGTTGATGGTTAGATGGCTCAAAAATGCAAAAATCGCTGCACTCAATCGTTCAAAAAATCGAGAATCAGCCGGTTGACCTGTGCCGGTTCTTCGTGCTGCACCCAATGGCTGGCGTTTTCGATGAACGCCAGTTCACCGTAATCGCAATAATCGATGCTCGGTTGCGCCATCACATCGCTGAGGGCTTTGTCGCGCATGCCCCAAATCAGCTTGGTCGGCACGGAAATTCGCGGCGATTGCCGTTTGACAAACATCATCCGCACCGATGAGCGATACCAGTTGATCATCCCCGTAAGCGCTCCGGGTTGCGCCCACGCCTCGCGATATTTTTCGAAATCCTGTTCGGTGAATGTCCCTTTGCGGCTCGTTCGTTCAAGAATTTTGACCATATTTTCAAAATTATTTTTGCCGAGTACAAACTCCGGCATTTTTGGCAACTGAAAGAAAAAAATATACCAGCTTCGGCGACGCTGATCGGGATTATTTTTGAGGTTTTTTACCATCACTTTTGGATGCGGGATGTTGAGATTGACCAGTTTGATCAGCCGTTCGGGATGATGCATCGCGAGATGCCACGCCACCACACCGCCCCAATCGTGCCCGATGAGACAGGTTCGTTCGATGCCGAGTTGATCGAGAATCCCGATGATATCCGCAGCCAGATAATCGAGCCGATACGCGAACCTGCCCTGCGGTTTGTCGCTGCGATTGTAGCCGCGCTGATCGGGAATTATCACCCGGTACCCGCTGTTTGCCAGCGCATCAATTTGCTTTCGCCAGCCGTACCAAAATTCCGGAAATCCGTGCAACAGCACAACTGGTTTCCCGTTCGGATCGCCGGTTTCGTGCACTTCCAGCCGGATGCCGTTGGTTTCGATGAAACGGCTGCGCATTGCGGATGCGATGATTTCCCCAATCGATTTATCACTCATAGCCCAATATTGCTTTGTTTATGAAATACGTTTTTTGTTGCCGGCATTGTCGGTTACAAACCATGTGGCATGCGACGGTTTTACGGTTGCGCAAATCGGTGCGCCTTTGTCGTCGGTCATTCGCAGTTCCACGGATAATTTTTGTTCACCGGAAAGGCATTTTTCTACCGTTTGCCAGCCAATTTCCGAAAGATGGATTTTTGCCCGGCGAAACAGATCCCGGTGTGCGTGCGGTTTTTGGACGAGCCAGTTCAGATAAAAAAATCGCTGTTTGGGGGTGCCGAATGCGAATGGCCCGAGAAAATTTGGCGATCCGTCCGGTTGCTGTTTGATGCGGAAAACGGGTCGAAAAATCACCTCCGGCGCATCGCCCGGATGCAGCTCAATTGCCGTGCGGTTTTCCTGAATGCCGAGGATAACAGGTTCGCGAATCGTAAGTTTTCCGACATTTTCGTCTTCAAAACGACGTCCGGGCATTTCCCGGCAAATCACAGTAATCAACAGTTCGTCTGTCATGGTGCACCAATTTTGAATTATTCGACAGTTATTTCCATCATTTCCAAAAGCGCAATTGCTTCCGGCAGCGAAAATTTGGCTTTTGCCAGTTTGTTGTTTCGCGGATCGATACGATAATTTTTTGCGGATGTAAAATCCGCTTTTGTCAACGATGTGTGGCTGAACTGGCTGCCTTCGAGATCGCAACCGCAGAACGCGGCGTTTTCCAGATTGGAGTCGATAAAGTCGCATTCTTTCACCACGGATTCGCCAAATTGCAAATCGGGGAGCGTCATCCCGGAAAAATTGGCGCTGGAAATGATGCAATTTTCAAACCGGAAATCGAGAAAAATAGGGTTGCAGCCGCTAAAATCGAGCCCGATCAATTTGCAATCTGCAAACGAAACATCCTGTAATTTACAGCTTTTCAAATCGACAATGCTCAACAGGCAATGGCGAAATTGGCATTCGGCAAACCGGCTGTCCGAAAAATTGATGTCGTGAAATTCGCAGTGCTCAAACAGGCAATTGTCAAATTTCCGCGATGTAAGGCTGGCGTTTTTCAACACCACATTTTTAAAATGAACATCCTCAAAATCAAACTCTTTTGGCGAAATGGTTCTTAAAATTTTCATAACATCGGCAATGGTTTAATTGAGTAATTTCAATAGTTTATCTGAGTGATCGGTCATCCAGCCAACTTGCTACCGTTTTGGCGAAACGGGCGGCACTGGGCTCGTCCATCCGAAAATACAGCGCAGGTTCGATCAACTCCATTTCCATTATGGCAAAATGATCGCCGGAGAGGCGCACAAAATCGATGCGCGCATACAAGAGCGGTTCCGGCAAACTGCCAATCGCGGCATCTGCCTGCGCTTTCAACCCTGCCGATGGCTGCACAGCGGTGATGATGCCGCCGTGTTCCTCCTGCACCCGGAAATCGCCGGTTTTCGGCGTTTTCAAAATGGTGTGGCTGTATTCGCCGCCAAAATAGAACAGCGAAAATTCACCCTCGCTGATCACATTTTTTAAAAACGGTTGAATCATAAATGGGCGATGGCTGAAGATGTTTTGAAGCTGTGGAAAAACAGCGTCAATTTGATCGGGACGCAACCGGAAGGTATTATCCGCGTTCGCGCTTATCACCGGTTTGATGATTATTTCGTCCGAATCGAATGTAGTGAAAGCAGAAACGGCGCTATCTTTTGCAATATTGCCGTTTTTCCAAATTGTCGGAACAATGCGATTGCCGCGATTTTCCAAATCCCGCAAATACGTTTTGGCGATATTCCAGCGCACGGTTTCCAGATTATTGTGCAATTGCGCACCGGACGCCGCAATTTGTTCGAGCGTTTTCAAAAATGCTCCGGCATCATTTTGGTAATCCCACGGCGTTCGGATGATGACCATTTCGTACTGTTGCCAGTTTTGCGGCTGTCGCCACGACAACGTTTCCACATCCCAGCCCAACTGCCGGAGCGGCTCGATCGCCAACTCGTCGTCGCTCACAAAATCGTACATATTGTCCATCGATAAAAAAGCCAGTTTCCGCATGAAAATTCCCGATCGGTTGATGTTCCACAAAAATAAAGGGGCGAAAAATGTCCGCCCCAGACAATACCAAATTTACAATATTTTTGTGAAAATTACGAATTTTTGTTGTAAACAATAGCCGCCCGATTGGACGTCGAGTTGCGGATGTCATGTTGTAAACAATAAATTCACTGACCATCGGGGAGCAACCCGGGATGGTTCACGTTCAAAAATGGCGTGGGAAATTTTATCACGAATTTTCTCCTCAAAAATATCGGCAGCTTGCTGCAATCCGGTTTTCAACAACTTCGCAGATGTCCTATTCAAAAAATAATCCGCGTTCGGGTGCTCCATACGTGATCGTAATAAATTTCCAAAATTTCTATTTCAACCGAAAAAACTGAAATTTAGGCATCCGGTATGGTTTCCAATAAGTGATTTAGTTTCACTTGTTGAACGCCATTTCATTTGCGGAATTAGTACTTCAAAATTTTCGATATATTCCAGCCGATTGATAAGTATCCTATTTTGTCAAAAACATCTGGTTTTCCAAATGAAATTAATGAAAGTTAGGAATAATATTGGGAATTGCGGAATTAAGAGAGGTTTTTTGAGCGAAACGATATTATTTTTCGATTCTTAATTGTGAAAGTGGTGAGGTTTTTTAATGAGCGATGCAAAGAAACAACCCGTAGTATGGTTCGAAACCCAAAACGATTGGGATAAATGGCTGGCAAAAAACCACCCGGAAAGTAACGGCGTTTGGCTGAAAATCGCAAAAAAAGGAAAAGGCGTAACGTCTGTAAATTACGCAGAAGCATTGGATGTGGCAATTTGTTACGGCTGGATTGACGGGCAAAAACAGAAATTTGATGATCAGTTTTTTCTCCAAAAATTCACGCCGCGCCGTCCGCGAAGCCTGTGGTCAAAAATTAACCGGGAAAAAGTAGAAAATCTAATTGCTGCCGGAAAAATGAAACCGGCCGGAATGGCAGAAGTTGATGCTGCCAAATCCGACGGACGCTGGGACGCCGCATACGATTCGCCCGGAAATATGACGGTTCCGGAAGAATTGCAGGCTGCGCTCGATGCCAATCCCACAGCCAATGCCTTTTTCGAAACCTTGAACAAAACCAATCGCTATTCATTTTGTTTCCGGGTGCAAACCGCACGAAACCCGGAAATCCGCAAAACCCGCATCGAAAAATTGATTGCCATGCTGGAAAATGGTGAAAAATTTCATTCGTAATAAAGGAAAAAATCTCGAAAAATCTCGAAAGGAAATCATGAGATCGATACATCAATATTTTGCAATTGTCTTTTTATGGTGCACAGTATCTGCTTTTTCGCAAATCCAGTATTCGTGGAGCGAACTGCCGAACGCGCCGATCGCCGCATCGCGGCACGATGACACATGGTTTGTAAACGAGCGCATCGGTTGGGTGGTAAATATTCGCGGTGAAATTTATAAAACCATAGATGGCGGTAATTCGTGGGTTAACCAGCTTGTTCAGCCGGAAACTGATTTCCGCAGCTGCACATTTATCGATTCGATGAAAGGATTTGTCGGCAACCTCGGCACGGAGGAATATGGCGGCGGCACGGACACCACTATTTTGTATCGTACGCTCAACGGTGGCGAAACGTTTGAACCGGTCGAAAACATCATCGGGCAAAAACCGCGCGGCGTTTGCGGGATGTTCGCAGTCAACGACAGCGTGATTTACGCATCCGGCAGGGTGCGCGGTCCGGCGTTCATCATGAAATCTACCGATGGCGGCGAAACCTGGTATTCCACCGCAATGGACAGCCTCGCAGCCGGACTCATCGATTGCTATTTTGTTTCACCGGACACCGGTTTTACGGTCGGTTTGAGCAATTCGCTGCACGGCAATTCCAGCGGTGTCATCCTTTCCACGGTTGACGGCGGGCAAACCTGGCAAAAAGTTCACACCACCAGCCGCACCGGCGAATGGTGCTGGAAAATCTCGTTTCCGTCGCGAAAAGTGGGCTATGTGTCGCTGCAGCGCAACAGTTTGTCGCCCATTTATTTTCTGAAAACCACCGACGGCGGTGTTACCTGGGAAGAAAAATTATTTCGCAACGAATATTATTATGTGCAGGGCATCGGTTTTGTGAATGAAAATGTGGGCTGGATCGGCGGGAACAATACCCACCCGACCTACAAAACCACCGACGGCGGCGAAACCTGGACAAACGCCGGATTCGGCAACCGCCTCAACCGTTTTCGCTTCGTGAATGATACGCTCGGATACGGTGTCGGCGTGACGGTTTACAAATTGAAAGCCGAGTCAACCGTTGGTATTGCAACGGATGAACCAATCGCGGAATCGGTCAGATTGTATCAGAATTATCCGAACCCGTTTAACCCGACCACAACCATCGATTTTGAACTGGCAAAAGCGGATAATATCACCATCAAAATTTTTGATGTGAGCGGCAGCGAAATAACCACACTTTTTGAAGGGATGAGCGAGCCCGGATATCATTCCGTCAATTTCGATGCGGGTGATTTGCCGTCCGGCGTCTATTTTTATCAGCTGCAATCCGCGACAATCAACCGCACCGGAAAAATGGTGCTGATGAAGTAAACTGACGAGTGAAGTTTGCTAATGCACATCGCCCATTCAGTCGATAGAAATGTTATGGCTACTGTCAATTAGTGGTCATTTCTGCGCAGGCAGGAACTCGAACCGTTAATTACTGCAATGGCTTTTGAACGGTTTGAAAATGTGATTATATTTGCCATAAATAAAACTGGCAACGTTAAATAACATCGAATGTAACTCGTTAAAAAACAATTATGAACATTCTGGGAATTTCCGCATTTTATCATGATAGCGCAGCCTGCCTGGTTCGCGATGGCGAAATCATCGCTGCGGCGCAGGAAGAACGCTTTACGCGCAAAAAGCACGATCACAATTTCCCGGAAAACGCCATCAATTATTGCCTTTCAGAAGCGGGGATTGATGGCAAATCGCTGGATATCGTTGCGTTTTACGACAAGCCTTTCCTCAAATTCGAGCGGCTGCTCGAAACCTATCTCCAATATGCGCCCGCCGGATTAACATCGTTCATCATGGCGATGCCGTTGTGGATCAAACAAAAATTGTGGATGAAAGTGCAAATTCAGGAATTGCTCGATTTTAACGGGAAAATTCTGTTTCCGGAGCACCATATTTCCCACGCGGCGTCTGCATTTTATCCGTCGCCGTATCAGGAAGCCGCATTTTTAACGATGGACGGCGTCGGCGAATGGGCGACAACCAGCTACGGCGTGGGCAAAAATAATCAGTTGGAAATTATCGCGGATATCAATTTTCCGCATTCGCTCGGGTTGTTATATTCTGCATTTACGTATTATACGGGATTTCGGGTCAACTCCGGCGAATACAAAGTGATGGGACTCGCGCCGTATGGCGAACCGAAATATGTCAATCTGATCAAACGCGAACTCATCGATATTCATCCTGACGGTTCATTTCAGATGAACATGGCGTATTTCAATTACTGCGCCGGTTTAACGATGACCAACGACAAATTTCACCGGTTATTTGGCGGCGAACCGCGCAAACCGGAAAGCAAACTCACCCAGCGTGAAATGGATTTGGCGCGCTCCGTGCAGGATGTTGTCGAAGAAGTGGTGCTAAAAATGGGCAACCACATCCGGCAGGAAACCGGGCAGAAAAAACTGGTGCTGGCCGGCGGGGTTGCGCTCAACTGCGTTGCCAACGGCAAATTGCTCCGCGCTGGCTATTTTGACGACATCTGGATTCAGCCCGCAGCCGGAGATGCCGGCGGTGCGCTCGGCGCTGCGTTGGTTTCATGGTATCAGTATTCCGGCAAGCCGCGAACTGCAACACCGGGCGATGCGATGCGCGGCAGCTACCTCGGTCCTTCGTTCCAAAACGGCAGCATCAGCGGCTTTCTGAAATCACAAAATGTTGAATATACTGAGCTTACGGATGATGAAATTCCTGAAAAAATTGCCGACTTGATCGGGCAGGAAAAGGTGATCGGCTGGTTTCAGGGGCGGATGGAATTTGGTCCCCGCGCGCTCGGCGGACGCTCCATTATCGGCGATGCGCGCTCCCCGAAAATGCAGGAAACCATGAATTTGAAGATCAAATTCCGGGAAAGTTTCCGCCCGTTTGCGCCGTCGGTTGCGGCGGATCGCGTCAGTGAATATTTCGAAATTGACCGTTCCAGCCCGTACATGCTGTTGGTTGCGGATGTCAAAAAGTCGCGCCAGAAACCGATGTCCACTGATGAATCGGAGCTGTTCGGGATCAGTAAACTCAATATCGTCCGGTCGGAAATTCCGGCGATTACTCATGTGGATTATTCCGCGCGCATCCAGACCGTTCACCCGGAAACCAATGCGTTGTATTATCGCACCATCAAAAAATTTGAGGAAAAATACGGCTGTCCGGTGATCATTAACACGTCGTTCAACGTGCGCGGCGAGCCGATTGTTTGCACACCGGAAGATGCGTATCGCTGTTTTATGCGAACTAATATGGATTACCTGATGCTGGGCAATTACCTGATCGACAAATCCGGTCAACAACCGCTCGAAAACGATTCCGACTGGCAAAAAGAATTTGAACTGGATTAATTTTTTCCAAAATCCTTAACCCTTTATTTTTGAAATTATGTTAAAAGATGAACTAAAAAATATTCCCGGTACCCGCAAAGATTTGCGCAAGTTCGGGCTGGTTGTGGGTGTTGTTGCCGCCGCTATCGGTGGTTATTTGCTTTGGAAAAACAGCGAGTTTGCACCGATTTTATTGGGTTTCGGCGGTTTTTTGATTGTATTCGGTCTGATTTTCCCAACCGCGTTGAAACCGTTGCAACGCGCATGGATGACGCTCGCCGTAATTATGGGATTTGTGATGACGCGGGTGCTGCTCTCGCTGCTGTTTTTTCTGGTGATGACGCCGATCGGCTGGATCGCAAAGTTGACCGGAAAACAATTTCTGGATGTGCAATGGCAGCCGGGAAAATCGCAAAGCTATTGGAAATATCGCGACAAACAATCGATTGACTCGAAATCTTTTGAGCAACAGTTTTAATAAGGATAACGCGTGAATCGAATTTAAGTAGCGGTCTGATAACCAACCGGAGATCCCTGACTTCGCAGGAATGACCAAGCTATCAGCATTAATAATTTTCAGCGAAAAAGAATGAAGAGAAAATGATTTTAAATGCACCAACGTTAAGGAATTAAAATGAGCAAATTGTCAATTATCGCAGAGTTTTGGGAATTTTTAAAAGTGCGCAAAAAGTGGTGGCTGCTGCCGATTGTGGCATTTTTGGTGCTGCTCGGCACGTTGATTGTGTTGACACAAGGTTCCGCAATCGCGCCATTTATTTACACATTGTTTTAAAATCGATTTGAGGCGCTGGCAAAGCGCCTCTTTTTTATGTTGCCGGTAGTAAAAAAACACGGCTCGGTGCTGCGTCGCTGCACCAGTTAGGGATCTGGATGGCAACAGAATAGCTGCCGTCCGGTATTTCATCCGGCACAAAAATCATCTCTGTAACTGTGCGTTCCCGCCGTGATTTTTCCGTCAATTTATGCGTTCCCAACGGCACATTCCACCAAATGTGGTGGGTGCTCAGCAACCCTTCGTCATACAATTTATCCAGCGATGGCATATCTACCAGCAAATGTTTGATTGGCAAATTCGTGATGAATTGCATCGCTTCCATCGAGAAAAACGGTGCCGGTTGCTCAACGTAATCCATTGTTTTTTTTGAAGATTCATTCGGTTGCGTTCGAATGATCAACCCGGTGAGGTTATCTGCTTTTACATTCCACAGGGCTTTTTCCAGTTGGGATTTTTGAATAATCCGATCGTCTGCTGATAATTGGGGCAGATAGTTGTCGCCCGATTCCGCAGCCAAAACCGGTGGAATTGTAACCAGTGTAGCCGGAAAAACAACATCGCGGAGCACCTCGTTGATGAACACCCGTTCATCTGTAATATGCCCGATGCACTCTGTGTGCGTTCCGTTGCAATGCGGAATCAGCGAGATTTGCTGAACGTTGCAACTGCCGCCTCTCCGCGTATCGCCGATAAAATTTACCGCAGCAATGGGCGAAGCTTTCGCTTTTGCCACATTGAAATGATTGGGTTGTTCATTGTTAAAATCCAACGGGATCGATATATCGATAGGGAATTGTTTGTTCATCATATAAAAGTGGGTGAGGGCGATGCCTCATCTATTTCGATTCAAAAAAGCAACGGATCGATGGGTTAATGGTTTTGTTATTTTTGAAATTCGAAAAATCACTGAAAACATGTTGCTTTTAAATTCAGCCATTCCAATGCCGTTCCGCTGAGAAGGCGTTGGCGATCTGCTTCGCTCAAATTGTTGTGGGTTTCGATCATTTTTCCGGGTTGCAATTCGCCCAACGGAAAGGGGTAATCGCTGCCCATCGCGATGCAGCTTGGCGTAAATAAATCCAGCAAATATTGAAAATAGCGCCGATCGTGAACAATCGAATCGACGTAAAACCGCCCGATGTAATCCCGGGGATTAACCGGATTATCCACCGCGCACAAATCCGGGCGCATGGTGTGGGCATGTTCGATCCGCCCGATAGTGGCGGGAAACGCACCGCCGCCATGGGCAAATGCAACCCGCAATTTTGGCAGTCGCTCAAAAATGCCGCCAAAAATCATCGAACAAATCGCCAGCGAAGATTCCGCAGGCATACCCACCAACCAAGGTAGCCAGTATTTGGGCATGCGTTCTTTAGCCATCATATCCCACGGGTGCACAAAAATTGCCGCACCAAGTTTTTCCGCGGCTTCGAAAAACGGAAACAGGTGTTCATCGTAAAAATTCCAGTTGTTCACATGTGTGCCAATTTCGACACCGACCAGTCCCAATTCGGTAACGCAGCGCTCCAGTTCGCGAATTGCCAGCTCCGGTGCTTGCAATGGCACAGTGCCCAATCCGACAAACCGTTTGGGGTGATTGCTACAAACTTGTGCTATTTCATCGTTTACAATTCTCGATAGATCCAACGCATCATGTGGACGTGCCCAATAACTAAATAGAATCGGGATAGGGGAGAGCACCTGCACGTTAACGCCGCTGGCATCGCACTCTTGAATACGAACGACCGGGTCCCAACAATTGTGTTTTATTTCGCGGAAACTGTCGCCGTTGACAATCATTTTTGCGCAACACGGGCGGTGATGTTCCAGCCGAACAAATCCGCCATAGCCATATTTCATCTCCAAATCGGGTAAATTTTTAGGGATGAAATGGGTGTGAATATCAATTTTTAACATACATCTGTTTCCCCGAAGTCAGTTGCAACTGTTGTGAAAAATATGCGTCACTAACGCAAATATATCAAAGTATCGGTAAACGGTGATGATTTTAGCACCATTAACGAATACAATTTTTTGATATTTGGATAGTGATTAAAAAAAGGGAAACCTCAAAAAACGCAGCTTAAGCCAAAATAGAACGAACCGCTGCGTTTGCAACGGTTCATTCCGGACCTTATAACAACATTTATGATTTCTTTTGGGGCGGTTGCATGACGGCGCCGCATTTATCGCAGGTGCGGTGCTGGTCATTTTTGTAAAATCGCTCCATAATCGGCGGGAGTTGGGTAACGATGTTTTCCAGCTTGAAATATTCATCGTAAAGTTTGTTGCCACAGCTTTCACAGAACCACATGAAACCGTCTTTTTCGCCGCTGTAACGTTTTCGCTCGATGACCAATCCGACGGTATTTGCCGGGCGTTGCGGCGAATGCGGCACTTTTGGCGGCAGCAGATAAATATCACCTTCGCGGATGGGAATATCCACCGGCTTATCCCCGTCCATCACTTTTAAAGTGATGTCGCCTTCAACCTGATAAAAAAATTCTTCGCCTTCGTTATAGTGAAAATCTTTCCGGGCGTTGGGTCCGCCAACGACCATCACGATAAAATCGTCTGTTTCCTCGAACACCAGTTTGTTGCCGACCGGCGGTTTGAGCAGGTGGCGGTGTTCGTCTATCCATTTCCGAAAATTGAATGCCTGAAAGTTAGCCAAGGGGCAATCTCCTCTGTTTGAGTTGATTGGCAAAATCGTCCAGTTTCGTATTTACATATTTAATTCGGATTCACAAAAATGTCAAGCGGTTTTAATGATTCATAAAAAAATCGCGGCAAACTGGAATTTTGCCGCGATTGTAAGTTGCCAAAATTTAACGGGATAGCATCATTTTATTCATTTGCGACCGCGATTGCTGACCGTTGATATCCAGCCGGTAAAAATAGGTACCACTGGCAACCGCTTCACCGCGATTGTTGCGTCCGTTCCACTCAAAATCATGCGATCCGGCAGACACATTACCGTCAACCAGATTGCGCACGGTTCGACCGAGATTGTCAAAAATAGTCAACCGGATATCCGCAGATGTCGCCAGTTTTACCGGAATTGTTGTGGTCGGGTTAAAGGGATTCGGGTAATTTTGCAACAGCGCGAAATCCTGTGGTGCGGTGTCTGTCGCCGGATCGTCGATGCCGACGAGTATTTGGGCGAGATCCATTTTATACATCGAACGTGCGTGCGTGCCGATCGCCAGATAATCCGCGGTTTCATGTACTTTCATATCGTACACCGTAACCATCGGGAAATCGCTGCTGATGTATTCCCAACTCAACCCGTCGTCCACGCTGTAATAAGCGCCCAAATCCGAACCGGCAAACAGATAAGTGCGGAAATTGTCATCGGTGAACACTGCAAATGCATTTACCGGCGCCTCCGGCAGGTTTGCGGTAATATCTTCCCAACTGGCGCCAAGATTGGTTGTTCGCATTACTTTGGCTTCCGCTTCCTTCCAGCGCAGCCCGTTGAATGTGGCGTAAGCGGTTGCTTCGTCCACCGGATGCGCGATTACCCGGGTTACCCAGCGATTGGGCAATCCGGTGGAAGTGTTCGTCCAGTTGCTACCGCCATCGGCAGTAACCCACACTTTTCCGTCATCCGTTCCGGCCCAAACAACGCTCGTGAGTGCCGGCGATACGCCGATGGTCGTTACCGTGCCGAGTCGCGAACCGGGAGTGGCGTTGTGCAGCACTGGACTGACGGCTGTCCAGCTCGATGCGCCGTTGGTAGTTTTCCACACGCGATCTGATCCATAATACAAAATACTGCTGTTTACGGGATCCATCACCACTGGTGTTGACCAGTTGGTTCTGCCGGAAATGCCGGAAGTCGCACCAAAAAACGATGCGCCGCCATTGGTGGATTTCCCGAGATTCCCATTTTGCGATTCCGCATAAATGATGTTCGGGTTGGAATGATCGACGATCACATAAAATCCGTCGCCACCAAAAATGCGCGTCCAGTCATCTGTGGCACCGGTGAGAGTACGCAGCGTGCCGTTATCCTGCGTGCCGCCGTAAAGGCGTTCGGGATTGTTGCGATCCAGCCCGATTTCGTAAAATTGGTTGACGGGAAGATCCGCCACTTTGGTGAAATTGACGCCGCCATCGGTGGAAATATTGATGCCGCCATCGTTGCCATTCAAAATATAATCCGGATTGGTGGGATGAAACGCCAACGCATGATGATCGACATGCAAAATATTCGGTCCGCCGTAACCGTAAATGATCGGCCAATTTGCTCCGCCATTGACGGAGCGCATAAACGCGACGTCCAGCACGTACACGATATCCGGGTTGGTCGGATGCACCCGGACCTGTCCGAAATACCAACTGAATCCGCCCGTTCCGTTCGAAAGCTCGTCATCCGGGTCCACATTTGTCCAACTGTCACCAAAATTTGTGGTTTTGAACAAACCGGAAATATTACTGCCGTTGGTGTAAATGGCGTAAGCGATATCAGGATTGGCAGCGTAAATATCCAAACCGATCCGCCCCACATTGGTTGCGTCCGGGTTTGGCAAGCCGCCGGATAATTCCGTCCAATTGGCGCCGCCATCGGTGGTGCGATACAGACCGCTGGTTTCGCCGTAGAGATGTGTGCCAAATTCCGGGTAACGAACGCGTTCCCACATTGCCACAATCATCCGTTGGGGATTTGCGGGATCGATGATCAGGTCTGTTGCGCCGGTGGAATCGCTGATAAAGAAAATATTATCCCAGGTTGCGCCGCCGTCTGTGCTGTGATACAATCCGCGATCCGGATTCGGGGCAAAATATGAGCCTTGCGCCGCGACAAACACTTCCTGCGTGTTAAGCGGATTCACCCGAACCCGCCCGATGGAAACGGTATTTTCCAATCCCATCAATTGCCAGGTTGCGCCAGCATCTGTCGATTTATAAAGTCCGCCGCCGGGCATATTGTTGTGTCCGCCGTTGGCTTCGCCGGTGCCGACGTAAATGATATCCGGGTTTGCAGGATCAACGCAAATATCACCAATGGTCAAGATAGCCACATCGTCGAATATCGGAAACCAGGTGTTGCCCGTATCGGTAGATTTGAAAACACCACCGGTAGCTGCCGCTGCGTAAACGATCGTCGGATCCTGCGGATTAAATTCGATATCCACTATCCGCCCGCCAATATTGGACGGTCCGGCAAATTCCACCGCCTGAACAGCCATCGGTTTGGCAGTGGCGCGCATTTGCCGTGCACGTTGGAATTCTTTCTGAAATGCTTCAGCATCCGCATTGCCGTATGGCGATGTCCGTCGCAGCCATTCCCATTCCGACGGGCGCATGTCCGGTCCCGGCTCGCCTTTCTCGGAAAAAGCGACCGGCGCCGCAGCTTGTTCTGATTCTTTGAACAACCAGATGCCGACTGCCGCCAATACAACAAACAGTGTTATGTAACGCAATATTGATTTATGCGATGGATACACGAATTCCTCCGGGTGAAGATTGATAGTTAAATATCTGAAAAATATGTCATCAATTTATCGCTTTGCGGCATGCGTAAAAGTCGGGGCTAAGGATAAAGTAAAATTGCTAAAATCTCTGATTGCCCCGATAATATCAAAATTTCTTTAACTTGTAAAGAAATTAGCATTCATTAAACCTAAGTTTAGGCAGCGAAATAATATAATTACCGTGCCCGGATGATGCAACGAAAATGCGTTCGGGAATGCAGCGCAGCCACTAAAGTACGCAAACGTGTAATTCAAAGATGCAAACGAGAGGCTCAGAGGTGCAATCTTGCATATCGGAAATGCAACCGTGCGGTAAAAAGGTGCAATTGAGCGGTTCTGAGGTGCAAACGGGAGGTTCAAAAATGCAACCGTGCAGTAAAAAGATGCAATTGAGCGGTTCCGAGGTGCAAGCGAGGGGTTTAAAAATGCTTCAAAAATGCAACCGACCAGTATTGTGGTTATTTTATCCTTTATCCTTTAACTTTTATCCTTAAAAAACATACAACTGATAATCAGATCAATTATCGATAACGGCGATAACTTTCAGTTCAATGGCAATGGGCGTGGGCAGTGCGTTCACTTCAACGGTGGTGCGGCAGGGTTGGTTGTCGCGGAAATATTCCGCATAAATCCGGTTGTAAGCTGCAAAATCCGCTTTCATGTTGGTGAGAAAAACGGTTACATCCACAACATTTTCCCATTTCGCACCGGCGTCCTCAACAATAAAACGCACATTTTGAAATACGGAATGGCACTGTGCCTCAATATCGTAATCAACAATATTGCCGTTGCTGTCGAGCGTTACGCCGGGAATTGTCGCTGAATTTTTGCTGCGCGGACCCACTCCGGATAAAAACAGCAAATTACCTACCCGCCGGGCGTGCGGATATAATCCCACCGGCGCCGGTGCACGCTCTGAATTGCGAATCTCGTTAGGTGTTTTCATCTCTTTATTCCAGTTTGAAATTTTTTTGGATAATCTTCCGGATTATTCGCTGACCGTAAAGCTCGCCAATGCCCGCTGATTTAAGCCCGCTGAAATCGTTTGCCAAATCTCTGTCTCATCGTCGCCATCGTAAAATTCACTAATGGAATGTCCGCTCGCAGATGCGTTTTCGATATAAAAAATGATCAACTCCGATTTACGATCCGCATTTCCCAATGTTACATATCGCGAAAGCATAAATTCATCTTCCACAGAAAAGCCTTTTTCGGTGAGAAATGTTGCGGTTAATGCGCCTTCACGGTTTGGACTGTTGCGCAACGCGGCGGCGTTCGAATATGCAAATGTGTTTTGTTTAAATTTATGATTTCCCAATACCAACGCATTATCAAAACTGTATCGATAAATTTCATCAGTTGTCGGCAGGAATTGTTCGAATTGAAAAATAATCAGTCGGCGAATATTTTTTTGATCAGCATCTACAAATACAAATCGCTCACCAGTCGCCAAAGTATCGATTTCGAATGCGAATTTCCCGATATATTTGAATGCATTCGCAACCCGGATGTTGATTGGCGGCAGTTTTTTTGAATGAATAGTTTGACCGTCAACCCAAACGTCTTCCGGTGAATTATCCGGTTTTTCAGAATTACAGGACATCAGAAAAAAGCTGCCCAACAGCAATAAATATATTGATTTCATGATTTGTGAACCCCTTCTGCATAAAATATATGCGGTTTACGTGAGCTCGGCACCCTCTTTTCGCGCGACATATGCGGCGCAGGTGATATCCCCGGTAACATTCACTACCGTGCGGCACATATCCAGAATGCGATCGACACCCAAAATGATGGCGATGCCCTCCGCCGGAACGTTAACCATCCCCAAAACCATCACCAAAAGAGGAATAGAGCCGGACGGCACACCGGCAGACCCGACGGAAATTAACAAACTCATGATCACCACAATCGTTTGCATGCCCAGCGACAAATCCACCCCGAACACCTGCGCCAGAAACAGCACTGTCACGCCTTCAAAAATGGCGGTGCCGTTCATGTTCATCGTTGCGCCCAGCGGCAGCACAAATCCGGTAATTTTTGAGGGAATTCCAAGGTTTTTTTGCGAAACCAGAATGGTTGTCGGCAGCGTTGCGTTGCTGGAACTGGTGGAAATTGCGGTGAGCATCACCGTGCGAATTTTTTTGAAAAACTGCACCGGATTGTATTTCACAAAAACACGAATTAACACGGCAAAAGCACCAAACTGGTGCAAGGTTAATCCGAGCAAAACCGTGACCACATACATGCTCAGGGCAATCAACAGGTCAAACCCAAACCGCGATGTAACGCTGAAAATCAGCGCGGCTACGCCATACGGCGCCAGTTTCATGGCGATATCGATAATTTTTACAGTGATATCGTTGATACCTTCCAACAGCCGGATAACCGGTTGCGCGCGTTCTTTATCAATCAATGTGAGCGCGATGCCAACCATCATCGTTACGAAAATCAGCGCCAGCATATCCGGATTTGGTCGTGCGATAGCTGCAATTGGATTTCGCGGCACAAAATTCACTAACGTCTGAATGCCGAATTCATTTTTTCCGGCAGCGCTTTTCAACTCTGCAGCCTGTTCGCTGTAAGTGGTCATCATTTCTGCTTTAATGTCTTCCGACAAATAATCGCCGGGGCGAATTGTATTGACCAGCACCAAACCAATCATCACCGCAAGGGTTGTCACCAGTAAAAAATATGAAAAGGTGCGCATGCCGATTCTGCCGAGTTGCTTCAGATCGCCCATTTGCGTGACGCCCAATGCCAGGCTGGCAAAAACCAGCGGCACCACCATCATAATCAGCATGTTTAGAAATATTTTCCCCAGCGGATCGCTGAGATATTTTTGAACCGCAAACAAAAACGGGGTTCCCGGCAGGAAATTATTACACAAAACGCCGGCAACAGCACCAATTAACAACCCCAGGAATATTTTCGTATGTCGCGCCATTACGATACTTTCTGTGGAAATTTCAAAAAATGAAATCGGGAAAAAATTTAGCCCGATAGAATAAACAAGTGGATTATTACTGCTATTGGTAAATGTCTGAAAAATGTGGCGGAACTGCAAATTTTAAAACGGGTAATGGAAAAATTTGGCTTATTATCGTTCAGTTCCCATGCAGATAATCTGTCAATTATCTTTGCATAATTTCATGAAAAATAATATATTTAGCAAAGAAAAACATAACACGTTTGTAAAACAAGTTTAAGTGAATCAGAAAGCCGTTAGATGGCAACCGAGCAAATAATTCATATCGTCGATCAGTTTTATTTTCTGATACTCCTGTTTTTACTGGCGCTGACCTGGCCCGGTCTGAAAATGCCCGGATTTTTCAAATTGCTGACCTACTTTTTGATTGTAGTTATTTGCGCATTCTTTTTTGTTCGCCCGATCGATCCGTCATCGTATCAGATGTATGGGTTTTTTGCAGGTGGTTCATTTGAAGAAGGCATCAGCTATTTGTGGTATACCGGGGGAACCTGGTTTGAGGGTTTTTTTGACGGTGTGATATTCTGTTTTGTGCTGGTGATTTTCTTTCATTTTTTGAATATGCTGTATAAACATTTCAAAAAATAGTAGAGACAATTCATGAATTATCTCTACTACTTCCTAAATAACACCCAAATACTGCTGTTTTAACCAACCGCTTTTGCCATCGGGCAACGCGATTTTTACCCATTCGCCACGGGTTTCCGCCATGGTGACTTTGGCGCCTTCGTGCAGTAAAAATACGTTTGTGCTGTTCTCTTCCGGCGCGCTGAGGACGTTGACGGTTGAGGTCAGCACGATGGCTTCTTTTTGCGATTCATCCATAATATTGACTGCCAGCAAAGCGCCTGCGCAAAAGGTGAGCACCGCCGCGCTGATGATTACCATTCGAAATATCCTGCGGATAAACCCATCATTTACAAATAGATAAGCAATTCCAAAAAGCATCGATATGATATAAAATGCTGCCGTAATGCTCGTCCAGCCGGCTAAAGAAAACATCCCTTTTGTGGATTCCCACCACCGCAGGAGCACAAACGATTCCGGCATTACAATCCGGTCGCGCACTTTAAGGTTAACCAATTCGAGGTTGAATTGCAGTTCCGGGTCATCCGGATTCAATTTGCGGGCTTTCTCAAAATGGAGAACGGCATTTCCGATATCATCCATTTTGTAATAGCAATTGCCCAAATTGTAATGAATTTCGCTGCTTTCGTAACCCGTATCCAATATTTTCTGATACCACTCAACCGCCAATTCAAAATCATTTTGGCGATAGGCGGAATTACCCTGCTCAAAATAAAATTCGGCACCGCTTTGCGCGAAAAGGGCGGACGACAATAGCCATCCGGCAAAAATCAAAATGTTAGGGATTCGGTTCAATTGTGCCATCGTAAGCTTTTGTAAATACATGATTTATTCAGATTATTTTCGGAAATATTTTAACAGATTGCTCAACAAATCTGCTGCCGTATCGTAAAATTCCTGTGCGGCATCCGGTGTCGCCTGTCCCGGGGCGAATCGCCGGAAATCGGCTTCGTCGAGGCATTTCAGATAGTCATCGATCAGTGATTCGTCAACGTTGCTTTCGTGCAGCAGCGAAGCCACGTTGTCGCGCATCAAACCGGCTGCGGAGTGATTGGTTTTATCCGCCACAAATCCCAACAATGCCCGGGATACTTCACCGTAAAAGGCTTCAAATTTTTGTTGATTCATCAACGTTTTGGCAGTTCTGAGGCGTTTTTCCGCCTGTTTGGATGCCTGGCGTTTGCGGGCATATTCCACATTTGTGCTCATTTTTTCCTGATGCTGGCGATAGCCAAACGCCATTCCCAACGCGAGCAGCGGCAAAAACAACGCGCTCAAAAACCAGCCGGAAGTGTATGGCGCTGCATCAACCGATACGAGATCGGACATTTTTTCTTTGATAAAATGAATATCCCGACCGAGCAGCCGCACTTCCGATTTGGTGAAATTGCCGCTGTTCATTCCGGCGGCCAAATCGCCTTCCTGCACATCAATCAGATATTCGCGGGAACGCAAGGTGCGATATTGTTTGGTTGTCGGGTCAAAAAAGGAGATTTCCAGAGGATCAAGCGTGTATTCGCCGGGCGAACGGGGGATAATTACGTATTCCATATCGCGCGAGAAAAAGAGGCGATCGCCGCGCCGGTTGACATTATCGCTGATTTTGGGATTGAACACTTCGAACGATTCCGGGAATTTGATTTGCAAATCTTGCAGTGTTTTTAAATTGCCGGAACCACTCAATTTGATTTTGTAAGTGATTGCCTCATTTGCTTTTACGGTCGTTTTGTCGATGTCCACCGTCATGTTGAAATTGCCAACCAGCCCGCTGAAATTCTCCGGTTTTCCGTTGGTGGGCAGTTGCTGGACATCCAGTTTGATTTCGCGACTGCTCAAAATTTTGCGCGTGGTTCTGCCCAGCGGATCGTCAAAAAAATCATCAAATACCGAAAATGGATCGCGTCGCCGCCGGCGCTCCACCACATCCACCGACAGTTGCAGCGGTGTAATGTTCAAGTCACCGGATTTGGTCGGGAACAGCGCCAGCTTTTTCACTTCTGCAACGCTGTATTGCTGTCCGTTGATAACTTCCTGCGTAACCGGAATGTTTTGGGCAATCTCGTATTCTTCTACCCAAAAGCCCACGGTTTCCGGCAGCTTGATAAAATCGGGATTCCGGATCGGCACCCGGAAATACACTTTGTAACTAACGTTGATTTGATCGTTTACATAAACTTTTGTTTTTGATGGGATTGCGCGAATAAATATATCCTGGCTTTCGCCTGATTCACTCTGGTTTTGCGATTGTGCCTGTGGTGTTTCCTGCACAACGGTAATCACAATCGGCTCTGACCGATAGGTGTTGCCTTTGTGTTTTACGGAAACGGAAGGGATGGTAAATTTGCCGGTTTTTTTGGCGAGCAACGTTACGGAATAGGTTTTGCTGACATTCACGCGCCCGTTGATCATGTTAAATTGCGAAGATTGGTTGGGACCGCTGATCACCCGGAAATCGTTCAACGGTGGTAATTCAACTTCCGGCAGCGAGCGGTTCGCGCCGCTGACTTCCAGCTTAAACTGGAACGCATCGCTCAAGCCAACGGTATTTTGGCTGACGCTGGCATTCAGGTTAATTTCCTGTGCAAAGCCCGTAGATATCGCGAAAAGCAAAAATGTCAGAACGGAAAAGTATTTGTAAATTCTCAATTTAACCAACACCGATTGTTAATTTTTCAATGTTAAACTTAGTCAGGAATTCCGCAGATTACCAATCTTTCTCTACTTTCTTTTTACCGATCATGGGAATTTTTTTCAGCTTCTGGTTTTCTTTTTCTTTGGCACGCAGCGCCTGCAAAATCCGTTCGGCGTCCTCTTTGGAAATCTGGTTGGGCTGCAGCGGCTGTTGCTGCTGTTGATCCTCCGGGTTTTGCTGATCTTTCATATCTTCCGGTTTTTGCTGCTGCTCCTGCTCTTTTTCTTCGTCCTGCTGTTGCTGATCTTCCTGATTCTGCTGCTGTTCCTGCTTTTCTTTCTGTTGCTGATCCTGATTTTGCTGGTTCTGCTGATCCTGGTTTTGATCCTGCTGGTTTTGCTGATTTTGTTGCTGCTGTTGCTGCTGTTGTTGCTGTTCTTTCTGCTCTTTTAATTTGGTGAGCAACGCCTGAAGTTTGGGATTGTCCGGCTCTATTTCCAGTCCGCGCTGCACTTTGGCAATCGCGTCATCTAGTTTGCTGTCGATATACGATTGCGCGCTGCCGTGAAAATAATCGTTGGCCGTTTGTCCAAAAACCGGCAGCGAAACCGCAATGATGAATGCTAAAAACCACTTCATTTATTTAATCCCCAATATTGTTTATTTCTGCAACTTCTTTCAATCGATTGATAAACGATTGAAATGCCGCCACAGTTTCATCCGAACGCAAGCCCTTTTGCATCAGGTCGAAAGCCTCGCGATAGAGCCGCTGCGACACCAGAATTTCCGCCCGCGCTTTCAATTGTTTGGCAAATTCCGATGGCTCGATGTTGTCATTTTGCTGATTTTGATCCTGCTTTTCCTGATCTTCCTTTTCTTTCAATTTGCGTTGTGCCAGTTCCAGATTGTGTTTGGCCTGAACATCTTCCGGGTTCAGTTGCAACGCTTTTTTGTAAGATTCGATGGCTTGTTCGTATTCCTCATTTTCGAATCGGGCGTTGCCCAGATTGTAAAAAGCGTTCTGGCGAAGCTGATCATCCGGCGATGTCAGTGCTTTTTCGAAAACAGGAATCGCATTTTTGAAATCCCCTTTTTTATAGAGCGCGGCACCGTAGTTAAAATTTGCCTGCGGGTCGTCCGGCGCGCCGGCGAGGGCACTCTCAAAATTTTGTGCCGCGATTTCGTAACTGCCTTCCGAATATGCTTTTAGCCCGCTTTCCATTTTTGCGGCATCCACCTGCTGGGCGAATATGCCAACCGGTGACAGCAGCATGAATATTGTGAATATTACTTTTCTCATTATTTAAACCATTGAAAAATAGTTAGTTCGCTCAATATCAAAACCGGTTTTCCACAGCCTGTTTGCGGGCAATTGCCATCAATCGTTGGTGGCTCCGGCGTTCGCTGATAAACATTTCCAGCGCAAAAATGATCAGCGCGATCAACAAAAAAATCTGGAAACGGTCTTCAAATTGGGTGAATTCACGGGCGGAAAGCTCTTTTTTTTCCATGCCCATCATTTCTTCGTAAACCTGCGCGAGTCCGCCGCCGGCAGCGCCCATGCTCACAAATTTGCCGTTGGCGGCATCCGCAATTTTTTCCAGCGTAAGCACATCCAGTTTGGTGGTGATGGTTTGTCCGCGATTATCTTTTTTGTATCCGGTCATTTGTCCGCGCTGGTTGTATTCGGGAATCGGTGCACCGGCCGGCGAGCCAACGCCAACGGTGTAAATCAGCACACCGCTTTCGGCGGCTTCCTGCGCGACTTCCACCGGATCGTCCTCATGATCCTCACCGTCGGTGATGACGATCAGCACTTTATATTTTTGCTCCTGCGATACAAAAGATGTCATCGCCGTGCGGATCGCTTCAGATATCGATGTGCCCGGCTGCGGAATGCTGCCAACGTTGCTTTCATCGAGAAACAGCTTTGCCGCGCCGTAATCCAGCGTCAGCGGGCATTGCACAAATGCCAGGCTGGAAAACAGGATTAGTCCGACGCGATCGCCGCGCAATTCGTCGATAAAGTTCGATATTTCCTGTTTTGCGCGATCAAATCGATTGGGTGCAACATCTTCCGCGAGCATGCTTTTGGACACATCCAGCGCGATAAAAACGTCTAATCCCTCACGTTTCACTTCCTGCAATTTTGTCCCGATTTGCGGATTGGTGAGCGCCAAAACCAGCACGGAATAACCGAGCAAAAACAGCACAGCTTTCCAAACACGTTTGCGCGGACTGATGCTGCGGGTCAGTTGGGCGATCAAATGGTCATCACCGAGGCGCTGCAACAGCCGTTTCCGGTGACGCGCTGCCCAAAACAGGAACGCCATCAGCACCGGCACCAGCCAAAATAAATGAAAAAATTCAGGATTCGCGAATCGTAACATGGTTTTTCTATTTAATATTTTTAATTGTATATTTAATATTTATAAGGCTTTAGGTTTTGTAGAAGATTTTCTGGAACTTGCCAGAATCGAGCAGATTTCTTTTCCCTCTGTCAATAAATCCAACAACCGATGATCATCGAACAAATGTTCATCCCGAATAAATTCAACCCAAAAAACGGATTCATCTGCTTCCTCCAATGCAATACTTAATTTGGCGACAAATGCAGCTTTTGATTGCGCAACGCACGCTGCCCGATAGTTAGCAGCAACGGATGTCGATGATCGAATGAGCTGGTTTCCTAAATGTTTCCCCAGACCGGTTTTTGGCAGCGAAAGCGCCAATTTCACACAACGATGCGCAAAGTTCTTCGTCCGGGCTTTGAGTTGTTCCGCATTCATGCATTCGATACTTCAGTATGTATGTGATAATTCCCCAAAATATTCAATATTCAATCTAAAATATTCAATAATTTACGGCAACCGCCGTAAATACGTGTGTCGCAAAATCAACTCAATGAGCAGCAAAATCAATCCAGCCAACGCGTAATTAACGAACAACTCTGTGTATTTCGTATATTCTTTCACCTCGATTTTGGTTTTTTCCAATTCATCGATTTGTTTGTAAATATCGCGCAATTTTTGGGTGTCCGTGGCGCGGAAATATTGTCCGCCGGTAGTTTCGGCGATGCGGGTGAGCAAATCTTCATCGATTTCCACCGGAATCGGTTTGTATTGTTTGCCGAACAGCGGATGGCTGAACGGATACATCGCGGTGCCGCGAGTGCCCGCGCCAATCGTGTAAACGCGCACGCCAAACGTTTGCGCGACCTGCGCGGCGGTGATCGGGTCCACTTCGCCGGCGTTATTTTCGCCATCGGTGAGCATGATGACCACTTTGCTTTTGGCGCGACTTTCCTGCAACCGTGCAACGGCGGTTGCCAGCCCGTTGCCCATCGCGGTGCCGTCCCACGCTTCCGAGGCGACTTCCACTTTTTCGAGAATATCGGTGAGCACGCCGTAATCGAGCGTCAGCGGGCACTGGCTGAACGCTTCGCGGGCGAAAATCACCAACCCGATCGGGTCGTTGATGCGTCCGCCGATAAATTCTTCGGCAACCATTTTCGCGGCGCCGAGCCGGTTTTTTGGTTTGAAATCTTCCGCCAGCATCGATGTGCTCACATCCACCACCAGCATGATGTCGATACCTTCGGTGATCACTTCTTCCTGCTTTGCGCCGGACTGCGGTCTGGCGAACGCGACAATCAGCAATCCGAGACCGATTAACTGCAGCCAATACAAATAGTTACCTAAAATTTGGCGAATCGTTTTCGGCAGCTTTTTGATATGCCGCAAACTCGAAAAATTGACCTGCCCGTTCATCCGTTTTCGCCAATAATAAATGGCGATCAACGGGAGCAGGAGCAGCAAAAAAAGGTATTCGGGATTTGCAAATCGAAACATAATTTATGAATTGACCGTTTTTGATTCCGTTTCAGCCGGCTCGATACGCTGCATTTTCTCAACAGCAGCAAATTCCAGCCGTGTTTCCTCGATAAATTTCCGCACCAGCGCCACGGTTTTGTCCGTGTCGTCGCTGCCGGGAATAAATTTGGCAAACTTCACCAGATCGCACATGTGCAGCGCATCAATCGCATGCGTTGCCTGTTGCGATTCGATCTGGCTTTGTTCCAGCGATTCGACCAGCTCGCCGGTGGTTTCCTCCAACGCGCGAATGTAAAATCGACCCTCCACATATCGCCGCAAAATATCCGACAAAATGGAATAAAATGCTTTGTGTTTGCCGGTTTTCAGCAAATCGGATTGCAGCAGATGATCCAGTTCTTCCAACGCAATTTCGTGTGCCGGGCGAATCACCTCTTTTTTGAACAGCGCTTTCGGGCGATCGGTTTTTTTGCGGAAGAAGAAATACCACACCGCCAAACCAATCAGCAGCGCAGCCACAATTGCCCATATCCACCAACGGTTTCCGGGCAATCCGAACGGCGGACGAATGTCCTCCAATTCCGCATTCTCCGCTTCGATAACGCTTTTCACGGTGATGGTGATCGGGTCTGCATCGATAATTTGGTAATCGCCATCCGACAGCGAATCCGGCGGCAAAAACGCGACAGGGTAGGAGGGGATGATATATGTGCCGGTGTCGTAAACCGCCAGCGTGTATTCAAATTTCTGGATGATCCGGTTGCCCTCGCGACGTTCCGGCAACGGCTGAAATTCGCGAACTTCGAACGCGCCAATGTTGCTACCTTTGGCGGGATCGCGCAGTTCAACGCCCTCGCGGCGATTAATTTCCAGCGAATATTTGATCGGATCGCCAACGGTGAGCACGGTTTTATCCACGCTCGCCTTCACTTCAATCAGCGATGATTGCGCGAAAATTGCGGCGGAAAACAGCATCGCAATCGCTGCGATAAATAGTTGAAAATATGTGAGATATCTATTGTTCATTTTCACGGCCTCGTTCAAAGCTCCTGCTTTGAACGCATATTTTTCTGAGAATCTCGCGATCCAATAATTGTTGATCATTTTGTTTTCAAACCGCTTATCATAGATGCTACGCTACGATCACCGGATCCGGCGTGCGCGCATGCGGAAAAATTTGGTCAACGGTTTCACATACGATTGATGGGTGTAAATATCGATGTAATCGATACCGTTGGTTTTGAAAAAACGCGCCAGCCGGGATTTCTCTTTTTGGGCGGTATCGGCGTATTGTTTGCGGAGCGATTCGGCACCGGTATCGACGAGCATAAATTCGCCGGTTTCCAGATCCTGCATTTCAACCAGGCCAACGCCGGGAAGTTGCTCCTCCAGCGGATCGATGATATGCAACGCCACCAGATCGTGCCGTTTATTGGCGATTTGCAAATCTTTTTCGTAATCTTCCGCCACAAAATCGCTGATCAAAAACACGGTTGCGCGGCGTTTCAAAATCTGGTTCATGTATTGCAGCGCAACGGCGATGTCCGTTTTCGGCGTGCGGGGAATGTTGTCCGGATCTTCGTAAAACAGCAGTTCGCGAATGACGCGCAGCACGTGCTGGCGACCTTTTCGCGGCGGCACAAATTTTTCGATTTTATCACTAAAAATAATCAGCCCGACTTTGTCATTATTTTTGATGGCGGATGCTGCCAGCAGCGCGGAAATTTCCGTTGCGATTTCCGATTTTTGCTGACCGCGCGTGCCGAAAGCGCCGGACGCACTCACATCGAACAGCACCATCACAGTGAGTTCGCGTTCCTCGTCGAACACTTTCACGAAAGGGTGATTCATCCGGGCGGATACGTTCCAGTCGATATTGCGGACGTCGTCGCCGGCCAGATATTCGCGCACTTCCGCAAATTCCATCCCGCGACCTTTGAACACCGAGTGATATTCACCGGCGAACACCTCGTTCACCACGCCGCGAATGCTCAGCTCAATCTGCCGGACTTTTTTTAGTAACTCTTTTGTTTCCATTGATTTATGTGTTTCGATATTTTTCCGGAACGGTCGCGACCGTTCCCTACTTTATCCTTTTCCCTTTATCCTTTTTCCTTCCCGTTAGGGCACTTCCACCTGATTGAGCACTTTGCGCACCACATCTTCCGATGTCACTTCTTCGGCTTCCGCTTCAAACGTGACAATCACGCGATGGCGCAGCACATCCAGCCCGATCGCTTTCACATCCTCTGGCGTAACGTATCCGCGACGGCGCAAAAATGCGTGGGCTTTGGCAGCGCGTTTCAGGTTGATTGATGCGCGCGGCGATGCGCCGAAGGCAATCAGCGGCTTCAGATCTTTCGCGCCGTAGGCTTCCGGCTCACGAGTTGCGAAAACGATATCAATAATATAGCGCTCAATTTTTTCATCGATATACACTTCGTCCACCACTTTGCGGGCACGGAGAATATCTTTCGGGCTCACCTGTGCTGTGGGTTCGGGCGGAGCGCCGTCGCTCATCCGGCGGATGATTTCCAGCTCCTCGTCACGGGAAGGATAACCGACTTTCAGCTTCAGCATAAAACGATCCACCTGCGCTTCCGGCAGGGGATAGGTGCCTTCCTGTTCGATCGGGTTTTGGGTGGCGAGCACCAAAAACGGATTTTCCAGCGGATAAGTTTTGTCACCAATCGTCACCTGTCGTTCCTGCATCGCTTCCAATAGCGCGCTTTGCACTTTTGCGGGGGAACGGTTGATTTCGTCTGCCAAAATAAGATTGGAAAAAATGGGACCTTTATGGGTGATAAATTCGCCGTTACGCTGGTTGTAAATCAACGTGCCGAGCAAGTCTGCCGGCAGCAGATCCGGCGTAAACTGGATGCGCTGGAATTTGCAATCGATGATCCGCGCCAGCGTGTTGACAGTCAGCGTTTTTGCCAGTCCCGGCACACCTTCCAGCAGCACGTGACCGTTGCTCAGCAAGCCGATCAGCAGTCGCTCCACCATATATTTTTGCCCGACAATCACTTTGCCGACTTCTGCGGTAACTTTATCGACGAATGCACTTTCCTGATGGATTTTTTCGTTAATTGCCTGAATGTCCAATTGCATCGTTTCCCTCATTTTACTGTTTTAGCCTGTTGCGTTTGGCGATATTTTAAAAATTCTTCGACTGTCTCACATAAATTTGCAAATGTCAGCGGATCGATGTCATCCCCGCCAAATTTAATCATATCGATTTTAGTGAAAAACGGTTCCAACTTTTTTAATTCATTTGTATCTACACCATTTTGTTGCAAAAGGTTCAACCAATCCTTTGCGTTGGCTGCACCGGAAACATCCATTGTGCCGGAGAGATATTCCCGGAAAATGGAACCCAACCGCAAAAACATCTCGCGGAGATTTTTGCCTTTGGGGTCAACTTCCTGGGTAATTCGTTGTAAATATTGAGCTTCCCGTGTGAAATTTTCATTGTTTTCCGATTGCCGCGATTTCCGTTTTTGCAAAAAAATGAACAGGAAATAGCCGACCGTTGCACCAAAAATAATTAGCAGCACAATATAGATAACACCCTTTAGCCCGCCGGTGATGTCCGGCAGCGGTTCGGTAATTTTCACAAAAATGCGTTGGGAATGGAGCACGTCTGTTTCGCCGGTTTGCGAATCGCGATAGCGAACTTCCATACTTTCGATAAAGCCGTCGCCGACCGAAACCGGTTTTAACTCGAACATGATGGTTTTTGTGGAGCGCAATTGCCCGTCCGAAAGCTGGTCCTGCCGATTGGCGGAGCCGCTGCCTTCGAGCATCAGATTATCGAGTCGCGGTTGGGGGATTTGCACAATTTGATAGCGGCTGATATCGCCAACCCACGATAATTCGATGTTAAAATTAAACATCTGATTTTGAGGAATTTCATTTTTTTCGAGGTAGGTTTTCAGGACGATCGTCACCGGATTTGCCGTGCTATCCGGGGTTTGCGCCTGCAATCCGGTTAATCCCCACGATTGGCAACTCAAAAGCGCAAAAAAATATATCGTTGAAAATCGAACAGAGATTTTTTTCATTGTTGAACCGCAAAACAATTTACTCAACCAACCCATCAGTGCGCTGTGAGTATGAAACGGAATTGATATCAGATTACCGGATTCGACAGAATGCAAAAAGGGGTGAAGTTTACCTGCCACACCCCTTTTATAAATTGATAAAAAACAATGCTAATTTGATGTTTTTTGAGCCTGGGAACTATTCGTTTCGGCTGCAGTGCCGGACGATTCGCTGTCGTTCAGAAACGGCAGTTCATCCGGGTTTTTTCCGAGATGTTCCAGCTCATATTTTGCTGCAGTTACCAGTTCATTTTCCGGAAATTTCTGAATAAAATCGTTATAATAGGTTTTTGCTTTTTCCAGATCTTTCAGGTGATTGGCGTTCAGATAGCCAACCATAAACAGCGAACGTGCGGTAAACATGCCATCCGGATATTCTTTCAGCAAGCTCAAAAAACTGGCTTCAGCTTCCGTCCAGTTTTGCTGTTCCATATACTCGTTTGCTTTACCGAAATAGTCCGTTTCGCTCAATTTTTGTTTACTACACGCAAACAATAACAGCCATCCAAAAACGACGATTCCGAAAATACGTGCACCCTTCATAATTCATGTCTCCACAATGGTTGTTTGAACACACACAGCCGAATAATATATCTGCATCCTGTGGAAAAATCAAGATGAATTTTCTTGTGCAATTTTTGTGAGTTGAAGCCATCCGGCGCGAATTATTTACCCAGCAACGCCTTTACGATAATTTCCAGATCGAGCAGCAGCGACTGGTTTTTCATATAAAATAAATGATATTTTTCCACATCGTCCGGTGCGAGAATTTTGTGACGATTAATTTGCACCAATCCGGTGAGTCCGGGTTGATAGCCGAAGCTTTTCCGCGATTTCGGATTTTCACCGGGAAGCGGTTCGATGGGCGCACCGACAAACGTGAGCTCGCCGCGAAACACCGCCCACCATTTTAGCCAGCGATTCGCCAATGAATTGTCTGCGGAACTGCTGATTTTCCAATAGCTTATCCGATTCGTTTTTGAATGGCGAAGGGTATGGCGGGTGAGTTTTTTTCGCCGGAAAAAAATTCCCGGCAGCGCGATTGCCGCAGTGAACAGCAACAATATCCACGCGAGAAACACATCGAACATGCGCTTCACTGCGCGATTGAACGGCTTTCCGATGCCATAATCGATATCCAGCAGCGGATAGTCATCCAGCCGTTCGATGGACGATTTGCCGATCACCACTTCCTGATTGGATGGGGCAATTTTGTATTCGATGGCGGGCATTTCCAGCTCGCTCATTGTGCGCAAAATCTGTTCGTAACTCAGCTTTTCCGATGCGAAAATGATCTGCCGAACGCGATGGAATTTCACGATTTCCCGCAAATTGGCCATTTTGCCGAGCACCGGCACCTGTTCTGTGGAAACGCCGTTTTCAGGCGCATTTTCCGTCACCACGCCGAGCAGATCGTAGCTCAAATCGCGCAGCTCGCGAATTTTTTGATAGAGCTTGCGCACCTCATCGCCGCTGCCAACGATGATGGTCGGGCGACTGAACAAATCCTTGCCCCACGCCGCCGTATCGCCGCGATAAAAGCGTTTCAGAATAAACCGCCACAAAATCATGAACAGCGGTGAGAACATCGCGGCGATGAGCACCACCATCCGCGAATAGCCGAATTGTTTGAAAAAAAACGTGAGCGACGCCAGCAACGTAAACGTAATCACATTCGCTTTGATGATGCCCTGAATAGAAAACCGGTGGTGCGGATGCACCTCCAGATAATACACGCTGCCCCAAAAAAACACCGTGGAAATCAGGTGGATCACCCAATATTGCTCCCAAACCGCAGCCCACTGAAAGCCGTGTTTCAGCTCCATCCGCACGATGAACGAGAGCAGCACAACGATGTTCAAAATGACCGTATCCAGCACCAACGGAAAGTGCTCGCGCAAAAAATTGCGCAGATACACAACTAGTCCCCGCGCCATTATTCCGGCGATGATCAGCCATCTAAACGGCGATAATGTGCGATTTGCGTAATGTTTCTCAAAAAACTGGTAGAGCGCTTTGTTGAATGTGACCACATAATCGATGTTGTTTTTTTTGGTGCTTTCGCCTTTGTAATGAATGATTTGCGAAGTGGGCACATACCAGATTTTTTGCCCGCTCTGCCCGATACGGTGACACAAATCGATGTCTTCGCAATACATAAAAAAGCGCTCATCGAAATGCCCGATCTCATCCAGCACCGATTTTTTGATCATCATAAAAGAGCCGGAAATCGCGGGTACCGGATAGGTTTGCTCGGTGTCGAGATAGGTGAGGTGGTAGCGGGCGAAAATTTTGCTTTTCGGGAACAACTTGCTGAAGCCGATCACCTTCCAGAATGCGTCGATCGGCGTGGGAATATTGTGCCGGCAATCGATGGAAAACGAGCCGTCCGGGTTGATGATTTTGCAGGTTGCCGCGCCCGCGTCCGGCTGCTTTTCGAAAAAATCGAGCAGCGCGGTGAAGGTGTCTTCCTGCACGACCGTATCGGGATTGATGAGCACCACAAACTCGCCGCGAACCTGCGCCAACGCCAGATTGTTGGCTTTACCGAATCCCAGATTTTCGCTGCTTTCGATGATGTTCACCCCCGGAAAGCGCTGGCGGATGTGCGCCACGCTGCCGTCAATTGAAGCGTTATCCACCACAAAAATCTCGTTGGAAATGCCGGAGAGCGCCCGTTGCAGCGAGATCAGCGCCTGCTCCAGATATTCCTTCACATTATAATTGACGATGACGACGGAGATTTTTGGTGGTTGGGTCATTGTTTTTGGCTGTTAGCGGTTTTTGAAATTGGTTGAATTTGTTGGGAGATTCCTGCATTCGCAGGAATGACACCCCTAATTTTAGATTGTCACCCCTGCGAATGCAGGGGTCTCCTGATATTTTTCACAGTTTTAAAATTCAATTTGTGATTCGAATATTTAATAACATTCCATCATCATTATAAAGCCGCTTGAC
Organism: Calditrichia bacterium; assembly: GCA_020634975.1. Classification (NCBI taxonomy): domain Bacteria; kingdom Pseudomonadati; phylum Calditrichota; class Calditrichia; species Calditrichia bacterium. Next base: position 150,397 of record JACKAQ010000003.1, on the reverse strand, counting down.
TCTAATAATCTATTTGCTCCTCCGTGGCTCTGTGGCAAAAACGCCGGCATCAGTTAATATCGCGAGTATGAATTACCCGATTAATTTGCCCAGCAAAATTAATAAACTGCGCAACAGAATGCGCAAATCGAGGTTGAGCGAAATATTTTCGCTGTAAAAAATATCATATTTCAGGCGTTCGCGCATGTCTGTTTGCGATGATTCGAAGCGGTATTTCATCTGCGCCAGCCCGGTGATGCCCGGGCGAACCATCAACCGGCGGTGCAACAGCCGCAATTTGCCGGAAAATTCGCGATACCAGCAGAGCGGTTCCGGTCGCGGTCCGACGAGGCTCACGTTGCCGCGCAGCAGGTTCAGCAGCATTGGCAGTTTGTAAATCTGGGTGCGGTAAAGCCATTCCCCGTATGCACTTAGCTGTTTCTCGCCGCCGCCGCGATAACCGTCGGTCAACATATCATCAGCATCGATGTGAAACAGCAGCATGTTGAACAATCGCCCCTGTTTCCCGACAATCGGAATTTTCCCGACCGGGAATCGCCCGAATTTTCGCCAGCCGATAAATGCCAGAATTGCGCCGGGAATCGCCAGAAACACAATCGCGAAAATGCCCGCAAAAAGTCGATCATCCGTTTGATGAGCCACTGCCAGAGCATCATGTTGTCCGGGAACGCCCGGACAATCGGTCCATCGTCGATGGCACCGGATCGCCCGGAAACCACCGCTTGCAACTCCGGCAGCGTTTTCACGACAATCTGCATCCGGTCGCAAATGGCGATGATGTTCAGCAAATCCTCTTTTGCGGAATCGTGCAGCGCAACGATGATTTCCTCCACCCGGTGTTCGTGAATGAGTTGCGGCAAATTGTGATATTCTTTCACCACCGGAAAACCTTCCAGCGTGTCGGTTTTCGCTTTACGATCGACCACGCCGACGATGTGGTTCAGCAAATGCGGATTGTCGCGAATATCGCGAATCACGTTGCGGGCTTTGCGATTCGTGCCGAAAACCAGCGTGTTTTTAAAGGTATATTCAAAAATGTGCAGCCGCTTTTCGATGTTGATAATCAACAATCGCATGAGGTTCACAAAACCGATCAGCGAAGCCCAATATACCGCCAGGGTAGATAGCTGCATCGTATTGAAAATATCGGTTGAGCTTTCGGCAAACAGGATATCGAAATTCAATAAAAACAATAGCATGAGCACGCCGAATGTGACCACTTTGGTAACCCGCATCGCCTTGCTGAAACGTGACACATCCCACGACATTTGATACAATCCGTTCAGCCAGAACAGGATTACCCAGATTGCCGTGAACACCAGCCACACCGGCGCGACGAGGTAATCCTGTATCGAGCGCAGCGTGAGCGGATTGACCACACCGGACTGAAACCGGAACCACCAGGTGAGATACATCGCCAGGTTGATGCTGATGATATCGCCGAAAAAAATGGCGATCTGGTGCCAGATTTTATCCACGTGAATCGGCGGACGGCGCACAGCCAACAGCGATTCGTCGATTTCATCGAAGGTGATGTATTTCCGGGTTTCCACATAGCCGAGTCGCCACGCCCAATAAATCGAAAACGCTAAAGCCAGAATAAACAACGGGATACCGGCGATTTCGCGATAAATGACCATCAGCACGCCCAGCGCCACATACAGCAGCGTGAAATAATACATCATCCAAACGGAGTCGAGGTGGGAGAGACCGAGGTTGAGCAAGCGATGGTGGATGTGTTCGCGATCCGGTTTGAACGGGTGATCGCCGCGCCCCATCCGCCGGAAAAATGAGATCAGCGTGTCGGTAACGGGCATGCCCAACATCACCAGCGACGCCAGAAAATACACCTGATGGCTATTGGCAATTTTCAACCCTTCGATGGAAAACGCCGCGAGCAGATAGCCGAGCATCAAACTGCCGACATCGCCCATAAAAATGGATGCGGGATGATAGTTGAAGCGCAAAAATCCGAGGATGCCGCCGATCAGCGAAATGGCCAGCACGATCAAAAAAACGTTGCCGATGGCGATTGCCAGCAGTAAAAATCCGCTCGCGATAATCAGGCTGATGCCGCTGGAAAGCCCGTCCAGCCCGTCCAGCAGGTTCACCGCGTTCATCAAAAAAACAATCCACGCAATCGAAAAAGGGATGCCTAGCCAGCCCAATTCCAGCAGCGTTTCGCCGGGACTGTAAAATGCCTGAATAAAACAACCGTCCGCGACCAGCAATCCGGCAGCCAGAAATTCACCCGAAAATTTTTGCCAGGCGTTCAGTCCGCGCAAATCGTCGATGAATCCGGTGATCAGAATCGCCAGCAATCCCGCCCAGAAAAAGCGGTGTTCCTGCCAGATTTCCGCCGGCAAAATATCCAGCGCAATCGCAGTGAAAAATCCGATAACGATGCCGACAAAAATGCCCAACCCGCCGAGCAACGGCTTGAAATCGGTGTGGATTTTCCGGGCGCTCGGCAATGCGCCGATTTTAAAATGAATGGCAATCCGGCGCGTACCGCCAACGGCCGCCAGCGCAGAAAAAAAAGATGTAATTAATAACACCAAGTTGGACATTTAGCGTGACTTTCCTGTCCCTTTTTCTTTCAATTTCGTTGTTAAAAAATCATTCGGTAACGCTTTATTTTTGAACAGCTTCAACGATTGCGCTGCCGTTAGCTAATTTGCATAATCTAACCTTTCACCGGGAAATCGACAACCGTTAAATGAAGTAGCGATTTGTTTGAAATCGTGTGCAATTTCGAGAGAAGTGAAGGATGGCTTGACTCTGATCCATATTAGTGGTTAGATTCTGTAAACAAACAGACAACCTCGAAAAGGTGTCATCGCATGCAAAAAATAATTCTATTGATGTGTCTGATCGCCACTTCGGTTCTGGCGCAAACTGCCGAAGAAATTATCCGCAAAGCGGAAGATGCGGTCAAAGGTGAAACTGCCCACGGCATTATCGAAATGACCGTTGTGACGCCCGATTACACCCGGGAAATGCGCATGGAAAGCTGGTGGATCGGCAACGAAAAAGCGCTGATCGTCACCGAAAAACCCCGAAAAGAAGCCGGCAACAAAACCCTGAAAATCGGGAACGAGATGTGGAATTATCTCAAAAATACCGAAACGACCATCAAAATTCCGCCGTCGATGATGCTGCAATCGTGGAACGGTTCGGATTTCACCAATGATGACCTCGTTCGCGAATCCAATTTAATTGAAGATTACGACCAACAACTGGCCGGCACGGATACGGTGCAGGGCGCAAACTGCTGGAAAGTTGAACTGTTGCCCAAACCGGATGCGCCGGTAGTTTGGGGTAAGTTGCTGTATTGGGTGAGACAGCAGGATTTTCTACCCGCGCGAGTGGAATATTTTGACGAATCCGGTGAACTGATTCGCTACCTCGATTACCGCGATTACCAACAGATGGGCGACCGCAAAATTCCCGCCAAATGGGTGATGCACAACGTCGATAAACCGGGACGTCGCACCGAAATCCGGCTCGTCGAAATGGCGTTCGATGTGAAAATACCCGACCGGATTTTCTCCTTCCGCGAACTCGAACGCGGCCGGTAGGGGGGCGGTGTGACGCGCTTAATTTATTGTAAATAAACAATTTTAACGAGATAAAAAATGCTCCTCAAACTTGCCTGGCGAAATGTTTGGCGAAACAAACGGCGGTCGGTGATCACCATTTTGGCTGTGGCGTTTGCGGCAATGCTTTGCCTCGCGATGCGCGGATTGCAAATCGGCACGTACGAGTTGAACATCATCAACAGTGTGGAGCTGTTCAGTGGCTATTTGCAAATACAGAAAAAGGGCTACCAGGAACGACCGTCGCTGCAAAAAAGCTTTCGTTTCGATGACAAACTGCGCGAACTGTGCGCACAAACCGGACACATCGTGGCGGTTACGCCGCGCGTTCTCGGCGACGGGCTGATCAGCTTTCGCGACCAGTCGCAGGGCACGGCGATCATCGCGGTTGATCCGCAAACTGAGTTGCAGGTGAGCACTATTCTCACCAAAATCAGCGCCGGCGAAATGTTCACCAAACCGGATGGCGACGATATTGTGGTGGGTTACAAGCTGCTCGACAATTTAAAAGCTGACATTGGCGACACGGTTGTGGTGCTCTCGCAGGGATTCGACGGATCGCTCGGCAACCTCAAATTCCGCATTTCCGGAACGCTAAAAACCGGCGCGCAGGAACTCGACCGAATGGCAATTGTGATGGGCATCGCCACAGCGCAGGAGTTGCTGGCGATGTATGGGCGCATTAACGCCGTTGCGATAAAACTGGACGATATCGACGCAATTCCGTCAGTGAAAAAATCGCTAAACAACGCCATTGCAGAAAATAATTTGATCGCAATGAGCTGGAACGAGATCATGCCGGAGATGGAACAGGCTATCGAACTGGACAGCATCGGCGGGATTTTATTTCTCGGCATTTTGGTGCTGATTGTGGCATTTGGCATCACCAATACTATTCTAATGTCCGTGACCGAACGTTTCCGCGAGTTTGGCGTCACGCTCGCCATCGGCATGCCGCAACTGCGATTGCTGGTGCAAGTGCTGCTGGAAACGACATTTATTATTCTGATCGGGCTGGTGCTCGGCAATTTGCTCGGGCTCGCCATCAACGCATACATGGTTGCCAATCCGATCACTTTCGGCGGCGAATTTGCGGATTTGTATGCCGAATACGGTTTTCTGCCGCAACTGAAATCGTCACTTGCGCTGTCGATTTTCATCAACATCAACCTGACCATTTTTGTCATTTCGCTGATCGCTTGCATTTATCCGCTGTTAAAAGTGTATCGCCTCGCACCGTTGAAAGGCATTCGTTACACTTAAAGGTTAAAGGGTGAAGGATAAAGGAAAAAGTAGGGGCGCGGTGTGACGCGCCAAAACATACGTTGCAAAAATTGAAATCGGAATCTGCCGGAAAAAAATAATGCTGCTAAAACTCGCATGGCGAAACATTTGGCGTAACAGCCGCCGCTCGATGATTGTGCTGGTTTCCATCATCGTCGGGATGATTTGCGTGATTTTATACGACGCGCTATCTGTTGGGGTGATACACCAGATGCTCAACAATCAGGTGGGCGCGCATGTGTCGCACATTCAGATTCACAAAAACGGATTCAACGATAACAAACTGCTCCAAAATTATTTGCCGGAGCCCGACTCCGTTGCCGCGCTGTTGGCACGCCAGCCACAGATTACCGCCTTTTCCCGCCGGGTGATCACTTACGGCATCATCAGCAGCCCGACGAGTTCATCCGGTATTTCGCTGATCGGCATCGAGCCGGAACAGGAATCGCAGGTTACGGACATCAAAAAAATGATGGTCGAAGGCAGCTATTTGGGCGATGGCAAACGGGATATTGTCGTAGGCAAAGCGTTGGCGGAAAAGCTCGATGTGGGCATCGGCGACAAAGTTGTGGCAATGGCATCGCGGATCGATGGCAGCATCGGCTCGGATGTGTTTCGCATTTCCGGACTGTTCGAAACGTTCAATTCCGAATTCGATAAAATCAGTGTTTACATCAGTTTAGCGAATGCCCAAAAAATGTTGGCGTTTGACAATCGCATTTCGGAAATAGCGATGGTGATTCACGAAATGGAGAACGCCGCTTCAGTCAAAAAAGTGCTCGCCGGCAAATTGAACGATTCGGAAAATCCGCCGCAATACGAGGTGCTCACCTTTCGCGAATTGCTGCCGCTGCTGGTGATGCAGGTGGATGTTTATCGCGAATCGATCAGCGTGTTTTACGGCATCGTCGCGCTGGCGATGCTGTTCGGCATCGTCAATACCATGCTGATGTCCGTTTTGGAACGCACCCAGGAATTTGGCGTGCTGATGGCAATGGGAATGAAAAATCGCCGCATTTTCAAAATGGTTCTGCTCGAAGCGTTTTTGCTGAGCGTGTTGGGCACGTTGGTCGGTATCGGGCTGAGTTATGTGTTTTATCTGCCATTGGCGAATTCCGGCATCGATTTGAGCGCATTTTCCGCCGGACTGGATTCGTTTGGTACCGGCAGCATCATTTATCCGGTTTACACGCTGGAAGGGCTGCTCAACGGGTTGCTGATTGTGCCCATCGCCGCGGTAATCGGCGCGGTTTATCCGGCACGCAAAGCCATGAAACTGGTGCCCATCGAAGCCATCCGGAAAGTGTAAAATGGAATCACATATTCCCATATTGCATAATTTGTTAGGGTGGCGATCTATCGTTGTTGCGATAATAAACCGGTCATTCCTGCGAAGGCAGGAATCTCCAGACATTCAGCAATAATAATCTGTCAGCGACACAAGTATCATAATTTTATCTTTATCCTTTATCCTTTAACCGAAGGTTAACATGTCCATCATTCGCACAGAAAACCTGGAAAAAACCTATCAGGACAACGGTGTTCCGGTGAAAGCCTTGCGCAGCGTTTCGATGACGATTGAGCCGGGTGAATTTACCGTGATTGCCGGTCCGTCCGGTTCCGGGAAAACCACACTGCTCAACCTCATCGGTGCACTGGATGTGCCCACCGCTGGAACCGTGATGTTGGAAAATGCGGTTCTCGCCGAGCTTTCCCGCGATCAGCTCAGCGATTTGCGGCTGCGCAAAATCGGATTCGTATTTCAGGCATATAACCTTATTCCGGTGCTTAGCGCTATTGAAAATGTCGAGTTCACGATGGTGCTCAGCGGTGTTTCCGAAAAAGATCGCACCGAACGCGCAATGAAAGTGCTCAATGAATTGGGCATCGGCGAGTTGGCGAACAAACGTCCCAACGAAATGAGCGGCGGACAGCAGCAGCGGGTGGCGGTTGCCCGCGCGATCGTCAACGATCCGGCGCTGGTGCTCGCGGACGAACCCACTGCCAACCTCGATTCCAAAACCGGTGAAGAATTGCTCGATTTGATGGAAAATATGAATCGCGAAAAGCAGATCACATTTGTGTTTTCCTCCCACGATCCGCAGGTGATCGAACGCGCTCACCGGTTGATCACATTAAAAGATGGTCAAATTGTTGAAGATAAAAAGCAGAAATAGATCGACTATCCTTTTCATTTTGCTGATGCCGTTTTCGGTTGTATTTGCGCAAACGGAATGGGATTTTAGCGGCTACATCGTCGATTTGCCGGTCTACAGCGATAACATCGAATTCGGTTTTTTTCAGAGCGACGCCCAAATTGCCAATATTTCCCGATTGCGGCTGCGCCCGACAGCGTATTTCGGGAAAAACGCCCGATTGGCGATGGAATACGAAATTTCCGGTTTGTATCATCAGCAAAATCAATTGTTTACGACATCACCCGGAAAAACGACTCGCCAGTTTTTTGACTGGCGCTGGCAGCCGGTAAATGATGAAAATGTCACCATTTCACATTTCATCGACCGGTTGTATTGGCGGCAGGATTTCCGATTCGGCAATCTCACAGTCGGACGTCAGCGGGTGGCGTGGGGGAGTGGTCGCATCTGGAATCCGACGGATTTATTTAACCCGATCAACCCCGCCGCGTTCGATAAAATTGAAAAAGACGGCGCGGATTTGCTCACCGCACAAATTTATCTCGGCAACTTTACCGATCTCACGGTGGTGCACAATCCCCAAAAATTATTGCGGAAAAACAACGCGGCTGCCAAATTTCGTACGAATTATCAAACGTATGATATTTCCATTCTCGGTGGTTATTTTGATGAGCGGATTATTTTTGGCGGCGATTTCGCCGGAAATCTGTTCACTGCCGGTTTGCGTGGTGAGTGGATTTTCTCCGCGCAAAATGATGATTTTTCGAACCATTTTGTGAAATATATTGTGGGTGTCGATTACCAGTTTTCCCGGCGAATCTATTCGCTGATCGAATATCAATTCAATGGAGAAGGCGCAACGTCGTTTGCTGGATACGATTTTGCCAGTCTCGCCGACGGGCGATTGATCAACCTAAGCCGCAATTACCTGTTTTCCCAAACGATGATTCAGTTGCACGATTTGGTCAGTAGCGGCATCGGCTGGAATGGCAATTTAAATGACGGCAGCGGATTTTTTGCGCTAACAATGAGTTACAACTATCGCCCAAATCTGGATTTGCAATGTGGCGGACAATTGTATTACGGGCAAACATTTAGCGAATATGGATTTTATCCCACCACGCTTTTTGGTCGGGTAAGTTGGTATTTTTGAGGGGGCAAAAAACCGTTTCTCATAAAATCGCAATTAATACTTGATTCCGCTATCCAAAAGGGTTATTTTTGCCGTGCAATTTTTGATCATTGGAGAGGTGGCCGAGTGGCTGAAGGCGCCCGCCTGCTAAGCGGGTATAGGGGTATTCCCCCTATCGAGGGTTCGAATCCCTCCCTCTCCGCCAAAAGACACCCGAAAGGGTGTTTTTTTGTGACGTAACAATTACATAAGCACCGTTGGAGAGGTGCCAGAGTGGTTGAATGGGGCGGTCTTGAAAACCGTTGTGCGTTCTGCGTACCGTGGGTTCGAATCCCACCCTCTCCGCAAGTAAAAACGAAAAAGGGTTAAGGTGAACGGATAAAAATATCCTGCTTTAATCCTTTTTCATTTTCAGAATCTCACCCGACACATTCCTTTATTATTCTTGAATCACTCCCCAAAATTGTTTAATCTTTAGCCACAGCTAATTCAAATCGCAACTGTTATGTGGAGCACGTGTGAAAAACGCAGATCGCCAAACCGCAGAAGGCATTTTGTTTACCGACCAATATCAATTGACGATGGCGCAGGTGTATTTCCGGATGGGATTGCACGAAAAAGAGGCGCAATTTGACCATTTTTTCCGGAAATATCCCAATTATGGGAGTCACCAGGCGGGGTATTGCATCAATGCCGGATTGGAATGGCTGTTGGACTGGATTGACGAATCGCATTTTCGTGACATCGATATCGAATATTTGCGCGGACAAAAAAATCGCACCGGAAAGCGTGTTTTCGAAGATGATTTCCTCAATTGGCTGCGAACGGATTTCACATTTCAGCGATTGCATATTCGTGCGATTCCGGAAGGTCGGGTGGTGCATCCGCATGTGCCACTAACGGTGGTTCGCGGCCCATTGGCGATCGCCCAGATTTTAGAAACAGCATTGCTTAACCAATTGAATTTTCAGACACTTATCGCCACAAAAGCAGCGCGAATCCGTGAAATCGGTCACGGGCAGTTGATGATGGAATTCGGGTTGCGGCGTGCCCACGAACGCGGCGCCAACGCCGGCGCACGGGCCGCTCTCATCGGCGGTGCGGATTTTACCTCAAATGTCGGCATTTCGCACGTGCTCGGATTGCAACCGAAAGGCACCCACGCCCACAGCATGATTCAGGCGTTCATCGCACTCGGGCAAACCGAACTGGACGCATTTCGGGCGTACGCAGAAATTTATCCCGACGACTGTTTGCTGTTGGTTGATACGATTAACACGCTGGAAAGCGGGATTCCCAACGCCATCAAAGTGTTCGAAGAATTGCGCAAAAACGGGCACCAGCCGGTTGGTGTGCGGCTGGATTCCGGCGACCTTGCCTATCTGGCGATTCAGGTTGCCAAAATGCTCAACGATGCCAATTTTCCGGACGTCGCGATTGTTTTGTCCAACAATCTGGATGAACTTGTGATTTGGCAGATTGTCACCCAAATTAAAGAAGAAGCACCGCGATACGGCGTCGATGCCCGGAATTTGCTAAAGCGACTGGTTTATGGCGTCGGCACGCGATTGATTACATCCGAAGGATCGCCCAGTTTGGGCGGTGTTTACAAATTGGTTGCCCTGAAAAATGGCGGCGGCTGGCAACCGGCCATCAAAATTTCCGAAACGCCTGATAAAACGCCAAATCCCGGAAACAAGCTGGTGTGGCGCGTTTATGATTCGCGTGGCAAAGCCACCGCAGATTTGCTGGCGCTGGCGGATGAAACGCCCGCGGACAACAAAAAACTGGTGCTCCGTAGTCCGCTCGATCACACCAAAAAACGAACGCTGCAAAAAGAAGATGTTTCTGTCGTTGAGCCATTATTGGTTGATGTGTTGAAAGATGGCCAACAAATTTACGAATGTCCACCGCTCGATAAACTTCGCGAACAGCGCGTTCGTGACGTCGAGCGGTTGGACCCCGGTATTCGCCGGTTGATCAGCCCGCACATTTACCACGTTTCTATCAGCCAAAAATTGTGGCGAACCAAAGAAAGCCTCATCCAGAAAATCTCAGAAATGCCGGATGAACAAAATGGCGATTGAGAAAGGTGAAAAGTAAAAAGTTAAATGTAAAACCGCCTGATTAATCCTTAATCCTTTATCCTTTATCCTTAAGATGGAAATATGATTCGAAAATTTACGCTGCTTAACTTATTGATTTTGCTGTTGTTGGCGCAATCTTGCACAACCCGGCAAAACTGGTATCGCGGGAACACCCATGCGCACACGGTGCTGTGCGGTCATGCCGATTCCGCACCGGATGTGGTCGCCAAATGGTATCTCGATCACGGTTACAATTTTGTGATTTTAAGCGAACACAACCGGTTTATTAACCCGGATTCGGTGACGCTGCCGGACAATCGCCGGTCGGATTTTATCCTCATTCCCGGTGAGGAAATCTCAGGGAAAAAGATAATCCACACCACCGCAATGAATATTCGCGAATTGGCGGATTGGCAATTCGACAGCGAGCAAAAATCGCAAATCATCCAGTCGCATGTGGATAACGCGATGGCCGCAGGCGGGCAGGCGATACTCAATCACCCGAATTATTATTACGCTGCGAGCGCAGCGGATGTGTTGCAGGTTCAGCGATTAATCATGTTTGAGCTGTTCAACGGTCATCCGCAGGTGAATGTCTGGGGCGACGAAACGCATCCCTCCACTGAAGAAATGTGGGATTTTTGGCTCAGCAAAGGGATGAAAATTTTCGCGGTTTCGTCAGACGACGCGCATCATTTTCAAACGTGGGGCGCAGATCAATCCAATCCCGGCCGTGGATGGGTGATGGTAAATTCCCAAAAACTTTCGCCGGATGCAATTACCGATGCGATGGTTCGCGGCGAATTTTACGCCAGTAACGGCGTGTTTTTGAAACGTGCTCAAATTTCTGAAAAACAATATCTTATCGAAGTTGATGAATCGCGTACGGCTGCCGAATTAGCGACCGGATTGGTGGTTGGCAAATCATCACCGGAAGGCTTATCGGGGTGGAAAATCGAATTTATCGGAAAAGAAGGCGAGTTGCTGGATTCAAAAAATGGAACAAAAGCCGTGTTTTCACTTCCCGATGGGCAACCGTTTGTCCGCGCCAAAGTAACGTTTACCCGCCCAGCAGAATCCGGGTTCGAATCCTTTTTCGCGTGGATACAGCCATTATTTAACGATGGCCGCCGATGAAAATTTTGCTCACCGGCGCCACAGGCTACATCGGAAAACGGCTGTTGCCTATGCTCGTCAGCAATGGATATGAAGTTTACTGTATCGTCCGGGATGCCGCCAGATTTAATCTGGAAACTGCTGTTTCTGCTAAAGTTAGTATCGCTGTTGGCGATTTGGGTGATCCTCACAGCTTTGATAATTTCCCCACCGATTTCGATGCCGCATATTATCTTGTCCATTCGATGACCCAATCTGTGGAAGAATTTCACGAGCTCGAATTACAAATCGCCAAAAATTTTGCCGATTGGGTAAAGTCAACATCAGCAAAGCAGATCATTTATCTCGGTGGAATTGTCAACGATGAAAATTTGTCCAAACACTTGAAATCGCGGATGGCCGTTGAGGATGTGCTGAAAACTTCCGGCGTTCCCGTGACGATATTGCGAGCGGCAATTATCATCGGTTCCGGCAGTGCTTCGTTCGAAATTATTCGCGATTTGGTGGAAAAACTGCCGGTGATGATCGCGCCAAAATGGGTGAACACCCGCTGCCAGCCCATCGCCATCCGGGATGTGCTCCGGCTGCTGCAAAAGGTGTTGCTACATCCCAAAGCGCTCAATCGCACTTTCGATATTGGCGGGCCGGATGTGCTTACCTACAAACAAATGATGCTCAGTTTTGCCAATGTTCGCGGCTATCGTCGTTATATCCAAACGGTGCCGGTGCTCAGTCCGCGACTGTCATCGTATTGGCTGTATTTTGTTACATCAACCTCGTACACATTGGCGCGCTCGCTGGTTGACAGCATGAAAAATGAAGTGGTTTGCCGGGATAATTCCATCCGCGAAATTGATGACCAACCCACCATTGCTTATGAAAAAGCGATTGAACTGGCGTTCAGCAAAATTGAGCAAAATGCCATTGTTTCGAGCTGGATAGATGCGCTGCATCACTCATCGCTCACGTCGTCAATCGGTGAATATATACAGGTGCCGCAATACGGTTGTTTGATCGATACCCGAAGCGTTGAAATTCGCCAAAGCGAAGATCAGGTTTTGGAAAATATCTGGCAAATTGGCGGGGATCGCGGTTGGTATTTTGCCAACTGGCTGTGGGTGATTCGCGGATTTCTGGATAAATTGGTCGGCGGTGTCGGGCTGCGGCGCGGCAGGCGCGATCCGGTGAACCTGCAATCCGGTGATGCGCTGGATTACTGGCGGGTGATTTTGGCAGATCGAAACAACAAACGATTGCTGTTGTATGCAGAAATGAAATTGCCCGGCGAAGCATGGTTGGAATTCAAAATTATCAACGAATCTAACACATCATTTTTGATCCAAAAAGCGACATTTCGTCCGCGCGGCATTTTGGGGCGATTGTACTGGTTTGGCATTTATCCGCTGCATGTAATGGTATTTAAGGGAATGGCAGAATCAATCGTGACTTTTCGGGAAGATTGAACAACAGTGGAATGGGGTTGATTTTGAGTGTCGCAAAGCCTAATTTGGATCATCGAACATCAAAAATCAGGTGTAACCATGTATTTTAATGTTGACGAACTCCGGGCAAAATTTCCCGCGCTTTCCATCGAAGATGACGGAAAACCGCGCGTTTACCTCGATAATCCGGCGGGCACACAGGTGCCGCACCGTGTTTTGGAGCGAATGGAGCGGTATCTGGTGCGCAGCAACGCCAACAGCGGCGGCTATTTTGTAACCGCGCGGGAATCCGATGTGCTGAAAACGCAGGCACGGCAGGCGATGGCGGATTTGCTGAACGCCCCCGATCTGTCGGAAATCGTGTTCGGTCCGAACATGACTACACTGACGTATTCGGTTTCGCGGGCAATCGGGCGGTTGCTCAAACCCGGCGACAGCATTGTCGTTACCCGGATGGATCACGATGCAAACGTGTATCCGTGGCTGCAACTTGCCGAAGATCTTGGCTTAACCGTAAAATTTCTTCCGTTCAACCGGGAAACCTATCAATTTGATCTGCAAAATTTCGCGGAATTACTCGACGAAACTGTGAAAATCGTGGCCATCGGTCACGCCAGCAACGCGCTCGGGACGATCAACAATATTCCGGAAATGTGCAAAATGGCGCACGAATACGGTGCGTGGGTGTATGTGGATGCGGTTCAATCTGCGCCGCATATTCCTGTGGATGTTCAATCGCTCGGCTGCGATTTTCTGGTCTGCTCGTCTTACAAATTTTTCGGTCCGCACCAGGGCATTTTGTGGGGGCGAAAGTCGATTCTCGATCATTTGAAAAGCTATCAGGTGCGTCCGGCGAAAGATAAATTGCCCGGTAAATTCGAAAACGGCACACAGTCGCACGAAGGAATGGCCGGCGTGCTCGGCGCATTGGAATATCTGGCGGAAGTAGGGGAGATGTTTGGCGATCCGTTTTCCGCTAATTTCCCAAATTTTAGCGGACAACAGCTCGGTTTGCACACGGCAATGGCGGCGATCCAGTCTTACGAGCAGACGCTCAGCAACTATTTGATTCGCGGTTTGCAACAAATTTCCGGTGTGAAAGTGCACGGCGTAACCGACAGAAACGAGCTGCAGCATCGCGTGCCGACGGTTACATTCACCAAAGAAAATGTGCACCCAAACGACATCGCCAAACAATTGGCTGCGGAGAATATTTTTGTGTGGAGCGGCCATTTTTACGCGGTGGAAGTAATTGATTTTCTTGGGCTTGCGGAAAGTGGCGGTTTGCTCCGTGTCGGCGCTGCGCATTACAACACCGCCGATGAAATCGACAAGCTGCTCAATGTCGTGGATTCAATTAGATAATAAATATTGCCGCAGAGGCGCAAAGTTCGCAAAGGTTTTTTTGTATTTGTGTAGCGATCTATCACTTTTGTGTTAATAATCCGGAGATTCCTGCCTTCGCAGGAATCTCCGGACTTTCAGCAATGATATTCTATCAGCTACACAAGTACGTTTTTATATTTGCCTGCGAAACACACGAAATTACACAAAATTCTAAAAAAATCATTTTCGTGTTTTTTCGTATTTTTCGTAGGCAGTTCAACCTTCGCGATCTTCGCGATCTTCGCGGCAAAAAAAAGAAAAACAGAAGATGAACGAAAACCAGCTTCGCCGGGAAATGATCGAAACCGGCAAACAATTATACGAAAAATCGTTGATTGCGGCGGCGGAAGGCAACTTCAGCGTGCGGCTGGATGCGCAGCGGATTCTGGCAACGCCAACCGGATTGTGCAAAGGCAAAATGGCTGCAGATGATCTGGTGATAATCGATCCGGACGGCAATCACATTTCCGGGGAACGACGGGCGTCTTCGGAAATAAAAATGCATCTGGAAGTTTATCGCCGGCGACCGGATGCGCAGGCGGTGATTCATGCGCACCCGCCGATTTGCATTGCGCTGATGCTCGCCGGCATCGGGCTGGATCGCCCGGTTCTCGCCGAAAATGTGGTGTTGATGGGCAAAGTGCCCACCGCGCCATACGCCCGCCCGTCGACGGATGCTGTGCCGGAATCGATTCGTCCGTTTATCGAGCGCACCGATTTTTTACTACTGGATCGCCACGGCAGCCTGACCGTCGGCGCGACTTTGGACGAGGCGTTTCGCAAACAGGAAATGCTGGAACACACCGCCAAATCTGTTCACGCCGCGTTGCAATTGGGCGACATCCGCGATTTGCCCGCCGATGAAATCGCAGCGCTGAACGATCTGCGCGTCAATCGCTACCGCATTCCGTGGCAACTCATTCCTTTTTGATTTTCAAAAATTTCCCTATTTTACCCTTTGTGCAAATCTGTTTTATGGTTATTTTGGACGCTTGCAGCCTCGTCTGTCAGATTGTGCCGGGAGGGTTTTGTTGAATGCTTTGCTCAAGCTGGGTGGCATTTTCCAAGCGAAAATCACCGCTTTTGCAATGCCAATTTTGATATTTGTCATCCCGGAAATCGAGCGAAAGATTATTTTTAGTTTCAGTTATTTTCAATAACAAATCTGTTGGTCAAGGGATTTCCCGGAGAATTTGAATGAAGCGCCTCCGTTTCGCACATTTGTTGTGTTGGTTGATGGTCATTTCCGCCAGCCTTTTGGGCAATTGGCGACCCAACGAAATGCGCATCAAAATTACGGCGGCTGCGGCAGACGATATTCGCAAAATCACCGGACTTGGTATCGATGTCGAAGAAGTTAACCTGCCGCATATTTACCTTTACGTCACTCCCGATGAATATGACCGTTTGATTGCCATTGGTTTCCGCCCGGAAATTCTCATTCCGGATATGCTGGCATATGCCGAGATGCAGCGCCAAAATCCCGCTATTCTCGGCTATTACGATTACAATCGCGGTGTCGCGCTGGTTGATAGTTTGTGCCGCCAATTTCCCAAAATTATCAAAAAAGAAATTTACGGCTGGAGCGTAGAAAAACGTGCCCTGTTCGCCGTAAAAATCAGCGATAACGTTACGCTGGACGAACCGGAGGCGGAAGTCGCATTCGACGGATGTTATCACGGGGATGAAATCATCAGCGCAGAAATTTTGATGCGGCTGATCCGCGATCTCTGCCATTCATACGGCAATGACGACGAAGTGACCCGTCTCGTGAACAGTCGCGAAATCTGGATTTTCCCGTTCGCCAATCCCGACGGCCGGCAAATGCTGGATCGCCGCAATAAAAATGATGTCGATATCAACCGAGATTGGGGATACATGTGGGATGGCTGGGGCGATAGCGCAACCCCGTTTTCCCAGCCCGAAACGCGGGCGCTACTCAGTTGGTTTTTGGGGCATCAATTTGTGGTTGCGCAATCCGTTCATGCGGGAATGGAAGTGATTTCGCTGCCGTGGAGTTATCGCCCGGGACAATCGCCGGATCAGCAGGTGATGATCGCACTGGCGGATGGCTATGCCAAATCATCCCGCTATCCGTCGTTAACCTACGGGAGTGGGTTCGACCAGTTGTATCCGGTAAACGGCACCGCGAAAGACAGCTATTACGGAATTCGCGGCTCGCTGAGCTGGACGTTGGAAATTTCCGATAACAAATCGCCCTCGCTGGAAAAAGTTCGGGACATTTACCGCAGCAATCGTCCGGCGATGCTGTATCTCATTAAGTCCGCCGGAACCGGTTTGCACGGAACGATTCGCGATGCCAAAACCGGAAAAAGCGTTTCCGCGATGCTTTGGCTGCGCAACGAGAAACAGGAATTTTGGCCGGTGTACAGCGATCCGCTGATCGGCGATTTCCACAAAATGGTGCAGCCGGGAAACTACACGCTGCGGATTACGGCAAACGGCTATCGCGATAAAATTATGAAAAACATCACCGTTCCGGACACCGGCAGCACGGCAGTGAATGTTTCGCTGGAGCCGGCTGATGGAAAATTTGCCTGGCAGGTGCTTAGTTGCCGGGTGCCCGGCAATAATTTTTCGGATGACGGCATCACATATCACGTTTTGGGTGCGCCGGACCGGCGATTTTATTCGCTCGGGCGAAAAGGTTGGATAGTGCTGGACATGGGCGAAACGATTTTCGATTTGCCCGGTGATGATCTGAAAATTTCCGAAGGCGATTTGACGCCGGAAGGTTACGCCGTTTATGTGGCTGCCGAAATGACCGGTGAATGGCAAAAACTTGGCAACGGACGCGGCTCCGCAACGTTCGATTTGGCTGCGAACAAAATAAAGTCATTCCGGTTTGTGCGAATCGAAGATGACGGCGACGGCTTTGCCGGTGTTGCCAATGCCGGGTTCGACCTGGATGCGGTGGAAGCCTGCAATAATCCAGAAATGGCGGCGTTTCCGGTACCGGTTGGCGTCAGTTTTGTGGATACGTTGAGCAATTTTAACGGCGTTTGGGAAAGCGGCGAATGGGTGAATGTGGATGTTCATCTCAAAAACAACGGCGGCAACGAGGCGCGTAACATTCGTATTCGTGTGATTTGCGATGACGAACAAATTCAGGTTGTCCATCCGGAAATTACTGTCGATGCGCTGTTGCCGGGGGAAGAAAAACGGGTGTCCGGTGTGCGGCTATTTGCGGAAGATCGTCCGGTAAACCGGCGAAAGCTGCCGCTGTTGATCCGCGTTTCCATCGAAAATCAGCAGTGGGATCACATCATTTCGGTTGATCTGCGCGATGGCGGGCGGCTGCAAACGGCAGCATCGGTCACATTTGACGATCCGTTTGTGAATATCAGAAATGAATCCAAACTGCAGTTGCGCAACGGCGGTTCGGACACGTTGAATATTTTTCAGTTGCAAACCCGGACAGCGGCGTTTCAGGTGCCGTCCAGCCAATTCAAGATTCCGCCGGGTGAAAGCGTTCCGCTGATGGTTGCGTTTACACCTGCGTCGACAACCGAGCATCGCGATACGTTGATAATTCTCAACAGCGATCCGCGCCAGCCGCGAAAACTGGTGCCGCTATTGGGCACCGGAAATCCTGCGCCGTCGCTGGCGTTGCGTTCGACCGATTCGTTGAATATTTATCTCACCGGAACGGATTCGCTGGAAGTCGGTTGGCAAATTTCCAACAGTGGGAAAGGGGAGCTTTCGGTTGTTGCCACGCTCGCTATCGATCGCGATGCGCTGGAATTTCCCGTCTCCGAGTTTCTGGATGCCAGCGGCTATCTCTGGCATTTTCAACAACTTGCAGATGGCGAAACCGAGCCGGGATCGCGCTTGCTGGAGGTGTTGCCGCAGCCGCTTCAGTTTAGCGAAGCCGCTCCGGAAACGCCGGTTGATTTGCAACTGCCTTTCCCGTTTTCGATCGACCGGGTGCATTTTCACCAGCTCAATATTTTTCCGGGCGGACAATTTGAGCTCGCCGGTCATCACAATAATCCGGACAATCCGCCCCGTCAATTTCAATTGCTTTCCGGCGATTGGTCGATTGCCGCACCGTTCGATGTTTATTTTCGTTCGCTGCCCGAACATTTATTACTCGAGTGGCAGGCGTTATTTGATGGCAACGGCAACGGTCCGTTTCAACTGAAAGCGCTGCTCAGCGCCAACGGGGAAATGATTTTTTATTACCCGGTGCTCGGCGAATTAACCGATGAAATGTCGATCCGTACGCCCGGCGCAACGTTGGGCAAACCGGAGGCGGATCTCCGTGCGGGCACCCAAATTGCGCTGCAGCCGCGTGCGGGATTCCGCATCAAACAACGTTCTGCCGGGCTGCATCCCGGTGAATCGAAACAGCAACAACTGGTGGTTGTTACCAAAAACCTGCCGTCCGGTAACTACCCGTTTATTCTGGAGTTACACAGCAACGATCCGCTGCAGCCGCTGACCCTTTTGCCGCTGCGGCTGCATGTGGGCAGCGAGCTTTCGCGCACCGGCGAACCGGGCGTTGCACCGGAAAAATTCGCATTATTGCAAAATTATCCAAACCCGTTTAACCCCAGCACAACCATCACTTTTCACCTTGCGAAAAGCGCCAAAAGCTTGCTCACGGTGTATAACATGCTCGGTCAGGCAGTGCAGGTTTTGGTCGATGAAACGTTGGCGCCCGGCGAATATCGGGTGACCTGGGAAGGGGTGAACGATTACGGCGAGACAATGCCGAGCGGCATTTATTTTTACGAACTTCGTGCCAATGAATTTGTTCAAATTCGCAAAATGATTTTGCTCCATTGAGCCCGGTTGGCTCACCTGATTTGCTGGCTGAACTTCATTTCATTAGATCGAGAACGGATAAACCCATAAAAAACAGGAACAACCGATGCGGCTACCAATTGACGATTCGCGTGAAATAGAGATTCTTGCGCCCGAAAATCCCGATCCCGGACAACCGCTGCTTATTTTAGCGCACGGCGCCGGGAACGATATGCACTCCGGTTTTATGGAAACCATTGCCGGACATTTAACCGAAAACCGGGTGTCTGTGGTGCGATTCAATTTTCCGTATTTCACTGCGGGAAGGAAAATGCCCGATCGCGGTCCGGTGTTGGAAGAAGCCTGGCGCGCGGTTATCCGCTGGACACAGGAAAATTGCGATTATTCGCAACTGTTTATCGGCGGAAAAAGCATGGGCGGGCGGGTTGCCGCAACTGTCGGACGTGAATTTGAGGATGTGCGCGGGGTGGTGTTTTTGGGTTATCCGTTGCATCCGCCGGGAAAATTTGAGCATCGCCGCGATGAATATCTGAACATGCTGCGCAAGCCGATGCTCTTTATTCAGGGCACTCGCGATCCTTTTGCCCGGATGGATTTGCTGCAGGATGTGCTCAGCGATATCCGCGAATTTGCCCGGTTGGAATGGGTGGAAGGCGGCGATCACTCATTCAAAGTATTGGTGCGGCAGGGCGTTCACTATCCCGAAGTGCTCAAAAATGTAGCGTTGGAAGTGGCGGACTGGACGAAACAACTCAGCAATAAAATGTGAGAAATAATGAATTTATCCAAAGCAATAGTGTTTGTTGGTGCTATTCTGTTATTCGGTTGCGAAACGGAAAAGCCCGCGCCGGTAGCGCAAATTCCCATGAATTGGCAGGAAATCGATTCGCTGAAAAACCGCTTGCCGGAAGGTATTCGGGTATTTGCCGGACAAAATGCCGAAATGCCGCTGAAAGCCTGGCTTGCGGAAATCGATACAAAACAGCCGCACATCCAAACCCGCGTGGTGCTTTCCGGCGATACATCGGATAACCGCGAATCGACCGCAGATTTTGCTTCACGGCTGAACGCGCCGGTTGCCGTAAACGGCGGCTATTTCACGATGAACAAAACGCCTGCCGGACATGTGGGATTGCTGGCGATTGACGGCAGTGTGATTGAGCCTGCAACCCGTTCCGTTTCCCGGGAAAATGTGCGTTTTCCCACTGCCCGCGCTGCGATCGGATTTGCCGCGACTGGGAAAATGGACATTGCATGGGTGCGCACGGAAAACGGGGAATTGTTCGCCTGGGATGAACCGCTGGCAAACACGCCCGAAACTGCCGCGGCAGAACCTGACCCGGAGAGCGGTAAGCGCTGGCAAATGCGCGATGCCATCGGCGCCGGACCGATGCTCATCGAAGATGGTGAAAAGCAGGTGACTTCCGATGCTGAAGTATTTTTCGGAACGTCCATTCCGTTGGTGCATCCGCGAACGGCCGCCGGATATTCGAAAGATGGCAAATTATTTTTGCTGGTGGTGGACGGCCGTCAGCCGGAAAGCCGTGGCGTTAGCCTGGACGAACTTGCCATGATGATGCAGGATTTGGGCGCATACGAAGCGCTGAATCTCGACGGCGGCGGCTCATCCACGATGATTGCGGATGGCGTGTTGCTCAATCGCCCCGGCGGCGGCGAATACCAACGCGAGGTGATGTCCGCAATTGCTGTATTGGTGAATAAATAACGTTGTTAACCAATTAGTAGCGGCGATTCATGCACGAAATGCCTGTCCGATTATTCATCCAACAACTTTCTGAAAAACGTTGGCAATACAAACGATGCCCGGTGAATCCCGTCATTATAATAATTAAAATCGAGATTCAATTGATCGTAGCGCTGTTGATCGAAATTATTCAACGGATGCAGTGTTTTTGCAGCAAACCCGAACGCCCAGTGACCGGACGGATAAGTGGGGATGCTCGCATGATAAAAATGAAATTGCGGAAAGATATCGCGCAGCTTAACCTGAATATTTTTAACGATTTTCGGCAACCACGCCGGTGATTCACTCTGGTTTACCAGAATGCCATCGGACTTCAGCGCGTTAAAACAATCGCGGTAAAATTCCCGGGAGAACAGCCCTTCGCCAACGCTGATCGGATCAGTCGAATCAACGATGATCAGATCGTATGCGTTGGATTTACGCTTGACAAACGCCACGCCATCCTCAAAAAAACAGCTCACCCGCGGATCATCCAGTTTTCCGGCAATTGCCGGAAAAAACTCGACACAGGCTTTTGTTACCAACTCGTCAATGTCCACCAAATCCACATGCGCCACATTCGGGTGCCGCAAACATTCGCGAACGGTGCCGCCGTCGCCACCGCCGATAACCAGCACATTTTTGGGATTCGGGTGAACAAATAACGGCGTATGCGAAATCATTTCGTGATATACGAATTCATCGCGATCGGTGAGCATCACAAATCCATCGATAAGCAGCATTCTTCCAAAACCTTTGGATTGCACAACCTCGATTTTCTGGAACTGGCTCTGCTCCGAAAACAACACCGCATCCACCTCAAAACGGAATTCCGCTTTTACCTCCGGATAATATTCCCCAAATGTCAAAGACATGCTGATCTCCTTTTTTTTTGTCGCGATTATGATATTGAAAACACCGGCTTTTCGCAAAAGAAAAAAGAAATAAAATCAGATAGCGGTGAGCAGTTACAAAAATTTTTCATGCAAAACAGATGCTGTTTGATTTCTCAACAATCTCTCATTATTATATTTCTTTGTAAAAAGAGATATCCGGCAACAAACGGAGGTAAGCAATGGCAACACATAAATCAGATTTGATTAATGCATTGCGGGAAACAGCAACCAAGTTAAGCAATGGCGCCAATTACGAATGGGGACATATGGCGCGCTGCAACTGCGGACATTTGGTGCAAACCGTCACCAAAATGAGCGATAAGGAAATTGCCCGCGCTGTGGAATTTGATCTGGACGAGTGGACAGAATACGCCAAAGATATTTGTGACGGCACTGGCAGCCGGGCGGAAAACCTTTTTCTCGCGTTGCGCGAAGTCGGGTTTAATTATGACGATGTGATTCATCTGGAGAACCTGTCTGATAAACGAGTGCTGTCCCGCATTGAAAACGGGAATTATCTTCGCAAAAATGATCCCGGTGATGTATCGTGTTACATGCAAACGCTGGCTGATGTACTGGAAGAAGAAGCGGTGTAAGTGCAGAATTTCTGATGTTGATCATTAATGAAATATGTTTGAAAATGCTGTTGTGTTCGGGAGATTGCAGAATTTCGTTCTGCGCCATCAGTGTTATCACGTAATTATATTCAAACCCTGAAAACGAGTTAAATGACCCAAAATACAAAAGGCGTTCAAACGAACGCCTTTTTTTGTTGCTGCTATCAGCTTGTTTACAAATAATTTAGCTCACGGGCTTTTTGGGTGAGTTCTTCCCGGAATTCCGGTGCGGCAATCTCAATCAACGCTTTTGCCCGCTGGCGGATGGTTTTGCCGAAGGTTTCCACATAGCCGTATTCGGTAACGATAATCGGCGCATCGTTACGGGTGGTGGTCACGCCGGAGCCGGGTTTTAGCATCGGCACAATGCGGCTGAGTTCGCCATTTTTGGCTGTGGACGGCAGCGCGATAAACGGTTTGCCGCCTTTCGAGCGCGATGCCCCGCGCACAAAATCCAGCTGACCGCCGACACCGCTGTAAAAACGGGTGCCGATCGAATCTGCTGCAACCTGTCCGGTCAAATCCACTTCGATGGCGCTGTTGATGCTGATCATGTTATCATTTTGCGCGATGATAAACGGATCATTCACATAATCCGTCGGGTGCAATTCGATAATCGGGTTGTTATCCACATAATCATACAGCCGTTTGGAGCCAAGAATAAATCCGGCAATCACTTTTCCGGGGTGCAGCGTCTTTTTCGCACCGTTGATAATGCCGGCTTCAATCAGATCGACAACGCCGTCCGAGAACAACTCGGAGTGAATACCCAGATCTTTATGATTGTGCAAATTGTTCAACACGGCATCCGGAATACTGCCGATACCCATTTGCAATGTTGCGCCGTTGGGTATCAGATTCGCGATAATTTTCCCGATCTGCTGCAACGTTTCGGATGCGCCGCCCTGCGATGCTTCCGGCAGCGGATAATCGCTGACCACAATCATATCCAGGTTGCGGACGTGCAAAAAACTATCGCCGAGGGTGCGTGGCACCTGTTTGTTCACTTCTGCGATTGTGAATTTGGCATGTTCCGCAGCGCCTTTGGTGCAACCCACTTCTGCGCCCAGCGAACAAAACCCGTGTTCATCCGGCGGCGAAACCTGAACAATTGCGATATCCAGCGGCACATGGCCGTCGCGAAACAGCGACGGAATTTCCGATAAAAACACCGGTGTAAAATCTGCATGACCCTGCTGCACCGCGCTGCGGACGTTGTGTCCGATAAACATCGCGTTGTGCCGGAAACTCTGGGCATATTCCGGCTTCACATATTCGGCTTTGCCGAAGTGCAGGATGTGAATCAATTCCACATTGCGCAGTTCCGGTGCGCGTTTTACCAGTGCATCGATGACCGTTTGCGGCGCGCCCACACCACCGCCCAGATACACCCGGCTGTCCGACACAATTTTGCGGGCAGCTTCCTCCGCGGAAGTTAACCGTTCCTGATATAACTTCATCCAACTCATAATTTCACCTCAAGATCTTTTTTCAGTGCCTCCGCAACGCCTGCGTGAGACAATTTTCCCTGGAATGTGTTAACGCCACGTTTAAGCTCCGCGTTATTGCGGATAGCTGCGTCGATACCCAATTCGCCCATCTGCAACAGATATGGAATCAGCGCATTCGAGAGCGCGTAGCTGCTGGTGCGCGATACCCGTGATGGCACGTTGGGCACGCAATAGTGAATGATACCTTCTTCCACAAAAGAAGGATCTGCTAACGTGGTGGGACGGCTCGTTTCCACATTGCCGCCGCTGTTAATGGCAAAGTCCAGAATGATTGCCCGCGATTTCATGCTTTTCAGCATTTGACGGGTGATCAGCACCGGTGCTTTTTCGCCGGCGCTTGCTGCGGTTGTTACCAGCACATCGGCAAATTTTACAGCTTTCTCGATATTGTGTGCGTTGGCATACATGGTTGGCAACTTGGCATCGAACAACCGATCCACCCGGCGCAATGCCATCAGGTCGTTATCCAGTAATGTGACATCCGCACCCAGATCGCGGAACGCCCGCGCCGAGTTGCAGCCGAGTACACCCGCACCGATGATGACAACCGATGCCGGCGCGATACCGGGAATGCCGCTCAACAAAATACCGCGACCGCCTTTAAAGCTGCCTAGCAAATCTCCGGCGATCACCGGCGACATGCGTCCGGTAATTTCGCTCAATGCCTGTAACACGGTCAATTTGTTATCGTTGGTTTCGATCGTTTCGCAGGCGATGGCGGTTATTTCTGATGTTGCCAACTGTTCCAGCAAATCTTCGGAAGCGACAGCCAGGTTCAGGAAACTGACGATAGCCTGCTGGTGATTAAAAAATCGATATTCATCTTCTGTCGGTCGTGAAACTTTAACCAAAACATCTGCACGTCCATATGCTTCTGAAGCTGTGTAAACCAGCTTTCCGCCTGCCGTTTCGTATTCCTGATCGGTGAATCCGGCTTTTAATCCGGCATTGTGTTCGAAATACACGGTATGACCATTTCTAACCAGCGAGCGAACGGCCGCCGGTGTTAATCCCACCCGGTATTCAAACGGGCGCACCTCTTTAGGAATGCCAAAATTCATGGTTTGCCCCTTTCTGTTTTTAACTGCAATGTTTATTCGTATTTAGCTATTTCCCAAATCCAACATAAGATCGGTGGACTATACAAAGTTAATACCAAATAGATACTGTTCGCTATAAGATTCACAAAAACATAATGTTGACTATCCTTTATTTGGCATATTTTCTGATGAAATCATGCCACATTTTCGTTTTTTGCAGCGGTTTTGTGGCTATCCGGTTATTTCCAGAATAGCGCTGGTTTCGGTGCCGTTAATCCTGAGCCTGCGCCGCCCTGAGTTTATCGATGGGGCGAAGGACTCAGCTACTACTTTTTATCCTTTATCTTTTATCCTTTATCCTTTTTCATCCTTTTTCATTAACTTTAGAGCAGACAGAATGAAAACAGGAGAAAGCAATGAACAATAGCAATAAAGCATTAGCAACATTCGGCGGTGGCTGTTTCTGGTGTGTGGAAGCCGTGTTTCTGGAATTAAAAGGTGTGGAGAAAGTTGTGTCCGGTTATGCCGGTGGGAAGATTCCAAATCCTACATATGAGCAAATTTGCAGCGGAACAACCGGACATGCGGAAGTGATCCAGATTGCCTTTGATCCGGCCGTTATCAGCTACGATCAATTGCTGACTGTATTCTGGCATGTCCACGACCCGACAACCCTGAATCGCCAGGGTGCGGATGTTGGCACACAGTATCGCTCAACCATCATGGTTCATAACGAAGAACAGCGCAGTATTGCCGAAGTTTCCAAAGCGGAAACCGATGCATCCGGATTGTGGAACGACCCGATTGTTACGGAGATCGTTCCATTGGACGTGTTTTATCCGGCTGAAAGCTATCATCAGGATTATTATAACCGCAATCCCCGGCAGGGCTACTGCTCATTTGTGATCGCTCCCAAAATGCAGAAATTCCGGAAGGAATTTGCCGATTGGCTGCGATGAAAAATATGGTTTATTTAAGCGGAATCATTAATCATTTACACATAAAAGCTTTTGCATTGTTGAATTGTTCACTTAAAAAAGTCAAAATAATAAACAATGGCTGCTCTTCGCCAATCACCGATACCTTCAACTGTGCCTCGTGAAGAACTACCGATCCAAACTTCACCTTTTGGTGTAATCAGCCCAACCTGGCTGCCTCGTTTCCACACTTCACCTTTTGCAGTGATCGTACCTACATGATTGCCGTTATGCCACACATCGCCGTTGGATTCCAGAGAACCAACCCGGTTGCCATGTGCCCAAATTTTACCATTCGCTTCGATAAATCCGACGTAATTACCGCTCATCCAAACTTCACCCTTTTTGGTGATTTCACAAAACTGAGACCCATCCAGCCAAAGTTTTTGACTGGTTGATGGCTTTTTTTGAGGTTTAGGACGGGCAGCTATTTCTTTGTTTAAGCTCGCTGCTTTTGATTTAAACATCTCCAAACGAGTTTCGGCCGATGTTATCTTTTGGCGTTGCATTTCCCGTAATTGTGAATCCGCTATTCCCGCACCTTCATCATACGCGATAACCTTTTCCAAAAACGTTTTGCCATTTCGCAAAGTAGCCTTTTTGTCATTATAGGGTACATCGTTACCGATATTCAAAATTCTGTTCTGATCATTTTCATCTGCATTGTTGATGAAATCTGCCTGCTCTATAGCCATTTCAATTTCGCTGTCAAATGCCTGCCGGACCCGAGTAATTTGCTGCTCGATCTGGTTTTTCCAATTATTATGCACCCATTGGTAAAAACGGTTGCGATCCTGTGAATTCAGTCTGCCGGCGGCAAATTCAGCTTCCACCGTTTTGGTGTCTGTATCTATCTGCTCCGTACCCAAATGTTTCATTTGTTGTGCCCATGCACCGGCTTCTTGAGGAGAAGCGTCAATTGACAAATCGGGACGATTTTGCACCTGATATTTACTGATAATCGATTGATAGATTTGGGAGCTGTTCTGGGGCGAAGCAGACCGTTGGGTTTGTGCCGGATTCGCTTTCGGCTGTGTGGTTGTTTGCTGGGATTGTTGGGTGTTTTGTTGTTGTGCCGGTTGGTTTTGCCAGATGTTAGCTATTTCAATCAATTTTTCCCTTGAAGCATTCCAGCGATTAACCAACGTGCCATATTCTTCATGATCTTTTGATTGGGTTGATTCCAGCAACTGTCTGGTATCGGTTAATTTGGCGGATAATTGATTGTATGTAGGTACGTCGCCGGTTTTCAAATATTTAATGCCATTATCTATTTGATCCAACATTTTACGGGCACGGACGAAATCTGAATCCTGAGCGATGGATAAAGTGATGCTCAAGCTTATAATCATTAATACCAGCAGATTTTTCATGATGCTCCTTGTCTTTGGGATTTGAAAATGATGACTAAATATACAACAGTAATTAGTGACACGAATTGCAAAATCGATAACTTTTTGAAAAAAAATCCGTTTAACACACGATAAACAATGGTAATGTGATGAGTTATTGGAAATTACAACCCGCAGAAGTCTTAAAACCATATGTTGAATCTATATGGATTCAGGAAGATTTAACATATGATCCCAACTGGCAGCCAACCCGGATAATTCCCACTACAAGATCCGATATGCTGTTTTACTTCCGTGAACCGTTTGTGACACATTCAAATGGTGGTAGTGAAAAAATCCCGATGTGCGTTTTGCATGGACAAATGACAAAACCGCTTCACGTTTCAGCAACGGGTAAAACCGGATTGATCATTTTCAGCTTCTATCCCTGGGGAATAGCCCCGTTTATCAATATCCCTTTTTATGAATTCACCGATAAATCCATCGATTTGGGACTGGTCTTTGGGCACAAAGTAATCCGTGAACTTCACGAAAAAATTGTTGATTCAAATACAAACGAAGATCGTATCAAACTGATAGAGGATTTTCTCATTAACAATCTGCCGGAAAACCCGGTTGATCATTTTGGCTGCAAATTCGCGAAGTTGATCAACCAAAGGCTCGGCAATGTTCAATTGACCGGGATTGCCAAAGAATTGAACATTAGCCGCAGGCATTTGCAAAGACGTTTTAGCCTGGCTACCGGACTCAGTCCCAAACAATTTGCCGAGATTATCCGTTTTCAAAAAGCCTTATACCTCAAACGAAAAGGGTATCACTGGGCAGATATTGCCGAAACTTGCGGTTATTACGACCAATCCCATTTTATCAAAAAAGTAAAGACCTTTACCGGAACCTCACCAGAAAAAATCTACGCTGATGTAAAACCCACCAAACTGATGCGCTATTTCAACACGGTTGAACAGATGTCCCATTTTTACAATACTATTTATCTGTGATTGATTATTCTGCAGTTGTGCGTCGTATTTAGCATGTAGTATGCAAACGCACAAGCTTTTTGTATGTCATTCCTGCGTCGAAAAGGCAACTTCAGCGTGTGTGTCAAATGGGACAGAATATATCAAAGAACTCAGCAAATGAACGCACTCAAACAGCATAAAAACTTGAGGATAACCATGAAAAAAACGATCATTTACCGGCAGTTGTTCAGCAATCGCTTTATCATTGGATTACTGATCATCGGGTTTCCGCTAATCGCTTTTGCACAAACGATTCCGTTTGATTCGCCGCAATGGGATGTTACTGCGGAAACCTTTGAAACCGGCACCTACTTTGGCAAAAAAGGTGTTTTTATCAAAGATGGTGGCGCATATCTGAAAGATGCCCAATTTCTCAACGGCATCATCGAATTTGATATTGCCGTGACCGGCGAACGCGGTTTTATGGGCGTGCAGTGGCGGGTTGTGGACCGAAAAAATAGTGAAGAGTTTTACATCCGTCCGCATTTATCCGGTATGCCGGATGCCAACCAATATACGCCCATCATCAACGGCGGCAGTGCCTGGCAGTTGTATCACGGGGAACGGTACTCTGCGCCGGTTAATTACACCTTCAACGAATGGATGCACATTAAAATTGTGGTATCCGGTCAGCAGGCTGAAGTGTACTTCATGGATATGGAAACGCCCGCATTGTTTATCCCTGAATTAAAACGAGAAGCAGCCACGGGAACGTTAGGCATTACTGCGGGCTCCGGATTTGCGCCGGCTTATTTTGCCGATTTCAGCTATCAATCGATAGAAAAGCCCGTGCTCAAATCGAAGCCGGTTGCACCGGAAATTGCACCGGATGGCGTTGTGAAACATTGGCTGGTTTCCGAAATTGTTGAATCCGAATGGCTGGCTGACACATACCAGTTGAATGATAACGCGCTAAAACATCTCCATTGGACCAGGTTAAACAGCGAGGTCACCGGAATTACGAATCTATCCAGGGTTCAGGCGTATACGCGGGAAAAAAATACTGTATTTTGCAAGCTGGTGATTCAATCTGAAAAAGATCAGATTAAACAGTTGCGGTTCGGTTACAGCGATGATGTAAAAGTTTATGTAAACGGTACATTAACATATGGCGGAACCAACAGGTATCTTTCTCGTGATTACCGGTATTTGGGCACTATCGGCTTGTTTGACGAGCTTTACCTGAAGCTCCACAAAGGTGAAAATACAATCTTGTTTGCTGTTTCCGAGAGATTTGGCGGGTGGGGGATTCTCGCGGCATTTGCGGATGTGAACAACATTACCTTATCCGAATAACCTGTTTTTGTTGGGAAAGGTGACATATTGCTCCGTGCAATTTGGCTTCCGTGACCCAAAAACCTATTCCAGCACCGCCCGGATCAACATCTCATACAGCATCTGGCTGTGCTGGTAGCGTTTTTCCTTTGGCGGGAAGCGCCGGTCGTATTCTTCTACCGGACTGAACTCGATATTATAATCGTCGCTTTCCTTAAACGTCCAGCGATGACCGTCGAACACACCTTTTTCCAGTTCCAGCACCAGCAAGCCCAGCGGATATTTTCCTTCGGCATTGCCGACATGGTAATCCCTGCCGGTTTTAAACCCGTGAACGCAGTAATTATGCGGATCGCCCAGGATGATGATTGCCGGAAAACCTTTTTCAATAACGATATTTTTGGTATGGTTGATGAGCGCCGTGCCGATGCCCTTCCGCTGGAAATCCGGGTGAACACATACCGGACCAAAGGTTGCCGTGCGGATCGTTTTTCCCGCTTCGTTGCTCACCTGCGAAACGGTATATATAAAATATAGCCGATGATCTGACCCTCATGTTCAACCACATAATTCAGGTCCCGGATGATATCCGGACTGTTGCGGATGGTATGCACCAGATAGTGTTCATCGCAACCCGGTTTGTATAAATTCCAGAAGGCTTCCGGGTTAATGCCTCAACGGCATGGTAATCGTTTTCTGTTTCCAGCCGGATGGTGTAATTCATGAGGTGATTCTGCCTTATTAGAATGTTGTTTATATGTATTCCAATATATCATATTTCAAGACATACAATTTCTGATTCTGTTTTGAAGCAAATCAATTCTGTTACCGGTTAAGCATGGGCAAAAAATAGATTCTTTTGGTTCTTGCGAAGCATTGACTTGTGGTTCGGACAAATCCAATTGTGACTATTTTGCGTTGGTTCTTCTAATAACGGGGGCATAACAATTTAGTTTATATGGCATGATCAGCTTTTGCTGGACATGACCATTATATACATTGTTGTGCTATCGTTATATTTCAATATTCTGATCTATTAATTCAATAATGTGTTCTAAGGTTGTCATCAATTTTTTTCTTCTTCTAAACCATTTTTTCGAACATTATAAAAGATGTTCAACTGCCCATCTGAATTCGGATAAGAATAAAGCAACTTTATATCATATCCTTTAATCATATTGTCCTCAATTAAATATGCATGATTAAAAGATGATTTCATCAATTCATCTCTTTGAGCTTCTATTTTCAATACGTCTTCTAAAGCATCTATTGTCAATTCCTTTATGGAAGCTAATAAATATTTGAGCTCTTTTTATCGAAAGCCGGTTTATCTGTCCAGAGGAAATAATAGAATTAAGTATCCCATATTGCGGATCATAGGTATAGTTAAAATTCATTTTTACAACCGATGCAAAAAAATAGACTATCTGACATTTTATTAAAAGCTTCTGCGTCATTAAAAGGGCTCTAATTTTTAATGCAGTTTGGAACGATTTTTCGTTTCCTTTAATAGCAGTTTCTAATGCTTTCAGATTCTCCGTCATCTCTTGCTTTAAGTCTTTGAGAATGAATTGTTGCTCTATCTTAAGCTTTCTGTCTCCATTCCAATCATTAATAGATACTGCTATTAGAATTCCAATAATGACAAGAATAATTTCACCAACAGCATACTTGAGATACTTTATTTTTGCCATCGGAAAGTAGGCTTTGGCGAATTTTCTAAATAATTTTATCATTGGTTAATCGTCAGTTTTAATGAAGCGCAGCTTGAGGCTTTAATTTAGGTTATCATAATTAATTAACCTTAAGCTGAATATATTGAGTAAACAATGTAAATTCAAGATATACTTCGACAATACC
The DNA here is from genome assembly GCA_020634975.1 of Calditrichia bacterium. Lineage (NCBI taxonomy): Bacteria > Pseudomonadati > Calditrichota > Calditrichia > Calditrichia bacterium. The sequence goes on along the minus strand of JACKAQ010000003.1, from coordinate 119,113 downwards.
GGCAATGATCGGTTATCACAAATGACTCGCCAAAAACCAGCTCCACTAATCTGAGTGTCATGAAATTTTTTTGGATTGTTTAATAGATCGAACAATATATGGAATGAGCTAAAGCCCTGTTGATGTTGATTTTTATTTAAATGGAATGGCTAAAAAGCCCATTCCAATTGATAATATTATCTATTTTGAAATGTCTCCTGCTTTTGAATTGCCTCCTGCTTCACTCCTCCTGCTTTAGCTGAGGGAGGAAGAAAAAATCATTATGATATTTATTGATTTTTATTATTTGGATGGAATGGGCTGAAGCCCATTCCTATAGATATATTTTATTTATTGATATTTTTCAAATCCATATTTGCTGATAAATTGCTCATATTCTTCAGAAAATGTTTTCTTGCTATGGTGTTCTTCCTGATGCTTTATATAATTTCTTACCCTGTCTATCATTGATTCGGACACTGATACAGCAAAATATTCATCCTGCCATTCAAATTTCTGTTTGGTGAGCTTGTTCTTGTTTATCCAGAAAGAGGATTCCCTTTTATCAATTGTATGGTTTTTGAATGGTTTGATCAAAACCCGATGAAACCAGACAATGACAATGGTCTGAATATCCGTTTATAAAATCGATACAAATGCCCTTTTCCTTCGCATATTCCTGATATGATGCCAGACCGCTGTTCTCAATTCCCTTGAGTTCAGAAGGGGTATCGATTTTTTGTGCTCCATACACAGCGGATGTAAACTTTTATGAAGGACATTTTCAAACTCTGCTTGTTTAAGCAAATGTTGGATGGATTAATTGGCTTGGGAGGCTTGTTTATATTTATTCCAATGCATCATATTTCAAGACATACAATTTCCGATTCTGTTTGAAGTTTTAGGTTAAGCGTGGGCAAAAAAATAGATTCTTTTGGTACTGAAACATTGACTTGTGTTTCGGATAAATCCAAATGTAACTGTTATGAGTTGGTTCTTCTAATAATGGGGCACAGCAGTTAGTATATGAAAAGTAGGCGTTTTAGAAGCACTGAAACTTTCGGTTAAGCACAAAATCCCAGTACGAGCCAAAAGTCTTGAATTTATCACTGTTTCGCCTATTTTTTTATATACATTGTTACCTGCTGGCAAAATATTTATCAGTTGTATCTTATCGCCCATAATTCTTCCGTTAAAATCTTGTCCGTTGGTGTATGTTCATATATTTCCTTTATCGTTTTATTCTGTTTGTCCAAGAGGTAGGCTATTTCCAAATGATAAAGTCTATATAAACCTTTCGTTGGGTCGAGTTCTGGTGCTTTGTCATGCCAAAGTTTTAAATTTTCATTAAAGTCAAATTTTCCGTCTTTCGCAATATAATCTGCATATCCTTCCGTTAGCCAAGTCGGGTTGCTAAAATCAAATCTTCCAGTGTAAATGATTTGTAGTTTATGTGTCATTTCGTGAGCAAAATAATAGGATAGTGGTCGGTCTGCAAAGGCATGTGGATTATTGGCAAAATGCCACTCTTTTGCAGGAATGATTTTATTATTGACAATATCGCAAGGTCTAAAAAAAAATTTCTTGTTAAATGATAATGCGTTTCAGCACCAACGTTTTTATTCCTTGTGTAAAAACTGTAATCGTTAAATATCATTGCAAAATAAAAATATTAAAATGAATAAATGCTATCATAGAGTTCTGATTTTGAGATTCTGCCAATGGCATCATCTATGATAAATGTAATATTATCGTCAATTGGTTTATCAGAATAAAAAGTACATTGTTTGTATTCAATTTTATATGCAAAAAAATACACTTGGGAAAGTAAGCAAGAACAAGTAACTAAATTTTAAGCCGATAAAATAGGAAGGTAATTCAGTTTCCAATATTTTTTAAAAAATTTTGCGTCATTTTCTGTTGGGTTTAAATCTAAATCCTAAAAATATTCCGTTGCCGTTGTAGGAAGGATTGGTGGGGACAATTCCTGTTCCGTTAGAAAAATGTTGCCACCGATAGCCAAATATTAATTGTGTTTTATCATTCAATTCTCGATAATGTTTTTGCCAGCCCATAATTGGGGGTGCCATTGTAAGTTGTTCCTAATGGCGGAAAAGGTTTTAAGGTAAAAATCATTCCAAATCCATACTCAACAAATAAGGTTCCCATCGCATCACTCCCGAAAAGCCACCACCAAAAGTATTGCAGTTATAGGTTTGCCTGTTTGCAAATCTTTCCCTCTTCAGTAATGGGCTAAAAATAGTTGACCACCAACTGAAAAACGATTAAATAAATAATAAGAAGTTTCTGTTTTACAAGTCCTACAGAAATCTGTTTGTCTAATTCTTCACTAAAAGTATATTCAAAAGAAGTGCTAGTTTGATAGCATCCTTTATAATTATTCATGTCTTTATCTACACCAAAAAATTGATTTTTGCCCAAACATTGTTGTTGAGGTCAGAATAAATGTCAGTATTAAAAGTTTAGTTTTTGTCATTTACGTTGTCTCTAATTGCTTGCAGGTAACGTGATAATAAACGTATTGCGTTTATCCCGGTTATAAGTTATCTTTATTTAATTAAGCTTACGCTGAATATATTGTGTAAACAATGAAAACTCAAGATATAATTCGACATTGCGGCGGCAATAATCATTGCATTATTTACTCGCCAAAAACCAATTCCACTTATCTGAGTTTTTTATTTTTTTGGCATATTTAATGATCGAACAAAAGCTTCCTTCAGAGGAAGACCAGCGTTGCCAATCCTAAACTGCTTTTTGAGTTCCTTTTAAATTTGGACACATCTCCCCAAACCCCTCTTCGAAGAGGGGCTTTAATGACTACGCCACCGGTATCAGCCGGCGCATCCGTAACCGTATCATAAATCAACAGCCCTTCGTCGGTTTTGCCGAGCTGACCTTTTAATACGCCTTCGCGATTCCAGATGGCGGACTGTCCCGCGCTGGTAAAATTATCGCAATGTCCGGTGCTGTTTGCCATTGCAACAATCATTGAGCTTGCTTTGGCTATTTCCGGATACAACCGGGCAGCTTTGGCAACACCACTGGCGGATTTTGCCACACTCGCTGCATAAACATCCGCATGGCGCGCTTCGCAGTGTTCGTGTGCCAGGGCTGTAAAGCTTCATAACAGATCGCCGGTGCAACCGTCATATTCGCAACATTCAGAAACAATTGCCCGAATCCCCGCACAAAATAGGGGTTTTCATCAACATGTAACAATTGCTTGGCATAATTCTCCACAGGTGTTTCAGGTTGAAACACAATCATGCTGATGGTGATTCCGGTTGCTGCCTGAATCGGCATACCCACCCCGATGGTGATGGTGCCCCGGTTGCTCAATGCCTGTAAATCATTGAACCGGGTATCATCCGGTTGGGTCGCCAGCGTTTTGGCAAGGGTAGGCTCGTATCCGGTGAGGGATAATTCCGGAAAAATAATCAGGTCTGCGTGATGCTCAATCGCCCGTTCAATCCATCGGCAATGGTTGGCGATGTTGATGGCAACATCACCCGGAGCGGCTGTTGTTTGTGCGATGCAAAGTTTCATATTATTGCCCAATTCCAGTTAGTAACTGATGTAACGCGCTGATAGCGAATTAGCATCCTGAGTGGCGCAGAGCGCGTATCGAAGGGTGCTGGTTTGTTTTGATTTTGATTCACTGTGTAACATCAGTTAATAATTGATGTTACGCATTAAATAATATTTGTCAGGAAATCAGCATCCTGAGATACGCCAAAGTAATAGCGGAACGCATGTATGCGTTCCCTACGAATAAAACCGCTGCTATTGTAGGGTTCGCACATGTGCGAACCGAATTTTGTCACCGTGTAACATCGATTAGTAATTTGTCAAATATTTTCTGTTGTTTGTTTTCAATAAACCCGATGCGCTCATAAAAACGATGACTTTCCCGGCGAATCACGTTACAGCGCACGCGAATGCGCCGGCATTGCCGGGTTTCCGCCCACCGGATGACGGTTTCTACCAGTTCTTTGCCGATGCCCCGGTTGCGATATGCCTCATGAACCACCAGCCCGCCGATTTCTACAAAGCGATCTGTTTCTACCCGCAACAGATAACATCCGTGAATCCAGCCTGCGACCATGTCATCCAATACGGCGACATATACACAATGTTCATCGTGATGGATCAGCGCTGTCAAACGTTCTTTATTGCATCCCGGTTTGCGGCATAGCCCAATTGACCCGATAGCTCCGCAATTGCCGCTGCATCTGCCATTATAGCCGTGCGTATCATTATTGCCATTCAAGTATTTCCATGTGATAGGCTTTAAAATAAATATATTTTTTGCATAAAGAAATAAAATTTTGCACAATTTTCCTGATGGAAGCCTGAAATGCAATGTGGGATTTTAGGATTGGCCTGTTTGAAGCATAAAATCGTGCCGGTTGCCGGTGTGGCGCAGCATGATCCGGGACGTTTTGCTGTTATGCCAAACGTTTACCGGAGGTGTGTCCCATATATTTCACTGCTGCGATGTAATGTTTTGCTGCTGTTCCACAATTTTTCGGCAGTGTTCCCCGGGTTTGGCGGTAGTGCGCTGCTGTTTTTCGCTGTTATGACCGTTGTTTTCGCTATTGTGCCAGCATTTTCTGCTGCTGTACCCGATATTTTCGCAGTTACGACTGAATTTTCCGGTGCTGTTCCCGATGTTTTCGCTGGTGTGCTTCTTCCTAACGGTTTATTGGTAAGCAGTCGTTCCGTAATTACAGAGAAAAACGCAAAAAGATCTCCGTAATTACGGAGTGAATTTCCGAATTTGCAGTCGTCTTCTCTGTAATTACCGAATTTACCTGTTATCCTAAAGTATGTCGCGGTTTAATCGAAAATGGCATTTATAACGGTCACACAACATAAATATTACCAAAAGGAGTTGGTTTATGAAAAAACCCCGTTTTACTGAAAAAGTCATCCTTCCGGTTTCCAAAACCACTTTGGCTGCGGCACGGGAACATCAGGCGGATTTATCCCGCTTTGGCGCCACCGTGGAACAGTTGGATGATCTCGAATCCCGTATTCAGGCGGCGGAGTCGGTTACCATTGATTCGGTTAACGTGCTTGGACAAAAACAATCCACCGGTCAGAAAAACGTTGCGCTGGAGGCGTGTTACGATTGGTCGCGTGATCTGGCGTTTCGCATGGAATTGGCTTTTGGCAAATCATCGGTTGAGTATAAAGCCTTTCCTTCCGGCGCGCTGAACGATGCAAAAACCAGCGAGCGCAGCATGATCGCCCTGATGCCGGCGTTAATCCGTTTTGCCACGGACCACCACGCCGTTTTATCCGCCAAAGGTCAAACCGATGCTATCCGCGATGCCGGTGCAACCTTGCTTGCCGCGCTGAAATCTGCCAACGAAGCACAGGAAATGCAAAAACTCTTGCGCACTTCGGATACGCAGGATCGCTATAATCGCTTGAAATCCATTTACGAAACGGTGAATAAGATTAACCGGATCGGGCAGCGGGTGTATCGGGATAATCCCGCCAAATTTGCCCTGTTTAAAAGCCGTTGGCCAAAATATGTCCCGGTGGAAAAAGTTGAGGAATAATCGATTGGTGTATGTTTGTTGGGCGGGTCTGTGACTCGCCCCTTGTTACGCTTTTGTTCCCAAACGTATTTAGTTTCTGCCGGTATTGTTGTTTAGCTAGTGCATCGCGGCGGAAATCATACGCCGCATGTTTGTGCTTCGACTCCGCTCAGCATGACGTCAATAGTCATTCTGAGTCCCGCGCGCGGGAAAGAATGACGAACTATCTTTGCCGAGATACACTAGTCTAGCGACATCACATTCATGCAAACCGGAAAAGTCACCTTTATTTGTTTTCCGGCACAATATACACTCTTGTCGAAGGACGATTTATACTTTGCGGAAACAGAGAATGAAATTCTTTTACCAGATAATCGACTGCCGGCACGCCGCCTTTTTCAGTACCATAAACTACCAGATGGAAATATGGCCATCTGGCATTGTCAGTTTTATTATACACAGTTACAAAAGCGGATCTTGCGCGTTGTTCACCACATCGTTTATCACCCCCGGCATTTGCGCCTGCTTCTAATGCCTTTACCAGTTTCTCTGCCAATGTTCCATCCTTGCGTTGAAATGCTAATACAGCGTCGTCCAAAACGGCATCGCTAACCAGCACATTACCCTGAACGGATAATCCTGTGGCAATACGATGACCACGTGTATTATCCAGTTTATTGCCTGAGAACGCTATCGGCTGTATGGTGGAATCTAGTAATATTAGTGCATACTGCTGATTTTCGGGATCGTATTTGGGATTGCGGATTTCATCCATAATTTCCGCCAGCGAATGTTCTTCCCGCATTAACGCAATGGCGCTTTCCCTGGCTTCATCACTACTCATGCCTTGAACGATGACGGCTCCCTTACCTGGAATTATCTCACCAATACCCTGAACATTAAATGTGCAAGATGCGCCTGCGATACCAATTTGACCGGTTTTGAAATCTACCGCAGCAATAGACCAGGTACCCACTTCAGCAGGTTCCGGATATTCATTTTTTACAACATTATCATTTACTTGCATGGAGTTAATGTGCTGGGCATTGGAACAACTCCAAAACAATGCGCCAAAAAGCAATACCACTAAAAATTTATTAAGCGTCATATTTTTCCTGTAGTTATCATCCTCGCCGGTATAGAGGAGTTGTGATTGATGATCACATTATCCATAAGAAGTTCACAAATAGTGGTTACCTCTTTTGGGAAATTTTATCTATTTTAACCGAAAAATTATCAAACAAATAGCTTCTAAGTAATGGGACAATAATATCTTGCTAATTTAGGTCATGCCCGAATGACTTAATCGGGCATCCAAAGTATTGTAAACAAATGGATTCCCGCTAAAAACTGCGGGAATGACCAACCCCTGGTTTGAAATGATAAAAGTAAATTTATTGTGTCTACCCACTTACTTCCTGATAAGATAATTATTCCTGTGATTCTTTTTCTGCCATTGCGATATACCAGGTTTTAACAACAAATGTTAATAATCCGGATGTAACAGCCGGATCGAGCGCGGCATATGCTTCAATTTCCTGCCTGCTCACACCTTCTGCGGCAACCATCATCCCACCTGAATCGGCATCGATAAAAGGTCCGCCCATAAATAATTTATTATCCCCATGAAGTTTTGCATAATGCTGGACGTGTTCCATTACGCCGGGCTGTTCTCTAAAATCGACCCCTGTTTTCCATTGTGGACCTGGTGAGTGAAACACCACATGCTTTAATACCATTGTTGATTCCTTTTGATTTGATAAATTCTGATGGTTTGATATGATATTCTGATCGTTAAGGTTTGATATTCCTCTGCCAAACAATGATGTCGAAAAAATGCCGACAAGCGAACTTACGCTTAATTTTAACCACTGTCTGCGGTTCAAGCCGTCCGTTTTGATCATTTCCAAATTCGTTTCCTTTCTAACGTTTGCAGTTAATCTGCTTTCTTTTGTTAACTAACATTGCACAATTTAGCCAAAAAGTGATAAAAAATCACAGCGGAAATGCTTTTAATAGTAGTGCATATGTGCCAAAAAATGATGAGTAACCTCAAATCTTAATCGCTGTTTTTCCGGGTATTCTTTGTTTTTTTCTTTTTGGGCTTTGGCTCCGGCAGTTCCGCAACGGTAACCCGGATTAACTCGTTCAACCATTCGCGATTTTCAATCTGGTCTTCTATTAAGAAATACATTTATGCACCGGGGTAGGGCGGTGCTTCAACCACATCCCCGATAAAATCCCTGCCCGCAGTTGTCGGTTTGATAAACAGTTGGTTATCACAAACCAGCGCAAATATTTTGCCGTTTGAATAAACGCCGTATTCGCCAAACATTTTTTTGTAAGTGATCAATCCGGCGTTTTCTATTTGTTCCAAAACAAAATCCATAAACGCTTTGTCTGATGCCATATTTTTTATCTCCCGCTCAATCAATATTTATAATGAATTGCTATTCTTCCGATGCCCGCAAATAGGTGATTGTTTCCATATTCCGGTATGAATAAAATGCGGTGACAACTGTACCATTTGCCTCAACCATTTCCGGCGTAATAAAATATTTAAAATGGATTTGATTGCCCGTATCATCGGTAATCGTAATAACGCCGGGCAAATCGCCGGTGGTTTCGGCTTCGGCGCCGCTGAGAAACCCGGTGATGTGCAGCCAATCGGGATTTATTTCCGGCGCCCACTCGCCGAGCACCGATGTTCCCGAAACTTGCAAATCGTTCAGGTCGTTTTCCATCTCGCTCAGGTAATAAATGGTGGCGTATTTTCCCTCTAACGCGGTTAACGCCGCCATATCCATGGCAATTTCTTCGATATTCAGGTTAAATGTTGATTTCATCTGCCGGTCGGGGAAATCGACCGTGACGACGAACATCGGGTAACCGCTGTCCTCGATGCTTTCGATGATGCCAAATTCCTGAATCTCATCTTCCGCCGGTTCCTGCAGATCGCCCTCGCCGGATGCACTGTTGCTGTGATGCGCTGCCGATTGCATATCCGCTGTTGAATCGGCTTGTGCTGTGGTTTGCAGTTCGCTGCGCTCTCCGCTTTGCGGCTTTTCTGATTGGCAGGCGATCAACAGCACTGCTGCGATCAACGCAAAACCAACGGCGATTTGCTTTTTCATGAATATCCTTTTTTGATTGGCGATCAGGTGGTAATCGCTTTAAACTACATGTATTTCCGGGCGTTTTTGATGACTTCCGTTGTTGTCCATTCCTGATATTTTTCCAGAAAATCCGTGACAAACAGCGGGTCAATTTTTGAATATTCGCGCATTACCCAGCCGACAGCGGTTTTGCAGAATCGTTCGTCCCGCTGAATCAGCGTTTTGGATAATTCAGCGATCATTTCCCGGTGTTGTCCGATGCTTTTGCACTGGGCAAACGGCACCAGCGATGCCCGCGCTTTCCATAAATACGGGTCGGTATTCCAGCGGCTTAATTCATCGATGATTGTCGGTGTGCTATCCACCAGCGGACTGAGCAGACGAACGCACAGCCAATCGCAAACATTCCAATCGCTGATCCAGCGTTGGTCAAACCAGCCGGAAATCATGCGCATCGTCGCGTCAGGTTCGCTGGTTTTCCAATACAACTGGACAAATAATATCGCTGCCAATTTGTACTCGGTGATCGGCTGGTGCATCAAATCGTTCAGCATTTCCGTTTGTTCGCTGATCGGCAACTGTGTGAGGCGATGTTCTCGCTCCGCCTGCCGGATGATGTCCCGGATCTCCGGAATCCCCACGCCCAACGACTGAATATCGTGTTTTACGTAGTTTTCCAGCCATTTGGCTTTGTCGCGGTTCTCGCGTTGGCTGATCTGCTGCTGTATTTCTGTTGAAAAGGGAATCATTCCGTGCCTGCGTAATAGCTGTATTTGGTTTCGCGGAAATATGTTGATTTTTTTCCGGAAATAATATATCAATTTTTGGCAGACAACAAAATATGTCCTTTATTGCCGAGCAGGTTTGCTGAGCGTAGTTGAAGCATGGTTGCTGAGCTACGCTGAAGCATGTCCTATTATTCATCTTTGGATATTTAATTGAAATGCGTAAAATTACTCAAACAATACAGGATAATAATCGTGATCTATCGTTATCTCAAAACAATAATGTGGTGTCTTTTGATCAACAGCGGCTTTTCTCAGATGCATGCGGAAGTCAAACTTGCCGCACTTTTTTCGGACAATATGGTGCTCCAGCAATCGCAGCCGGTGCCGGTGTGGGGCTGGGCTTCGCCTGGTGAATCTGTGGTTGTCGCGTTTGCCGGACAGGAACAATCGGCTGTTGCGGATGCAACCGGCAAATGGCTGGTGCAACTCCGTCCCATGACGGCCAATAAACAGGGTGCCTCGCTGCAGGTGCGGAGCAAATCCGGAACGATCACGCTGAACAATGTGCTGGTCGGGGAGGTCTGGTTGTGTTCCGGACAGTCCAACATGGAAATGGGCGTTGGCAGCTTTAATGATGCCGAAAAAGAGATTGCCGCCGCGTATCATCCTGCCATCCGGCTGTTTAATCCCGACAATAACTACAGCGATACGCCGTTGAGCGACGTTGCCGGCGATGCGCGCTGGCAGGTGTGCACGCCGCAAACCATCGCCGCCGGCGGTTGGGGCGGATTTTCCGCAACCGGCTATTATTTCGGTCGGGAATTGCTGCAGGAACTGGATGTGCCCATCGGTTTGATCGATGCATCGTGGAGCGCCACCGCCATCGAGCCGTGGATTGCGCCGGAAGGATTTGCGACTGAGCCGTTGCTCCAATCCATTTACGACAATCGCATGGAAAAACCCGCTGTGGGCATTTGGGGCGAGCCGTCGCGTCCGTCCAGTTTGTTTAACGCGATGATTCATCCGCTGCTGCCGGTTGCGCTTCGCGGTGTGATCTGGTATCAGGGCGAATCGAATGTTGGCGACGGCATGCTGTATTTCACCAAAATGAAAGCGCTTATCAACGGTTGGCGTAAGGTGTTGAATCAACCGGATTTACCGTTCTATTTTGCGCAGATCGCCCCGTATAAGGATTATCCGGAAAATGATTTGCCGGAGCTGTGGGCTGCGCAAATCGCAACGCTGGCGCTGCCGAAAACGGCAATGGCAGTCACGATGGATATCGGCGAACTTGACGATATCCATCCCAAAAATAAACAGGATGTGGGCAAGCGTTTGGCGCTGTGTGCGCTGGCAAAAACATATGGCAAGTCGCTCGAATACAGCGGCCCGGTGTTCCGCTCGATGCAGGTTGCAGCCGGTAAAATAGTGCTCTCATTCGATCATGTTGGGGATGGATTATCTTCGCGCGATAATCGCCCGCTCACTTTTTTTACGATCGCCGAAGCGGATGGCAAGTTTGTCCCCGCGACTGCGGAAATTTCCGGCAAAACGGTGATCGTTTCCAGCCCGCAAACCCCGAACCCGCTACATGTGCGGTTTGGGTGGAGCCGTTTTGCCCAACCGAATCTGGTGAACAGCGCGGGTTTACCGGCGTTGCCCTTTCGGACGAAAGATTGATAAAGGATAAAGGATAAAGGATAAAGGATAAAGGATAAAGGATAAAGGATAAAGGATAAAGGATAAAGGATAAAGGATAAAGGATAAAGGGAAAAGCGGTTATGAAAATTCCCTCCGGAATTCCAATTTCAATTTTCCAATTTCAAATTTCGATCCTCCAATTTTCCCGTTGACAAAATCATGCGAATCGTGTAACATCTGATCAACAGCTTACGATAACGGAACCGGATAATGCTATGAAAACATTGATATTAGGTATTGGCAATTTGCTGATGGGCGATGAAGGGGTGGGCATTCACGCGGCTAATTATATTGAACAGCAGTTTCAGCTCCCCGATGATGTGGATGCGCTGGACGGCGGCTCCGGCGGGTTGCATCTGCTGGATTATTTCCATCAATATCCCCGGGTGATTCTCATCGATGCGACGATGGACGGTCAACCGGTTGGCACGATTGCACAACTTACGCCAAAGTTTTCATCGGATTATCCGCCAACCCTAACCGCGCACGACATTGGTTTGAAAGATGTGCTCGACGTTCTCTTTTTGATGGACAATCAGCCGGAAATTATCCTGTTTACCATCACCATCGAAGATATGAGCACGATGGCTACCGAAATGACGCCGGCGGTTGCGGCTGCGGTTCCGGCAGTCGCCAAAGCGGTGATGCAGTTTATCAACGATACGAAATAATTGCTATTCCCCGGTTCTCAAATGACCTGTTTTTTCCATCGATTGCGCCACATTTCTCTGATCGTTTTGCTCGCTGTTGTTGCCGGATGCGGCGGCGAGCAGCCGGCTTCCGAACCGCTGCGCCCGCAGTTTTCGAGTATTTTCCGCAATGTTATCAAACCGAATTGCGCGATCCCCGGTTGCCACGTCGGGACGATGCCGGAATCCCAATTAAATATGGAAAATGCGGATTTTACCTATCAGCAACTGGTGGGGAAACCCAGCACATTTATGCCGGATTGGCAATTGGTTCATCCGGGCGATGCGGGGCGCAGTTATATTATCCAGAAATTAACCGGCGGAACGATTGTCGGTGAGCGTATGCCATCCGGCAAACCGCCGCTGCCCGATAGCGTGATTGTTATCATTCGCGAATGGATTGATAGCGGCGCTTTGCAAAATTGATGTGTCATTTTGCCGCAGCTTTTTTGCAAAAAAGAACGCCCCGAACAGAATTGTCCGGGGCGTTTCCCCACCAAGTAGTTGTAGAAGACAACTATTTTTTGCCTTTTATAACCTTCTTTACATCTTTGTGCACCAGACTGGCTTTGCCCTCATCTTTGGGTTTGCTGCGGATAAATTTCCAGCCGCCCACCATCGATGAGATCGTGCCGGTTGCTTCCACATAATCGTGATAAGCTGCCAGATATATGTGTATCACAACAAAAATGGCGAAAAACCACATCATGAAATGATGGATAATTCGCACGATATGATCACCGCCCATAAACGGAACCACCCACGTAAATAAATCCACAAACCAGTTGTTGCTCATTGCTGTGTAAAGTCCGAATCCGGTAATTGCCGAAATCAGAAATCCAACAAAACCAATGAGATACGCGCCGCCGGCGAGGGCATTGTGTCCGATGGAATCGGTTGCCTCTTCCCAAATGTGCAGCACGTCCACTTTGATGACGTGAACGATTTCCGCCCATTTTTCCCGGCTGAACGGCAGGAAGTTGTTGAAACGCACGTATTCATTCCCGACAAATCCCCAATACAATCGCAGAAAAGCCACGGCAACCCAAACATAAGCGCTCAAAAAATGAATAAAGCGCAAACTGCCAAACCAGTATTGTTGAGATGCCTCCACCGAGCTGGTGACAGCCACCGGATTTCCCATAAAATACCCGGTTACTGCCAACACAACCACACATGCGGCGTTTACCCAATGGAACAATCGCACCGGGAATTCCCAAACGTAAATGTAATAGCGCATTTGCGCGTTTTGGACAGATTTTGTTTCACCGGCCATTTTAGCGTCCTCCCAAAATATCCAGCACCTGCACTTGGTTGATGTGTTTGCCATCCGGATCATACAGGTGAACCGAACAAGCCAGGCAGGGATCGAACGAGTGGATTGTTCGCAAAATTTCCAGCGGTTGCTCGGGATCTGCCATCGGCGTATCCATCAGCGATGCTTCGTATGCGGACATATTGCCGTTGGGATCGCGTGGCGATGCGTTCCAGGTTGTCGGCACAACCAGTTGGTAATTCTCGATTTTCTGATCCTTAATTTTGATCCAGTGGCACAGCGCGCCGCGCGGGGCTTCGGTTAAACCGAGTCCCTGTGCTTCTGCCGGCCAGGTGTATGGCTCAAAGCGGTCTTTATTTGCCGTCCGCAAATCGCCATTTTTAATGTTCTGCAACAGCTCGTTGAAATAATCTTTCATCCAGTACGCCACCAGCTTTGTTTCCAAACCGCGTGCGGCGGTTCGTCCCAATGTGGAGAACAGCGCGGAAACCGGCACATTCAATCTGCCGAGTGCATCGTTTACCACGTCCTGCACTTCGGTAACGCCTTTGGCGTAGGCAACCACCAAACGCGAGAGCGGACCAACTTCCATCGGTTTATCGCGCCAGCGCGGTGTTTTCAGCCAACTGTATTTTTCATCCACATTCAAAAAATCGTATGGTGGTTTGGGTCCGGTGTAATTCAATTCGGTTTCGCCGTCATACGGGTGCAGACCTTTGGAATCGCCGTTGGCGTATTTATACCACGAATGCGCGATGTATTCCTTGATCTGTTCGGGATCGTTGCCGTCCACTTCCAGCACTTCGCTGAGGTTGCGATCCAGCACAATGCCACGCGGGAATTTGAATCGACCCGGATCGTTGTAGCCGTTGGTGGGAAATTCGCCGTAGCTGAGGTAGTTGCTCAGCCCGCCGCCAATCGCGCCCCAATCTTTGTAAAACGATGCAATGGCCATCAAATCGGGAATATACACCTGCTCAACAAATTCGATCGCTTCATTGATCAGGCTGCCGACAAACGCCAGGCGTTCGGCGTTAATCGCACCGGAATCTTCCGGATTGATCGCGCAGGCAACACCGCCAACCAGATAGTTGGGATGCGGGTTTTTTCCGCCAAAAACGGTGTGAATTTTAACGATTTCTTTTTGCCATTCCAGCGCATCCAGATAGTGCGCAACGCCAATCAGGTTTACTTCCGGCGGCAGTTTGTATGCCGGATGTCCCCAATAACCTTTCGCGAAAATGCCCAGTTGACCGCTTTCCACCAATTTGCGAACCCGTCCCTGTACGCTGGCAAAATAGGCTGCCGAGTTTTTCGGCCAGGTGGAGATGCTTTTGGCGATGCGTTCGGATTCTTTCGGATCAGCTTTTAGCGAGCTGACGATATCCACCCAATCCAGCGCATGCAAATGATAAAAATGCACCACGTGATCGTGAATATACAGCACCGCGTTCATGATATTCCGAATCAATTCCGCATTCGGCGGCACGGTAATGTTCAGCGCGTTTTCCACCGAACGAACGGAAGCCAGCGCGTGAATGCTGGTGCAAACGCCGCAAACGCGTTCGGTAAACGCCCATGCATCGCGCGGATCGCGACCTTTCAAAATAATTTCGATCCCGCGAACCATCGTTCCCGATGAATACGCGTTGGTAATTTTGCCATTGTTTACTTCTGCTTCTACCCGCAAATGCCCTTCGATGCGGGTGATCGGATCAACGACGATACGTTTTCCCATTATTTGCCCCCTTTCTCGTCAATATCACTGCCCTTTGCGCTGGCATCGATGCCTTCCTGAATCAGCTTGCGTTTCCGCAGATTGGTGACCACCGCGTGCGCCGCAACTCCGGCAGCGGTTATTCCGGCAACTGTCATCCCGATTTTATCGGCGTTGCCTTCGATCGGGAAACCGGAAACGTTGGCGAGGTGGTTGTAAAACGGGCCGTTATCCCAGAATTTTTCTTCGCTGCAACCGATGCACGGGTGCCCGGATTTGATCGGGTTGCTGACGCCCTCGTTCCAACCCATCACGCCGCAGGCGTTGTAAGTTACCGGACCGCGACAACCGACTTTGTAGAGGCAATAGCCTTTTTTGGCATTTTCATCATCAAATGAATCGACAAACAAACCAGCATCAAAATAGGGGCGGCGATAGCAGGAATCGTGCACCCGTTTGGAATAAAACGCTTTCGGACGACCGAGTCCGTCCAGTTGCGGCAGCCGGTCGAAAGTGAGCACGTGCATAATAACGCCGGCCATCACTTCGCCGATCGGCGGGCAGCCGGGCACTTTTACGATTGGTTTTCCCTGAATAATTTTGTGAATCGGGGTTGCCTGGGTAGGATTCGGTTTCGATGCCTGCACGCATCCGTTGGATGCACAACTGCCCCACGCGATGATCGCTTTTGCACCGGCTGCGGCTTCCTGCAATAAATCGACCGATGTCCGTCCGCCGATGCAGCAATACACGCCATCCGCACCCATCGGCACAGAACCTTCCACACATAAAATATAGTTGCCGTAATTTTCTTTCATCGTTTCCTGCAACGCCTCATGCGCCTGATGCCCGGATGCAGCTTGCAGTGTTTCGGTATAATCCAGCGAAATTCTGTCCAGAATAATATCCGCCACCACCGGGTGCGACGAGCGAATAAACGACTCGTTGCAGCAGGTGCTTTCCTGAATGTGGAACCACACCACCGGCTGACGCGTTTTTGTCAAGCGCGTGAACAACCTGGGGTATCATTGCGGATTGCAGCCCCATATATGCAGAAATGTAGGAGCAAAATTTGAGGAAATCCCTTCGGGTGTATCCTGCTTCGTGCATTTTTTCCCAGTATGTGGGCTGTTTCGATTGGCTCATAATGTCCCCTTTATTGATGATCTGTGAAGAGCGTTTATCATTTGTCGCAATTGTTTTTGAATCCGTGAAACGAACTCGGGAATTAAAAACAAACCTTGTGCCAGCAAATGCACACAATACATATGATTTTTAAACCATTGATATTTAATAAGTTATGGAGAATCTCAAAAGGGTAGGGGGAAACCGGATGTTTGAAAAATTCTTAAAAATAAGAAAATGTTTTTCAGATTTGGGAAAACAGGATTGGATGTGAAAAGCAGCGAATGGCGTCGCTGAATTTGGATTATTTCCAAATTTCGATTGACTTGAAAATGCATTTGAATGAAGTCATTCCTGCTCCGAAGGAGTGCCTTCGGTACGAATGCAGAAATCCTCGGTTTTTAGGCAACGCTACTTTATATGAAACAAATCACTCAACCATCGCTGATGTTCAACTCACTCATTTTGCGATACAGCGATGAAAGGCTGAGCCCCAGTTTCTCGGCAGCCGTTTTTTTATCGCCATCGCAGTGCTGCAAAATTTTGGTGATGTGTTCGCGCTCAAACCGGTTCACCGCAGCTTTTAGATCAGTGATGCCGGAAACATGTCCGTTTTGCTGCGGATGGTGGTAGCGCAACGGCAAATCTTCCGCAGAAATCTCAGTTCCGGTTGTTAAAATCATCGCATGCTCGATAGCATTTCGCAACTCCCGAACATTGCCTTTCCACGGATTGGCGACCAGCAAATGCGCCGCGCTGACCGTCATTCCGGTGACATTTTTCATCAGATCGACATTAAATTGCCGGATAAAGTGGTTTGCCAGCAGCGCGATATCTTCCCGCCGTTCCCGCAACGGCGGCGCAAAAATGGAAATAACGTTCAATCGATAATACAAGTCTTCCCGGAATTGCCCGGCTTCGACGGCAGCTTGCAAATTGGAATTGCAGGCTGCGAGAATGCGCACATCGACCCGGAACGTTTTTATTGCACCGACCGGACGCACTTCGCGCTCCTCCAAAACACGTAATAATTTAACCTGCATGTTCGGCGATAGCGAGCCGACTTCATCCAGAAACAGGCTGCCGCCATCCGCTGTTTTGAACAATCCATCCTTTTCCGCAACTGCGCCGGTAAATGCGCCTTTCACGTGTCCAAACAATTCGCTTTCGATAATTTGCTCGGCGATGGCGCCGCAGTTCACCGCCACAAACGGTTTGTCCGCACGATCGCTTTTTTCGTGCAATTGGCGCGCGATAATTTCTTTTCCGGTGCCGCTTTCACCATTGATCAGCACGGTGGAGGGCATCGGCGCGATCTGCTCGATCATCTGGCGAATGCGCCGGATTTCCGGCGATTCTCCGATCAACTGAATTTTTTCCACACCGCATTTCAACTGGGTTTTCAACTGACGGTTTTCCCGAACCAGTCCCTGTTTTTCCAGCACGCGCTGAACACGGGCGAGAATATCCGCCCGTTTGAACGGTTTGGCGATAAAATCGTGAGCGCCTTCGCGCATCGCTTCAACCGCCATTTCCACCGTCGCGTGACCGGTAATCAGCAGCACCTCCACATCGCCAAACGATTGTTTGATGCGTTTCAGCAGCGATAATCCATCCATTTCCGGCATCATAATATCCGAAATCACCAGATCGACAGCGTGTTTTCCGAGCAGGGAAATCGCATCTTTGGCGCTCGCTGCGGGCAGCACGGCGTAATTTTCGCGACTGAGCACCTTCATCAGCGATTCGCGAATGTTCTGTTCGTCGTCAACAATCAAAATGGTTTTCTGCCGGTCGATGGGGCGCTCCTTTTGTTGGATATTTGTTTTAAACGTAATCAAATCAATTATTTAAGCATCACAAAATACACAATGGGGTTGCTGAGCGAAGCCGAAGCATTTCCTCACAACCCCACCGGCAATTGCACTAAAAAAGTTGTGCCTTTTCCCGGCTGGCTTTCGCAAAAAATATTGCCGTTGTGCTCTCTTACGATTTGCTGAACGATCGACAAACCCAGTCCGGTGCCAAATGATTTGGTGGTGAAAAACGGATCAAAAATTTTCTCAACCTGTTCCGTTGCGATACCGGAACCGGTATCGCGGAAAGCGACTTCCACCCACGGACCACCGTTGTGCATTTCGACGGAGAGCCGCCCGCCGCCAGCCATCGCATCAATGGCGTTACGGGTTAAATTGAGCACCAAACGACGCAATTGCTGTGGATCGAAATCGATTTCCGGCAACGATTTTATGTTTTCGCAATCAATTTCGATGCCCGTCGATTGCGCCAACGGATGCAATTCACCGATCACCTGTTTGATAAATTCACAAATTTTGCCGCGTTTCATCAGCGATTTTGGCATTCTGGAAAATTGCAGATATTCGTCCACCAATTCGGAAATCCGTTCGATTTCCCGCTGAATAGAAGCCAGCAATTGGTTCGCTTCGTCCGTGCTGGCAATTAATCCGAACACTTCCAACTCATCGCCCAGCAGCTCCGCGTTCAGGCTCATCGACGAGAGCGGATTGCGGATTTCGTGTGCAACTTTCGCCGCCATTTGCCCGATCATCGCCAGCCGTTCGGCTTTGAGCAGCTCGCGCTCCATTTGCTTTTTTTCGCGCATATCAATTTCGATGCCCAAATAACCGATGCGTTGCCCGTTCCGGTTGATCGGCGTGATGGACAGCCACACCGGAATCTCAACCCCGTTTTTGGCGCGATTGATGATTTCGCCTTTCCACTCGCCGTTGGTGTTGATGGACTGCCACATCTGCTGGTAAAACGTGTCGCTGGTTTTCGGCGAACGCAGGAATCCGGTGCGCTTGCCGACAACCTCGTCATATTCATAGCCGAACATCGCCAAAAATGCGCGGTTCGCATCCAGAATTATCCCTTTGGCATCGGTGATGATGATGCCATCCGTGCTGTTTTTAAATGCGCTGCTGAGCAGGCTCAACCACGAGAACAGCGCGGGCGTTATCCGGCAGTTCAGCGCTGCGGATGTTTCATTTTCTTTTTCAAAGATGTTCAGCAATGCGCCGGTTAATTGATCGAACGCATTGTTTATCTGTTCGTATTGCGTGATATCTGGTTTGACTTTGAGCAGCGAAAAACAGTGGCTTTTTCCCGATCGGATAAATGAAAACAGTTGGCTGAGCGGGATGTTTCGCAACCGGTTTGCCGCATGTTGCAACGGCTGAACATCGGTTGCCGATGGTTGTTCCACTTCCGATGCGAGGAAATTCAACACTTCGTCAACAAAAAATCGGGCGTCATCCGGCTGCAACAGATGTTCCGGCGAGTTGCCGGTTGTCAACAGATTGACCCATTGTTGTGTCAGTTTGGTTCGATGGACTGCAAATAAATTCATGTTGTTCATTTTCAATTGTATGATTTCAACAGATGCGCGGGAGTTGTTCGCCCGGTAACATGTTCACCACCCGCCGCCCGCCGATGGCGCTGTGCAACAACACCTGCCGGGGATGGGCGTCCACCACTTCGCCGATGATGGCCGCGTTCCGGCAATGCGGCTGTTTCCGCAACAAATCCAGCGCAGCGTCGGCGGTTTCTGCTGCCACAAATGCCACAAAAACACCCTCGTTGGCGACATACAGCGGATCGAGTCCCAAAATTTCGCAAGCGCCTTCCACCTGCTCATCCAACGGAATCGCCGTTTGATGCAGCTCGATGCCGCTGCCGGTTTGACGGGCAATTTCGTTGAGAACGGTTGCGACCCCGCCACGGGTTGCATCGCGCAATAAGTGGATGTTTTCTTTGAAATTATCGATCATCGCCAACACCGGTTTGTGCAACGGTGCCGTGTCGCTTTCGATGGTGGTTTCGAACGCCAGTCCCTCTCGAACGGACATAATGGCGATGCCGTGCGCGGCAATTTGTCCGCTGACGATGATTTTGTCCCCCACACAGATTCTGTCCGCAGCGATATTTGCGGATGGATGAACCGCGCCGATGCCGGTGGTGTTGATGAAAATTTTATCCCCTTTGCCACGATCCACCACTTTTGTGTCGCCGGTTACGATGTGCACACCGACGGCTTCCGCGGCAAATTTGATGGCGCACAGCACATCCCAAAATTCGCTGATGGGCAATCCTTCCTCCAAAATGAACGCCAGCGAAAGAAATTGCGGGCGGGCGCCGCACATCGCCAAATCGTTGACGGTGCCGTAAACTGCCAGTTCGCCGATGTTTCCGCCGGGAAAAAATATCGGTGAAATCACAAAGCTATCGGTGGTAAATGCAGTGTTGCCGTTCAACGGCAAAATGGCGCCGTCGTGCCGCTGGTCGAGCTGCGGATTTTTGAACAGATCGAACACACCGGCATCCAGCAATTTGTTCGTCAGCAATCCGCCGCTGCCGTGCCCCAACAGAATTTCCGAAAAATCCATTTTGGGCATCGGGCAGCTGAGCTGCATTTTTATTTTTCCATTTTTATCTGCCATGTTGTCCTCTGCGGCGTAAACGCTCAGTGCACTTCAGCGCCGGAAAAGTGATAATATGCCGCACACGCGCCTTCGGACGAAACCATCGGTGCGCCTTGCGGGGTTGTCGGCGTGCAGCCTTTGCCAAATAGCGGGCATTCGTGCGGCTTTTTGATGCCTTTGAGAATCGATCCGGCGATGCATTCCGGGTTTTCGCGGATGTTGCTGGCGGGAACGTTAAACTTTGCATTTGCGTTGTATGCGGCAAATTCCGGGCGAACATCCAGCCCGCTTTGGGGGATCGTCCCGATGCCACGCCACTCCCGGTCAACCGTTTGAAAAATACGCTGCATAACCGCCTGCGCAGCCGGATTGCCTTCCCGGCGAACCACCCGGCTGTATTGATTCTGTAATTCAGCGTGCCCGTTTTCGAGTTGTTCAACAGTCATCAAAATGCCCTGCAGCAAATCGACCGGCTCAAATCCGGTGACCACCATCGGCACTTTAAATTGTTCCACCAACGGGTAATATTCATCGTATCCCATAATGGTGCACACATGTCCGGCAGCCAAAAATCCGTCGATCTGCGTTTCCTCATCCGCCAAAATGGCGCTGATCGCCGGCGGCACCAACACATGCGACGCCAAAATGCTGAAATTTTTTAATCCCCGTTTTGCGGCGTGCTCCACCGCGAGCGCGTTTGCCGGTGCGGTTGTTTCGAAACCGACCGCAAAAAACACCACTTCTTTGGCGGGATTTTCTTCCGCGAGCGATACGGCTTCCAACGGGGAATATAAAATTCGCACATCGCCGCCGTTGGCTTTTACTTCCAGCAAACTTTTTTGGGAGCCGGGAACGCGGAGCATATCGCCAAATGAGCACAGCGTAACGTTTTGATTTTCTGCGAGATACACCGCTTTATCGATCAGACCGAGCGGGGTAACGCAAACCGGACAACCCGGACCGTGAATCATTCGTATGTTTTCCGGCAGCATTTCCAAAATCCCGTTTTTGACGAGGCTGTGGGTTTGCCCGCCGCAAACTTCCATAATTTTCCACGGTTGAGTGGTAATGTTGTGCAGCCGTTCGATGTATGCTTTTGCCAATTTCGGGTCGCGATATTCACTGAGATATTTCATGAAACCACCTCATTCATAAATTTTCGGGCAACAAATCCATTCAAAAAATGCTGTTATTCCGGTTCCAGTTCGTCCAGTTCGCCCATTTGTTTCAGATAGCCAAACACTTGCTGCGCCTCATCTTCATCCACTTTGCTGATCGCCAAACCCACATGCACCAGTACGTAATCGTTCACCTGAACATCATCCAGCATTTCCAAACTGATTTCTTTTATTACGCCGCCAAAGCTCACCTTTGCCATGCGAATTTCGCCATCCAACAGCGTGTATAATTCCTTCACTTGTCCGGGGATTGCCAAACACATAGTTATTTCTCCACGGTTTTGTTCATTCGGTTTATCGTAATTGCTCTGTTGTTTTCATTTTTACTGTTAAAATGTTGCCGAAAAAGGCAAAGTGCACAGCGAAACGATGTAAAGGGTTCAACCCAAATTTGTCTAAACGATTCATTTACCCATTTTTTCTACGATGTGTTTTTCCGGTGAAATTTCTGATTCCCGTGTCTGCCCTTTGGTTGCAAAAACCAGTTGCCCGAACGAAATATTTTCATCATTCGGCGAGAGGTGACGATGGAAAAACAGTTGATAGTCGCCGAGTATCAATTTTGATAAATCGACCAATAGCGCATTTTGGAAAACGCCACCGCTAAATCCGAGATGTTTTAATCCATGCGAAACCGCAATTTTTTCGATCAATTTGACCAGGCTGAAGTGAAAGCAAAACGCGATTTCGGCGGGATTTTTGCCGTTGCGAATGTCATCCACAATTGCGGCGATTGCCGGTTGGTGCGAAATGATTCCGGTCAATTGGCTGTAGCCGAAAGGGTAGGGGACAGCATTTTCCGGGACGCCGTTTTCCCGGACGAATCGCCAGGCGAGGCGTTCCAGCAGCATCGCCGCTTCGCCTTCGAACGATACTTTGTCCGCCAATCCCAGCAAACAGGCGACAGCGTCGAACAATCGTCCCATACTGCTGGTGGGATGCGCGTGCTCATTTTTGAGCAACCGGTGGTAAATTTGCCATTCTTGAGCCGAGAATTTTTGTTGCAGCAACGCGGCTTTTTCGGGGTGATCGTTCAGCAGCGAAAATGCCGAAATCCGCGGTTCGAGCGCCGCTTTGTCGCCGGCGAGCAGCGGAAAATAGTCGAGATGTGCCGTTCGTTTCGTCCGGTTTTCGGAAAAAATAAAACTTTCGCTGCCCCAAATCGCGCTGTCATCGCCGTAACCGGTGCCGTCCCAAATGAATCCGAGAATATCAGATTTGGTATCGAGCAGCTCGTTTTCTGCCAGCAATGCCCAAAAGTGGGCGCGGTGATGCTGCAATTCCGTCACCGGTAAATTTGCCGAATTCGCGCGTGCTTTACCAGCGTTGGTCGATTCGTAATTCGGATGCGAATCGACAACGATGGATTGCGGTGAAAACTTCAATAAACTTGTTAAATGATCAATTGTCGACAGATAGAGCTGTTCAGTTTCGTAAGAACCGAGATCGCCGAGGTATTGCGATATAAAAATATTGCCCTGATGGCAGATCGAAATGGTGCTTTTTTGACGCGCGCCCATCGCCAAAACGGCGCGGTTTTCGGGGATTTTCAACATGCCGTGATGATAAATCGGAGCGAACGAACGGGAGCGTCGCATCACGATGTGCGTACCGCTCAGCGGCGAAAATCGCACCACCGAATCATCCTGCGGCATCACGATATCGCGATTGTGCGTCAAAACGAAATCGCAAACATCACCGAGCAAATCAAGAATTTCCGCGTCGGTTGCGAGAATCGGCGATCCGGAAATATTCGCCGATGTGGCGATCACCGGTTGCTGCAATTCCTGCATCAGCAATTCATGCAGCGGCGTGTGTGGCAGCATGATGCCGAGCGTATCGTGTCCCGGCGCAACGGATTCGGCAATCGCCGGCGCAGCATCCGAACGAGATTCCAGAATGACGATCGGTTTTTCCCGGCTGGTGAGTTCCGCAGCTTCCGCGGGGGAAATGCTGGCGTATTTCCGGGCAGCCGACAGATCGGGCACCATCAGCGCAAATGGTTTCGCGGGGCGATGTTTGCGTTTCCGCAACTGTTGCACGGTTTTTGGGTTGAGGGCATCTGCCAGCAGCAAAAAGCCGCCCAATCCGCGCATCGCGACGATGTTACCCTTGCGAATTTTCGCCGCAGCCTGCCGGATTGCGGTTTCATTTGTTGCTAAAATTCTGTTTTTGTGACTGATCAGCTCCAGCCGGATGCCACAGGTGTTGCAGGAATTGGTTTGCGAATAAAACCGGCGGTCAGCCGGATGGTCGTATTCGGTTTGGCAATCCGGGCACATGGCGAATGGCGCCATGGTTGTGTTGGGGCGATCGTACGGCAATTTGGTGATGATCGAATATCGCGGTCCGCAATTGGTGCAGGTGATAAACGCATATTTGTTGCGGCGATTGTGCGGATCGTTCAACTCGGCGCGGCAGTCGTCGCACATGTCCAAATCCGGTAAAATCAACAGGTTGGCAATGCCGTTTCCGTCGCTTTCGCTCACCCTGAAATCGTTGAAATGCTGCTGCGCCACTTCCCGCATTTCGGAATGGGTGACGGTGGCAATCGATGGATAATCCCGCAACAGTGCCCGGTAAAAATTCTCAACGCCATCCGGCGAGCCGTTCACCCGGATGTGCACGCCATCCAACCCATTATTCACCCAGCCGGTCAGCCGGTGTTCATTCGCCAATCGATACACAAACGGGCGAAAGCCGACACCCTGAACTTTGCCGTTCAGGTGAATATGAAACGTGCGGTGATCCGCTGTGGTGGGATGTTTGCCCATTTGCTTCAGGTTGCTGTTTCGGTTTCGCGTTTGGTTGCCAATTGCTGAATCAGGAAATCACACCATTCTTCCATGCCGTCGCCTTTCATGCTGGACAGCACAAACGGCTGTATTGCGGCGTTTACTTCGTGCGCATCTTTGATGACCGCATCCACGGAAAACGGGACATACGGCAGCAGGTCGGATTTTGTGACCAGCATGATATCGGTTGTGAGAAACATGCTCGGGTATTTTTTGGGCTTGTCATCGCCTTCGGTAACGGAAACGAGCGTGACGCGGATGTCCTCACCCAAATCGTATGACGCCGGGCAAACCAGATTGCCGACATTTTCGATGAACAGAATATCGACATCCGATAAATCGAGATTGGGCATTGCCTGCTGGATCATCTGCGCTTCCAGATGGCAGATGCCGCCGGTGACAATTTGCAGCGCCTGAATGCCGTGTTTGCGGATGCGCTCTGCATCGCGTTCGGTTTGCAAATCGCCTTCCAGCACCGCAATGTTCACCCGGTCTTTCAATAATTTGATGGTTTCTTCCAGCAAACTGGTTTTGCCGCTGCCGGGAGACGACACCAGATTGATGAGCAGAATGTTTTGATCGAACATCTGTTTGCGGATCATCTCTGCAACGTAATCATTGGCTTTCAATAAATTCAATGAAACGTCGTGCACTTGCAGCGTACCGACCGCTTTATTCGTTAATTTTTTCATGACTGACCTCGTCGGGTTCTTCGATGACAATTTGACTGACTTTCAACTCGTTGCCTTCCACCACATTGGATGACGCCTGCCCGCAATCCGGGCAAATGAAGCGCTGTTGCTCAACGGTAAACCGATGCCCGCAGTGATGGCATTCCACAATAATATTGCGCGTTTCGATGGTTAGGCTGACGTTTTCATATTGCGTTCCGGCAATCACCAATTCGAACGCGTTTTGCAAATATCCCGGTTCCACCCCCGAAAGCACGCCGATTTGCAAATGGATTTCGCTTAAATGGCGCAGCTCAGTTTCCGGAAAATTTTCTTCGAGCGATTGAAAAATACTTTGACAGATCGACAATTCGTGCATTTTAACTCATTTTCGTTAAATAACTGATATTACGCATCAACTGTTCTTGCCACAGAGACACGGAGAATCACAGAGAAATATTACAGCAACCTTTTCTTTAATAAATGCTTGTTTTTGCTGATTATAACCTTTTCATCTTTCATCGGCTTTTTAGATTTTTTTTTAAAAATCTCTGTGTCCCTCTGTGACTCTGTGGCTAAAATGGGTAACTCATTTTCGTTAAATGAACAGAATCCACGCGACGCCAACGCCAATCGCCAGACTGGAAAAGCCATATTGCAGCCATTGCAGGGCTTGCGCGGAGCGGTCGATCAGCCGTTGCGCCAATTGCCCCAGTGCCCAGCTAAATGCCGACATCGCCACAATCGCGCCAACGCCAAAACCGACGACGTAGCCGACTGCCGTGACCGTATCGGGAAACGCGAGTGCCGGCAAAATGCCGAACAAATGCGACGTGCCCGCCAATCCGTGTAAAATACCGATGCCGAAAGGCGCGTGTGCATGCGAATGCTGTGATTTATGCGGTTGTGCAGGAGTTTTCTGATGCAGGTGAAAATGGGCGTGACGATCGCCGTCGTGCTCATGTTCGTGATAGTGCAGCCGGGAATTCAGGGCTTTCCGGATGGTCCATAAACCCAGCGCGATCAACACAAATCCCACCAATCGCTCGCTCCATTGCGACAGCGTTTCGATCGGCAAAACCTCGCGCCAGATAAATACAATCAACCCAATCGCCCAAACCCCGCTGGTGTGACCGATACCCCACCACAGCCCGGTAAGCCAGGTGCGTTGGCGTTGATTGACAGATAATGGTGCAACTGCCGCAAGATGATCAGGCCCGATCAGTACATGAACGATGCCTGCCAGCAAGCCAGTTGCTGCAGCAAAAATTAGCCCCGGATCCATGTTTTCCCCTTATACCAACCGTCTCAATTGTCAGTATATTTATTGAGAAATATATCTGATTGTGTTCATTTATTCAAATGAAATATGAGGGGAATTGCTGCCTTTTTTATGAAAGCTCACCGAAATAAAGCAAAACATTGTATTTGTGAACTATTCCTTTCGGCTTTGCAAATCGTTCGGCCAGTTTCATATTGCTGTCGGGATAACCACAGTAAAAACAGAGCCTTCGCCCGGTTTGCTGGCGACCTCTATTCTGCCGTTGTGTTCCTGAATAATCTGATACGAAATGGATAATCCCATACTCGCCCGCACAACCGCGCCTTTTTTGGAGAATCCCGGATCAAAAATGGCATCGAGATCTTCCGGTTTTATGCCCTTTCCCGTATCGCGAATAGCTACAAAAACATGGTTGTCTTCAACTTTTGTGGTGATGGTTATCCGCCCGGAGTTTTCGATAGCCTGGCAGGCATTTTTTAATAAATTGAAAAAAACCTGATTCAGTTTTCGCGCGTGACAAACAAACGGCGGCACATCGCCGTATTCGCGAACAACCTCGATGTTGGTCAGCAAATCGTGTTTGATCAGCGCCAAAACGCTGTCCATGCTTTCGTGGATATCCGCCACGGCGGTTTCGGCTTCATCCAGCCGGGCGAAGGTTTTGAGATTTTGGATAATACCGCCAAGCCGCTCCGTTCCCTGATCAATCGATTGATCGGCGTTCAAGATAATTTGCATCATTTTTTGGATTTCGCTGTCACTTGCCGCACGGTCAGCCGGTAAATTTTCCAGCCGGGATTTCAATCGGGCAACCGCTTTGGATTGGGTATTTTTCATGCTGCGAATCACGCCCAGCGGTGTGTTGATTTCGTGGGTCAATCCCGCCACCAATTGTCCTAACGATGCCATTTTTTCCTGAACAATAATTTGTTTTTGCATTTGCTGCAACGTATTGAGCGTATTTTCGAGCTCGATGTTTTTCTCTTTCAATTCGCGGGTTCGCGCGTCAACTTTTATTTCGAGGGTGTGGTTTTGCGCTGCAAGTTTTTGGTGGGATGATTCCAGTTCCTGCACCATTTCGTTAAAATTATTGGTCAATACGCCAATTTCATCTTCGGTAATAATGGCTGTCCGGGTTGAATAATCGCCCGCCCGAACCTTGTCGATTTCGGTTAACAGCGAATCGATCGGTTTGGTGAACGCGCGTTTCAAAAAAATGACGGAAGTAACGACGCCAACCAAAACAACCAAACGATCGATCATCACCGATTCCAACGGATTAAGCGTGGAAAACTGGGCGTATTTATCGCCCAATTCCAGCGTGACAGCCAATTCCAGAATCGCCAGCAACGCCGGAATAAATACGATGATGATAAAAATCACCAAAAACATCATGCCGATTTGCCGTTTTCCTGCCGGATAAAGGATGCCGAACCGCGCAAACATTTGCGATTTGAGATCCATTTTGAAATCGTTGATCAAAAAATAGATGATAAACGCGGGGAAAATTGCAAAAATAAATAAGGTTGCCGGAATGCCGGACCAGATCAGAAGCATGGGCATTTTTTCAACCGTAAACACTTCTATGTCGCCATATACTGATGGATCGATAAACAGCGGCAGCACGGAAACTGTCGTAAAAATTGTGCCGATGATAAAAATCCAGCCGGTTGACAGACGGTTCAGCCGGTCGGTTCGCTGTTTCGCCAGCTCGATATCGCCATCGTTGTTAAATAATTTGTCAATCGGTTTGAACAGGTGATAGGTGCCCCAAAAATTCAACAGCCCATAAAGGGAGAGGTGCATCAATCCCATCATTAAAAATATGTCGAACGATTTGTGGAAAATAAAGTAGATGCTGTTGAACACCATTATCAGTGGAAAAGCGCTCAACATTGAGAGATAATATCGTTTTTTCATTCTTGGCTGATGATCCGTTTTTGTGCAACATTTCGAGTTTTTGGCGACCTATTCCTGCACCACATCGATGACAATATTGCCGGTTTTGTGACCCGTTTCAACATATCGGTGAGCGTCGGGAACGCCTTCCAGCGGATAACGCCGGTCGATCACTGTTTTTATTGTTCCGGATGCAAACAAAGAAACAAGTTCCGTGAGCAATTTTTTTGATTCGGGAATTGGCAATAATCCGGTGGCGGAAAATTTGGCTTTTTTACTGCTGAATTTCGATGTCCACAGCATTTGAAATAGCAGCGACATCGCGAGCACGGGCGATATGAAAACCCCGTTTTCCGTTAACGCGCTTTTACAGCCCGAAAACGATAGTTTGCCGACGGTATCGTAAACAATATCATACCGTTGCTTGTTTTTTGTAAAATCTGTTTTGGTATAATCGATAACATGTTCTGCGCCGAGCGATTGCACCAACGCGACATTTTTTGTACTGCAAACGCCGGTTACGATTGCCCCAAAATGTTTGGCCAGTTGCACCGCGTACGTGCCCTGGCTTCCGGATGCGCCGTTTATCAGCACCCGTTGTCCAGGTTGGATAATTGCCAGATTTTTCAGGAAATTCATTGCGGTCAACGCGCCGTCGCAAATGGGCGCGGTATCTGCGAACGGCAAATTTTCCGGCTGCGGCACGAGTAATCCGGATTCCGAAATCGTGAGGTATTCCGCGTTTGCACCAAAATTTACGCTGGTTTCTCCAAAAACGGCATCGCCCGGTTTAAATTGACTGACATTTTCTCCAACAGATTCAATAATTCCGGCAAACCCGGTTCCCGGAATGGGGCTTTTCGGGCGCAAAATACCCAGCATCAATCGCCCGTAAAAGGGTGTACCTTTTCGCATCATGCCTTCTGCTGCGGTTACGGTTGTTGCGAATATCTTGACCAGCACTTCGTCGGGTTTTGGGGTGGGTTTTTCAACTTCTTTTAGCTGGAGAACATCGGGAGATCCATATTTAGTGCAAACGATTGCCTTCATAAATCAAATCGTCCTTTTATTTTGAGTAAAATAAATCGAGTTGAAAATAACCATTCCCGATGGAAATTCACAGGTTAACGCAGATTTTTTTTCGAAAATGTTTTTTTTAATAAGTGGGTACACAAATTTAATTTGATGTTTTACTTATGTCAATCTGAGCGAAGTCGAAGGATAATTTCAATATAAATAAAGGCTTCGACTTCGCTCAGCCTGACAATAACTAAACCGTTTTTTATCAATTTATTTCTGTCGAGGCACTTCCCGTTTGGATACTGCCAATTGTTGCGTAACCCCAAAAATCCAGAAACTAATAATCATTCTTAACCACAAACAATTATTCACTAACAACAGTTTTTGTTAATTAAATGCGTTGATCCGCAATCGTGGATTGCGCTAATTTTTGCGGGTAAACAAGATGTATGTAATTAAAAAAAGTTAAAAGTATATAAAAGCACAGATTGTTGAGGCGTTAAATGAAGTTGATTTATACAATAATTTTTGGGGTTTTTGTCGCACTGAGTGTTGGGTTGAACGCACAAACCACCCAACAGGACACATTGAAAATGCTGATGCGAAAAGTGGATATTCTCACTCGCGAATTGGAAAAACAGCGGTTGGGCGGTGTTTCGGAACGCAGCTACGAAAGCAAGTTCGGGATGGGTCCGGCGGCGTCGCAAATTTATTATCGCTCCGAAAACGGCGCAACCGTTGCCGGATATGGCGAAATTGTCTATGAAAATTATGCATCGGAAAAGGATGACAATACGCCGGGCGGCAAAAAAGATCAGGTCGATTATTTGCGAAATATTTTGTATGTCGGCTATAAATTCAACGACCGGTTTTTGTTCAATGCGGAGATCGAATTTGAGCATGCTTTTGTCGCTGCCGATGGCGCACCGGGCGAAGTGGCTATCGAATTTGGTTATATCGATGCCATGCTATCGCCATTGGCGACCATTCGCGCCGGAATGGTGCTGGTTCCGGTCGGCATCATCAATGAATTGCACGAGCCGCCGACCTTTTTTGGCACATTGCGCCCGGAAACGGAACGCAGTGTGATTCCCACCACCTGGCGCGGAAACGGGCTTGGCGTTTTGGGCAGCACAGAATCGGGTTTTGGCTATCGCCTGTTTGTGGTGGAAGGATTGAACGCGGCAAATTATTCCGCAACGGGTATTCGCGGCGGCCGGCAGAGCGGCGGCAAAGCGATTGCCGAAGATTTCGGGTTTACCGGCAGGGTTGAATATGTTGGCGTGCCCGGGTTGAATATCGGTGCGTCCGTTTTCACCGGCAACAGCGGTCAGGGATTGACGGATTCAACCGGCGCAGATATTTCCGCCCGGACGACGGTATTTTCCGTTCACGGTATTTTCGCGAAAAAAGGATTTGAGCTGCGCGGTTTATTTGCCCAAAGCAGCATCGACGAAGCGGAATTGCTCAACCGCACCCTGGGTTTTTCCGGCAACAGCGCCATTGGGGAAAAACAAAACGGGTTTTACCTGACCGCCGCTTACGATGTGTTGCAACTGGCTAAATCCGGCAGCGAAGGGCAGTTGCTGCCTTTCGTGCAATATGAAAAACTGAACACACAGAAAGAGGTTTCAGCGGGATTTTCGGCGAATCCGAAAAATGATATCACCAACGTTACCATCGGACTGATGTATCGCCCGATTCCCAATATTGCCTTTAAAGCCGATTTTCTCAATCGCAAAAATGAAGCGGGCACCGGATTGGATCAGTTTAATTTGGGTGTAACTTATTTATTTTAAATGAAATTATACTTAGTCCGGGAACGGGAAATCCCGAAAGGAAAATTCAGTTTGCAATTATTGAAAATCAATCACCGCGAATGGTTTATAGTTGTCGCAATAACGGTTTTGTTTACATCTGCAACGTTAAGTTCGTTACATGCGCAGGTATTCAAAAGTCAGGAAAAAGCGCTGGCAGAGGCGTTTGCTACAGCGGACACCGTTCGTCGGGAAACGCTGTTTTTGGATGAAGCGCAGCAACGCACAATCGAGGCAGCAGCCAAAATGCCTTTGAGCACCGGCATCATCAGCTATTATGTCGGGGAAAAAAACGGCAAGCCCTATCGCTATGTTTTTTTTGAAGATGAAGTGGTGCGAACCAAAAAAGCCGTGCTGATGGTTGCGATAGATGCAGATGCCGCCATCGAAAGTGTGAGCGTGCTGGCGTTTTACGAACCGATGGATTATTTGCCGGTTGCCCGATGGTTTAACCTGTTCGCCGGAAAAACCACAGCAGATGCCATCCAGCCCGGACGCGATATCGACGGGGTAACCGGCGCAACGCTCAGCGTGCGAACATTTTCCGGCATCGCCCGGCGAACACTGGCTGTTTTTGCAGAAATAAAGGAACAATCGAAATGAAATATATGGCTAACGGCAGTTTTCAATCCAACCCGCTGATGCGGTTGACGTTGATTGGCACATTAATATTTTTTGCCATTTTTTGGGTCACCACATTTGTGATGTTTTTTTCCAAAATGGGGCTTTCGCCGCAATCGGTGGTGGATTATTATCTCGGCTCGGAGGCGCTGTACACCCAGCCGCGCACCTTCGGGTCCATGCTGGAAGTAACCCACGGGCATCTGCCGGTGATGGCGATGGTGGCGCTGTTGCTCACGCATCTGTTTATTTTTTCCGGGCAATCGTTTCGTACAAAAATCTGGGCGATTGCCGCGCTGTTTATCGCCGCGTTATCCGGCGAAGCCGCCAGTTGGCTGGTGCGATTTGTGCACCCGGCATTTGCCTGGCTGAAAATAGCTTCGTTTCTTGCGATGGAAATGTCGATGGGATACATCATTTGGGCGCTGTTCGGGATGATGCGTCCGGTAAAACAGCAAGCGCTCAACAAACAGCCAACAAGCAGTCCGGTAACGACCCGATAAGTTAAGCTTTTGATAAAAAAAGGGTTACGCCGAGGTATTTCATTTCGGCGTAACCCTTTTGTATTTCTGGGATCAACGATTTTTCAATCGAAATCCGATTACTTCATCAACATCATCTTTTTGGTTTGGACAAACGATCCGGCGGTGATGCGGTAGAGATACATCCCGCTGGCGACTTTTTCGCCGAGATCGTTGCGACCGTTCCAAACGATCTGGTGTTGCCCTGCAGCAAACTCGCTGCTGACCAATGTGCGCACCAACTGACCGCTCAGGTTGAAGATTTTGAGCGTCACGTTGCCGGATTGCGGCAAAGCGAAACGGATGGTCGTTTCCGGGTTGAACGGGTTGGGATAGTTCTGATCCAGCCCGTATTCGGTGGGAATGACCGCAACCGGTTCGCCGGCGGTTTTGCCGAGTCCGTTGCCGAGCAGCACGCCTTCCTGCGCTTCTATCCAGGCTTTGCCGTAGCGATCCATCGCTTTTTCGTTTTTGCCCTGCGCAGCGGCAGCATCCCCGTCGTTCAGGTAATTCTGGGCTTTGGTGATCTGCTGATCCACTTCCGGTGTGCCGGCGTAGGTTTGCGCTTCGGTGATTTTGGCAACCGCATATTCGCGACCGAGCGTGAGCAGGTCGGCAATCACCGGATCTGCGTCCGAGCCTTCATCGGCGGCGTCTTCCAGATAGCCGACAGCATCTTCCAATTTGCCGTAGCCGTCTTCGATATCGCCGTTGTCGTATTTGCTTTGGGCATCAGTCACTTTGCCGTGCGCTTTTTGCAACGCTTTTCGGGCTTTTTTATTGGGATTGTTTGCCAGTAATGCGTCGATGGCATTCAGAACCGGATCGAGATCCATGGAAATTTCCCCGCCGGTGCCGGTGTTATTTGCCAATTGGATGGCTTCTGCGGCGTATTCCCAGGCTTTGCCGTATTCTTTTACGGCTTTGTCGAATTTGTCATCGGCGCGTTCGACGTCGCCATCAGCGAGGGCTTCTGCGGCTTTGTTGAGCAGGTGATCGATTGCCGGGTCACCGGCATAGGCTTGGGCATCGGCGATGGTTTCGGTGGCGATGAGTCGCGCCAGATCGACTGTGGCAATGCGAACGGCATCGGCGTTGGCGCCTTTGTCCATGGCTTTGTTGAGTTCATCAGCGGCATCTGCCAGATCATTAAATCCGCGATCGTATTCACCGGCGGTGAAGTTGTCGCAGGCGCTATTCAGATAATCTTTGGCTTTGATCAGTTTGCTTTTGGATTTCCGTGGCGTGCCGGGATTGTTCAACAGTGCATTCACTTCATCAACCAATAAATCGATTTCCGCACAGATATCCAGTCCTGCCGGTGGATTTACCGTTGTTGATTCTGTTGCACTGTCGTTGTTGCTGTCTGTATCGGTTTGGTCAACCGCCAGCACAAGGGCATCGGAGGAGATGGGGTTGGTGTCGCTATACCCAAGTCCGACATCCCAGGTCATCGTCATCGTGGCTGAGTTCCCCGAAGCGATGCTGGGAATACTCCACTCATTGCCACCCGGACCTTGACTGCCTACCTGGAAAGCGAGGGTTGGAGACGGTACGGTGTTAGCGCCAAACTGAATCACGATGTTAGTTGCTGTCGCGGGTCCGTTGTTCGTCACCGTAATGGTGTGGACGAGATTGTCGATGCCGCCATTCGAACCGGCTATCACAGGGTCAACGTTTTCGCTAATCGTGACTTCAAGATCGACCTGCGGGAAACTAACTGTCGTCGATTCGTTATCACTGTCGTTGTTGCTGTCTGTATCGGTTTGGTCAACCGCCAGCACAAGGGCATTGGAGCTGATGGGATTGGAGTCGCTATAGCCACTTCCGACATCCCAGGTCAGCGTCATCGTTACCGAGTTCCCCAAAGCGATGCTGGGAATACTCCACTCATTGCCACCCGGTCCTTGACTGCCTGCCTGGAAAGCGAGTGTTGGCGCCGTTGTGGTGTTGGCGCCAAACTGAATCACGATGTTGGTTGCTGTCGCGGGTCCGTTGTTCGTCACCGTAATGGTGTGGACGAGGTTGTCTATGCCGCCATTCGAACCGGCTACTACAGGGTCAACGTTTTCGCTAATCGTGACTTCAAGATCGACCTGCGGGAAACTTACTGTCGTCGATTCGTTATCACTGTCGTTGTTGCTGTCTGTATCGGTTTGGTCAACCGCCAGCACAACGGCGTCGGAGCTTGATGGGATTGAGTCGCTATAGCCACTTCCGACATCCCAGGTCATCGTCATCGTTACCGAGTTCCCCAAAGCGATGCTGGGAATACTCCACTCATTGCCACCCGGTCCATGACTGCCATCTGGAAAGCGAGTGTTGGCGCCGTTGTGGTGTTGGCGCCAAACTGAATCACGATGTTGGTTGCTGTCGCTGGACCATTGTTTGTCACCGTGATGGTGTGGACGAGGTTGTCGTTGCCGCCATTCGAACCGGCTACTACAGGGTCACTCGACTCTGAGATACTGATCTGAAGGTCGACAGTTGTCTGTATTTCCGCGATCACTGCCTTGACTCTGTTATTCCCAAGGCCGTTGGCGGTGGTGCGGTTGACAAAGGTGGCACCGCCATCGCTGGAAACGCTCAAGCCGCCAATCGTTGCCGCATACACCATGCTGCCACTGGCGAAGACCCCGCCACCGACAGAGTTACTCCCGAGCCGTCGGTGGTGGTGCGGCGGTTGACAAAGGTGGCGCCGCCATCGCTGGATATGCTCAAGCCGACATACGTTGCCGCATACACCGTGCTGCCATTGACGAATAAGCCGCCTATGACATAGTTACCCTGAGGCCGTCGGTGGTGGTGCGGTTGACAAAGGTAGCGCCGCCATCCGTGGAAATGCTCAAGCCGTCATTCGTTGCCGCATACACCGTGCTGCCACTGGCGAAGACGTCCCAGACAATGTTACTTCTGGCGCCGTTGGCGGTGGTGCGGTTGACAAAGGTGGCGCCGCCATCTGTGGAAATGCTCAAGCCGTCATTTGTTGCCGCATACACCGTGCTGCCACTGGCGAAGATGCCATAGACATAGAAACTCCTGAGCCGTCGGTGGTGGTGCGGTTGACAAAGGTAGCGCCGCCATCCGTGGAAATGCTCAAGCCGCCATTCATTGTCGCATACACCGTGCTGCCACTGGCGAAGACGCAATTGATAGCGTTATTACCGGAGCCGTCAGTGGTGGTGCGGTTGACAAAGGTGGCGCCGCCATCCGTGGAAATGCTCAAGCCGCCATCGGTAGCCGCATACACCGTGCTGCCACTGACGAAAACGTCTTTGATAGCGTTATTACCAAGGCCGTCGGTGGTGGTGCGGTTGACAAAGCTGGCACCGTCATCGCTGGAAATGCTCAAACCGCCATCGGTAGCCGTATAAACGGTGATCTGTGCCTGCGTTTCCGTAACCATTCCGGTGCCTATGAAGAAGCCCAAAAGAATGGTGAGAAATCGTATTTTGTGTGTCATGATTTGTCTCCATGTGTGATAAATGATCGATCTGTGAATAAGTGTTATTGCCGCGTTTATAGTGAAAAAATTGTCCGAAACATGACATAAATTTTACCAAAATAGGTCAGTAGATGAAGAAGCTGAACTCTCGCAACATCGAGACTCTCCTGCATCTAAAGGTTGACACATTGATTTTTTCAAAGGAACATCTATGTTTAAATTCCACTTTTTAACTGGAATAAAGGAATGACATCAAAAAGAACATTGAAAATCGTTTACAACTATTTGGAGAGAAAAATCTCGGCTTTCCAAAAAAACCGGGGTGTGAGTGTTATAGAATGCCGAATAACCTAAAAACATGTGCTGCCAATGACAAAATAAACCACGCAGCTTTAAAAGAAGAAATAACTTGAATTGTTAGAAAATTATGTGTGACTAAATACACATTTTTAGGTGATTTTAATTTTTGCAATCCAACCGAAACCGCGTTTTCCTGAAATCAGAATATGGACTATTTAATGGCAATTTATTAATAAAAAAAAGGCGCGGCAACGCCGCGCCTTTTTACAAAAGTTTTACTTCATCAACATCATCTTTTTGGTTTGGACAAATGATCCGGCGGTGATGCGGTAGAGATACATTCCGCTGGCAACCTTTTCGCCGTTATCATTCCGACCGTTCCAAACGATCTGGTGTTGCCCTGCAGCAAACTCGCTGCTGACCAACGTGCGCACCAACTGACCGCTCAGGTTGAAGATTTTGAGCGTCACGTTGCCGGATTGCGGCAAAGCGAAACGGATGGTCGTTTCCGGGTTGAACGGGTTGGGATAGTTTTGCTCCAACCCGAATTCGGTGTGGGATTTCCGCCAGCGGATCACCGGTGGTTTTGCCGAGTCCGTTGCCGAGCAGCACGCCTTCCTGCGCTTCCGTCCAGGCTTTGCCGTAGCGATCCATCGCTTTTTCGTTTTTGCCCTGCGCAGCGGCAGCGTCCCCGTCGCTCAGGTAATTCTGGGCTTTGGTGATCTGCTGATCCACTTCCGGTGTGCCGGCGTAGGTTTGTGCTTCGGTGATTTTGGCAACCGCGTATTCGCGACCGAGCGTGAGCAGGTCGGCAATCACCGGATCTGCGTCCGCGCCTTCATCGGCGGCGTCTTCCAGATAGCCGACGGCATCTTCCAATTTGCCGTAGCCGTCTTCGATATCGCCGTTGTCGTATTTGCTTTGGGCATCAGTTACTTTGCCGTGCGCTTTTTGCAGCGCTTTGCGGGCTTTTTTATTGGGATTGTTTGCCAGCAACGCATTGATGGCATTCAGAACCGGATCGAGTCCATGGAAATTTCTCCGCCTGTTCCGGTGTCATTTGCCAATTGGATGGCTTCTGCGGCGTATTCCCAGGCTTTGCCGTATTCTTTTACGGCTTTGTCGAATTTGTCATCAGCGCGTTCAGCGTCGCCATCGGCGAGGGCTTCTGCGGCTTTGCTGAGGAGTTGATCGATTGCCGGATCACCGGCAAAGGCTTGCGCATCGGCGATGGTTTCGGTGGCGATGAGTCGCGCCAAATCCACCGTTGCAACCCGGATGGCGCCGGCGTTGGCGCCTTTGTCCATGGCTTTGTTGAGTTCATCAGCGGCATCTGCCAGATCATTAAATCCGCGATCATACTCACCGGCGGTGAAGTTGTCGCAGGCGCTATTCAGATAATCTTTAGCTTTGATCAGCTTGCTTTTGGATTTACGGGGCGTGCCGGGATTGTTCAACAGTGCGTTAATCTCAGCAATCAACGGGTTAATTTCTGCACAAATATCTAACGCATCACAGGCTTCCGGGGCAGTGAACAATGCATTCGTCGTCAGGCTGCACGCCGGTTCTGCAGAAAAAGAGGCGGTGACATTTACAGCCTGCCCGTCTGAAACCAGATCAATCAGTGTAACCGTTTGCGGGCTGGCGGTGATGGCAAAGCTCTGTCCGTTGACATCCAACGTGCCTGTTGTGGGTTGATATGCGTAGGTAACAGTCACTTCCTGGGTGTAAGTGTTGGTCTGCGGATCGCAGGCGGTTTGGTTACCGGCGGTCAGGCCGGTGATGGCGCAGGGTTGTGC
This sequence comes from Calditrichia bacterium, assembly GCA_020634975.1. Taxonomy (NCBI): domain Bacteria; kingdom Pseudomonadati; phylum Calditrichota; class Calditrichia; species Calditrichia bacterium. Next base: position 81,419 of record JACKAQ010000003.1, on the reverse strand, counting down.
TTCATAGGCACCCATGTCGGCGGGATCCGCCAGCGTCAGTGGACGGGGATTCCCTTCGATATCGCTGTCAGGTGCACCGGTGTTGGTGCCGGTGTTGATGGCCGGCGAGCCCGGCTGCAGATGCAGATCGCTGGCGCTGACAAACAGGGGATCCTGGCCGTAGATCATCCCGGGGCCGCAGGTGGCTTCCGGATAGCAGTCCCCCTCCTCCAGCAGGGTATAGCTGAAGGTAGCGGTCGGAGTTCCATCTGCGAACACAAATTGGGCGCCGTTGACAGTGGGGTTGCCGTAAACGATGGTGTTGATGAATTCGGGATTGCTGCCGGTCAGTAATACCGACACCGCTCCCCCGTAATCCGCGCTGTTGCCGGCGATGGTGGTGTTGGTGATCCGGGTAGTGGCCCCCTGAATCAACAACGCTCCTCCGACCCCGTCGGTGCCGGAAGCCCTATTGTTGCGGAAAATCGTGTTGGTCACGGTGTTGGACTGCTCATAGGCAATCGACATTCCGCCGCCACCGGCGTTAGCAACGTTACCGACAAAGTCACACTGGTTCACTGCCGAAAAGGAATACCAGTTAAAAATCCCCCCGCCGTAGAGGGCCTGGTTTTCCGTAAAGGTGGAGGTGGAAATGCTGACTATAGCTTGGTCGTTACAGACGGCGCCCCCCCAGTATGTCGCCGTATTTCCCTGGAACAACGAGCCGCTAAAAGTCGTGCTGTTGTCGGCGATATTGTAGATGGCCCCGCCGTTGCAGTTGATCGCGGTGTTGTCGATGAACCGGCAGTTTTCGATTGTCGCAGAATACACCCCCCCGGCAAGTTCGATGCCAACAGCACCCCCGCCACCATAATATTCCTGTTGACCGCGATCTTCGGCGAGGACCCTGTTTCCGGTAAAGTCGCAATCGTTTATTTGGGCGAAAGCATTCTGTATATACAGGCCACCACCACGGCCTAAGAATTCTACCCCGTCACCGGCCTGGTTATTGGTAAAGGTGCTGTTGGTGATGGAGTGGGGGGTGGAGTTGAGTTGGTTTAGTAAGTAAACAGCGCCACCCGACAACTTGGTGGAATTCCCGTCAAACGAACAGCCCGAGATGGACACCGGGGCGAATGCCATTAACGCGCCTCCATTAACCGCCCGGTTATCCGTGAAGTTGCAGGCGGTCATGGCCAGAAAAGAGCCGGGATTAGGGACGACATAAACTGCCCCGCCAGCATCATCCAATGACGTCTGCTGGGCAACGTAATTGCCGGTAAAGGTGGAATGATCAATGGTGGTCGGGCCATCTAGATGAAGTGCCCCTGCGCTGCTGTTGGCGAAATTGCCGGTAAAGTTGCAGTAGCTGACGGCATTGGTTCCTGTCAGACCCATCGCGGCACCAACATACGCGGCGGAATTGCCACTGAACTCACAGTGCATAACCGATGTTATATTGCCTCTTGAGCCTTGTATTCCTACGGAGTTATACCCGTAGTTACCGCTGAAGGTGCTGTGAGTTACTGTCAGCACCCCACGGATCGCATAAATGCCGGCGCCCCCGATCGCGCTGGCCGAGTTGCCGCTGAAGCGGCAGTTGGTCACGAGCAGTTCCCCGCCATCCATATAAATCCCCGCACCGCGGGCAGTCGGGCTGGGAAAGGGATTGGGCACGTCAGCAGCCCCGGCGGTAAAAGTAAAACCGTCGATCACCGTCCCGGCACCCACCCCGGAGGCATTGACGATGGTATGGGAGTTGTCGCCGGTATTGGTGTTGGTGGTGGCATCGGTGGCCACCGGCTGCTGGCCGTCGTTGCCCTGCAGATCGCCGCTGAGGATGGTGGGGTTGGTATCGAAGTCCCGCAGGCCCAGGTCGTAGCCGGAAGGCTCGTTGCCGGCGAAACCGCCGTAGATGCTCACCCCGTCTTTCATAACAAAGGCTATGTTGCGGTCGGTGGTGGGGGTCGGTTTGTAGAGGCCCTTTGCCACCCAAACCTGGTCTCCCGCGCTGGCGCCGTCAATCATGGCCTGCAGGTTATCGGAGGCGTTGTTCCAGTCGCTGCCGTCACCGCTGCCGCTGGCAATTTCCTTTACATATCGAATGATACCGACAGCATAGGGACTAATCGGAGTGGTGCCTCCCCTTTTCCCAAAGGTTACAAACCGGGGAGCACTCTGGTCGCTCGGCGCTTCCCAATCTTCCATTTGAAGGGGCTGCAGCGGCTGCATCTGCTGCGTACCGGGGCGGAGCAATATTCCCTTCGTGGAAAGCCCCCTGGACGGCTCCGCAGAGATCGCCGGCATGGGCAGGGATTTCTCCTGGGCCAGACCAAACCCGCCGGATAAAAGCAGTAGGACTATCCACAGCACCAGAGGGTTGAATAGATTTTTCTTCATGGGTAAAGCATTTTTCATTGGTTGGCTCCTTTTAAGCAATGATAAATGAGATATGAGTGATATTCTAAAAAGCCCTTTTTTTAAGGGCTGGCAATCCCTTGTATCGCAACGATTAAGTTGGTGTCCGCACGTTTAACGGATGATAGAGAGCGTGGGCGAACGCTGCTCGCCCCTACCCAAAAATTATTTCATCAACATCATCTTTCTGGTTTTCACAAACGATCCGGCGGTGATGCGGTAGAGATACATGCCGCTGGCGACTTTTTTTGACCGGTGTCGTTACGTCCGTCCCACTGAACGGTGTTGCTGCCGGCATTCTGTGAGCCGGAAACCAGCGTGCGCACCTGCTGTCCTAAAGTATTGTAGATTACCAGTTTTACATTGCTGACCGCTGGCAACTGATAGTTGATCACGGATGTCGTCGGATTGAATGGGTTCGGATAGTTTTGCTCCAACCCGAATCGGTGGGGATTCCGCCAGCGGATCGCCGGCGGTTTTGCCAAGCCCGTTGCCGAGCAGCACGCCTTCCTGCGCTTCCGTCCAGGCTTTGCCGTAGCGATCCATCGCTTTTTCGTTTTTGCCCTGCGCAGCGGCAGCGTCCCCGTCGCTCAAATAATTTTGGGCTTTGGTGATCTGCTGATCCACTTCGGGTGTACCGGCGTAGGTTTGTGCTTCAGTGATTTTGGCAACCGCATAATCGCGACCGAGCGTGAGCAGGTCGGCGATCACCGGATCTGCGTCCGAGCCTTCATCGGCGGCGTCTTCCAGATATCCGACAGCGTCTTCCAATTTGCCGTAGCCGTCTTCGATATCGCCGTTGTCGTATTTGCTTTGGGCATCAGTCACTTTTCCGTGCGCTTTTTGCAAGGCTTTGCGGGCTTTTTTATTGGGATTGTTTGCCAGCAATGCGTCGATGGCATTCAGAACCGGATCGAGATCCATGGAAATTTCCCCGCCAGTGCCGGTGTTGCCCGCTAACTGGATGGCTTCTGCAGCGTATTCCCAGGCTTTGCCGTATTCTTTTACGGCTTTGTCGAATTTGTCATCGGTGCGTTCGGCATCGCCATCGGCGAGGGCATCTGCGGCTTTGTTAAGCAGTTGATCGATTGCCGGGTCACCGGCAAAGGCTTGCGCATCGGCGATGGTTTCGGTGGCGATGAGTCGCGCCAAATCCACTGTGGCAATGCGGATAGCGCCGGCATCTGCACCTTTGTCCATGGCTTTGTTGAGTTCGTCTGCCGCGTCTGCCAGATCATTATATCCGCGGTCGTATTCACCGGCGGTGAAGTTGTCGCAACCATTGTTCAGATAATTTTTGCTTTTTTCAAGTTTTTGCGTGCTTTCCGAGGTGTGCCGGGATCAGTTATCAGCGCATCGACTTCGCCGATCAGCACATCGATTTCTGCGCAAATGTCCAGTTCTGCCGGAAGATTACCGCCCTGAAACTTTGCCACAAATATGTCACTATTACCGGCGCTGGTCAGCGCGGTTTCGTTGGTCTCCCCGGCACCAAAAGTTGCAGTGGTATTGAAATAACCAGTGATATAGCTATTGCCGTCTCCGTCCAGTTTAATGCCATCACCACTATCTAAATCGCTTCCACCGTTGCGTTTGGCCCAGATCAGGGTCCCGTCGGGGGCATACTTAGCCAGGAAAAGGTCATAACTCCCGGCACTGCTCATAGTGGTTTCATTGGTTTCCCCCGCCCCGAAGGTGGCGGTAAGGCTGAAATAACCGGTGACAAAGCTGTTGCCGTCTTCATCCAGCGCGATGCCATTACCACCATCAAAATCACTTCCTCCAACGCCCCTGGCCCCCAGATCAAGGTTCCGTCGGGGCATATTTCGCCAGGAAAATGTCAGCTTGACCTGCATTGCTAAGGGTGGTTTCATTGGCTTCTCCGGCCCCAAAGGTGACACTGCCATTGTAGATATTACCGGTGATCGTGCTGTTGCCGTCACTGTCCACCGCAATGGCATTACTGGTAGCATAGTTACCGCTGGAAACGCCGTCGCGTTTGGCCCAGATCAGGGTCCCGTCGGGGGCATACTTGGCCAGGGCAATGTTTTGAACACCGGCGCTGCTGAGGGTAGTTTCATTGACTTCCCCATTGCCAAAAGTGGCGGAACCTCTGAAATAACTGCTGACCAGGATGTTGTCCTCACTGTCCACCGCGAGGGCATAGCTATTAATTAAGCTTGCGTTCGCGCTTTTGACCCAGATCAGGGACCCGTCCGGTGCATACTTGGCCAGGAAGATGTTCGCAAAATTACCGGTGTTCAGGATGGTTTCATTGGTTTCCCCCACCCCAAAGGTGGCGCTAACAAAGTAAGAACCTGTGATCAGGCTGTTGCCGTTGCTGTCCAGCGTGATGTCTCGGGCAGTATCACCGTCGGTTCCACCGGCCCTTTTGGCCCATATCAGGGTCCCGTCTGGGGCAAATTTCGCCAGGAATATGTCGAAACTACCGACGCTGACCAGGATGGTCTCATTGGTTTCCCCCGCTCCAAAGGTGGCGGTACCATTGAAATAACCGATGAGAAGACTGTTGCCGTCACCATCCACCACTATGCCTTGGCTAATATCAATACCGCTCCCACCAGCCCTTTTGGCCCATATCAGGGTTCCGTCGGGGGCATACTTGGCCAGGAAGAAGTCACTAAGACCGGCGCTGACCAGGATGGTTTCATTGGTTTCCCCTGTGCCAAAGGTTGCTGTGTTCCGGAAGTAACCGGTTACATAGCTATTGCCGTTGTCATCCACCGCTATGCTGTTGCCATAATCATTGCCGGATCCGCCAGCGCTTTTTACCCAGAGCAGGTCCTGCGCCGCTGCCGGGATAACCGTTAGCAGCGTGAATAGCAACATTAGCCAGCAGAATAAATTTTTCTTCGCACTTAATCCGTATGACGCCTTTCGATAAATATTATTCACCAATTCCATACATTCTCCTTGTTAATTTGGTTGATACATTTCATATCTAACATCCTCCTGATTTATAATGAATTGTTCAGCAACATCGGGTGTGACCATCTTCAAATAACATGTGATTGGTATAGTCAAGTTTTTTATGATACATCAAATTTGAAAATCGAAAACAGAAATGGTCACATTTTACAATATATTGCAATTTATGAATTTCTGATCGCCCAACAGTTTAACCAATATAGTTGTTCCGGTAGGGTGATTTCTTTTCAATACTGCGCATTTTTTTGTCATTTTCACGCATCGGGCACATTTTTCGGCAATTTCGCTCCCAAAATGCCCGGTGGGTTTGAAATCAGTAAGGCAATAAGAACAAACCTCTGGATATCCCAGACACCCGGTTTTTGTTGATTTATAAAAAAAGGCGCGGCAACGCCGCGCCTCTACAGAGATATTGTTACTTCATCAACATCATCTTTCTGGTCTGGACAAACGATCCGGCGGTGATGCGGTAGAGATACATCCCGCTGGCGACTTTTTGACCGGTGTCGTTACGTCCGTCCCACTGAACGGTGTAGCTGCCGGCATTCTGCGAGCCGGAAACCAGCGTGCGCACCTGCTGTCCTAAAGTATTGTAGATTACCAGTTTTACATTGCTGACCGCTGGCAACTGATAGTTGATCACTGTCGTCGGGTTGAATGGGTTCGGATAGTTTTGCTCCAATGAATATTCGGTTGGGATAATCCGCCAATGGTTCGCCGGTGGTTTTGCCGAGTCCGTTGCCGAGCAGCACGCCTTCCTGCGCTTCCGTCCAGGCTTTGCCGTAGCGATCCATCGCTTTTTCGTTTTTGCCCTGCGCAGCGGCAGCGTCCCCGTCGCTCAGGTAATTCTGGGCTTTGGTGATCTGCTGATCCACTTCCGGCGTTCCGGCGTAGGTTTGCGCTTCGGTGATTTTGGCAACCGCATATTCGCGACCAAGCGAGAGCAGGTCGGCAATCACCGGATCGGCATCCGAACCTTCATCAGCGGCGTCTTCCAGATAGCCGACGGCGTCTTCCAGCTTGCCGAATCCGTCTTCGATATCGCCGTTGTCGTATTTGCTTTGGGCATCTGTTACTTTACTGTGTGCTTTTTGCAAGGCTTTTCGGGCTTTTTTATTGGGATTATTTGCCAGCAACGCGTCGATGGCATTCAGAACCGGATCGAGATCCATGGAAATTTCTCCGCCGGTGCCGGTGTCATTAGCCAATTGAATCGCTTCTGCGGCGTATTCCCAGGCTTTGCCGTATTCTTTTACGGCTTTGTCGAATTTGTCATCGGCGCGTTCGGCATCGCCATCGGCGAGGGCTTCGGCGGCTTTGCTGAGCAGATGGTCAATCGCCGGATCGCCCGCATAGGCTTGGGCATCGGCGATGGTTTCGGTGGCGATCAATCGCGCCAAATCCACTGTGGCAATGCGGATAGCGCCGGCATCTGCACCTTTGTCCATGGCTTTGTTGAGTTCGTCTGCCGCGTCTGCCAGATCATTATATCCGCGGTCGTATTCACCGGCGGTGAAGTTGTCGCAACCGTTGTTCAGATAATTCTTGGCTTTTTCAAGTTTTTGCGGGCTTTCCGGGTGTGCCGGGATCAGTTATCAGCGCATCGACTTCGCCGATCAGCACATCGATTTCTGCGCAAATGTCCAGTTCTGCCGGCGGTGGTGTATCACAGATATACCGACCGATGAAAAGCGACGGTTTGCCCCCGGCAACTGTAAAAATCCCCGACATATATATCATTGTCCATGCCTGTTATAGACTGGGCAATGTTATCCAATCCGGAACCCAATGGCGACCAGGTGCTACCGTCCCATTTAGCGATGCGGTTGAGTGTGACGCTGCCATCCCCGGTTTCGGTGAAGTTTCCCCCAACATAAATGTCGTTGCCGATAGTGGTCATGGCTTGGACATAGCTGTTAAACCCTTGTCCCACGGTTGCCCAGTTGCTGCCGTCCCATTTGGCGATGTAGTCGAGTTCGAGAAGACCATCCCCGCTTTGGGTGAAGCGTCCTCCGGCATAGAGATCGCTGCCGATGGTGGTTAGAGACCAGACGAGGTCGTTGAAGCCGAGTCCCACGGCTGTCCAGTTGCTGCCATCCCATTTGGCGATACGGTTGAGCCCGGTGACGCTGCCATCCGCGGTCTGGACGAAGAATCCGGCAACATAAAGATCGCTGCTGATGACGGTCATGGCATAGACAGAGCTGTTTAGCCCCGCACCAACTGCTGCCCAGCTACTGCCGTCCCACTTGGCAATACGGTTGAGTGAGACGCTGCCATCCCCGCTTAGGGTGAAGTTTCCCCGGCATAGAGATCGCTGCCTAAAGTGGTAAGGGTATTTACCGATGCGTTTAGCCCGTTACCAACAGCCGACCAGTTGCTGCCGTCCCATTTGGCGATGCGGTTGAGCCCGGTGACGCTACCGTCCGCAGTTTGGGTGAAGTCTCCACCAACATAGAGATCTGTTCCGATGAAGGTCAGGGATCTGACAATTCTATTTAGCCCGGATCCCAGCGTGGACCAGTTGCTGCCGTCCCATGTGGCGATGCGGTTTAACGTGACGCTGCCGTCCGCGGTCTGGGTGAAGCTTCCACCGATATACAGAATGCCATTGCTGACAACCATGCTATTAACTGAACTGTTGGGTAGGAATAATCCTTTGCCGCGCGTTCCCAGTATTGACCAGCTACTGCCATCCCATTTGGCGATATTGTTTAACCCGACGATGTTGCCATCCCCGGTCTGGCTAAAAGATCCCCCGACATAAAGATCCGTACCACTGCTGGACAAAGCATTGACAGCTCTGTAAAGTTCTACATCAAGCCCGCCCCCAGCGCAGACCAGGAGAGTGCCATTCCATTTGGCGATGCGGTTTAGCCCGGTAACGCTGCCATCCGCGGTCTGGATGAATTCTCCCCGGCATAGATATCTGTGCCGATCGCGGTAAGGGACCTGACAGGACTATTCAGCCCGGATCCCAACGCGCTCCAGCTGCTGCCGTCCCATTTGGCGATTCGGTTGAGTGTGACACTGCCATCTGCTGTCTGGGTGAAGTCTCCCCCGACGTAAAGATCCGTGCCATTAGTAGTTGTCGTAAAGATCCCAATGGTAGCACTTAGCCCTGTTCCCAGTGCCGACCATGAAGTGCCGTCCCATTTGGCGATGTGGTTGAGTGTGACGCTGTTATCTGCGGTCTTGGTAAACCATCCCCCGGCATAAATATCCGTGCCAATGAGGGTCAGAGAAAAGACGATGCTGTTGAACCCGGTTCCCAGAGCTGCCCAGTTGCTGCCGTCCCATTTGGCAATGTAATTTAGCCCGGTAACGCTGCCATCTCCGGTTTGGGTGAAACCCCCGCCGCATACAATTCGCCACCGAGTATGGCAAAGTCTCTTACCGCATTATTGAATCCTGAACCCACCGGTGTCCAGTTGCTGCCGTCCCATTTGGCAATGTAGTTTAGCCCGGTAACGCTGCCATCTCCGGTGCTTGAAAACTGACCTCCGGCATAGATAAAACCGTTAAATTCAATGATGGCGATTACATTAAAATTGAGACCGGCACCCAATGCTTGCCAGGATGTACCATCCCACTTGGCGATACTTTTTGCAGCGGCGTTTCCTACAGTCGTAAAATATCCGCCGATATACAGTTCACCCCGATGATGGATGTAGTTATTACATTATTATTCGCCCCGGTAACGCCACTGCCGGAAAACTGATCGTCCCACTGCCCATCACCGGCTGAACTCAAATGTGCCGGAGCGTTGGTGGGTTGCGGTTGGTTAATAGGCACAAAGCGCGGCTCGCCATTGGGCCCGTTTACCATGTGATATCCATTCAAGTCCAGATTACCGGAAAATCCGTTGTTGAGGTTGATGGTGCCGTCTGCGTTCAGCAGATCGGATACGGGTGTCTGTGGTGCAGACATCATCGATTCCTGTGCAAGAACCGGCGATGCGGCAAACAGCAGCCATAGTGCCATCGCGGTGAAAATGCAACGGAGTGTTCGTTGCCAGGGTTCAATAGTATTGAAAATAATCATTTAATAGTTCCTCCTGAGTAAGGGGTGTTTAATAAAAACCAAAGACTGTGAAAATTTTCTAATGATGTTCAGCGGTGTTACAATTACAGGTGAGACTGTTTAAGGTTAGTATCCCGCGCTAAAAGTGAACCGTAATTCCGGTCGCGGATTGCGAAATATACATGCGAGTGAAAAAACGTTAGAGTTTTGGGTCACATATTGCAATATCATGTTTTATCAAAGACCAAACTGTTGAATAGTTTATCACAGGAGAACCGGGGCGGTTACTGCAACATCAGGAACTTCCTGTGGCGTGTTTCAAACTGTTGCTGCTGTCAATTTAGCTTTTCAGAAGGGTGATTTCTTTTCAATACTGCGCATAATTTTGTCATTTTCGCGCATTGGGCACATTTTATTGGCAATTTTTCCCCCAAAATACCCGGTGGGTTGAGAAACAGAAACGCAATAACAACAAACCCCAGATGTTACAGACGTCCGGGGGTTTGTTGATTTATTCAGAAAAATGATGGTTTACTTTTCCAAATTTACTTCATCAACATCATCTTTTTGGTTTGGACAAATGATCCGGCGGTGATGCGGTAGAGATACATCCCGCTGGCAACCTTTTCGCCGAGATCGTTGCGACCGTTCCAAACGATCTGGTGTTGTCCTGCAGCAAAATCGCTGCTGACCAACGTGCGCACCAACTGACCGCTCAGGTTGAAGATTTTGAGCGTCACGTTGCCGGATTGCGGCAAAGCGAAACGGATGGTCGTTTCCGGATTGAAGGGGTTGGGATAGTTCTGATCCAGCCCGTATTCGGTGGGAATGACCGCAACCGGTTCGCCGGCGGTTTTGCCGAGTCCGTTGCCGAGCAGCACGCCTTCCTGCGCTTCTATCCAGGCTTTGCCGTAGCGATCCATCGCTTTTTCGTTTTTGCCCTGCGCAGCGGCAGCGTCCCCGTCGCTCAAATAATTTTGGGCTTTGGTGATCTGCTGATCCACTTCCGGTGTGCCGGCGTAGGTTTGCGCTTCGGTGATTTTGGCAACAGCGTAATCGCGACCGAGCGTGAGCAGGTTGGCGATCACCGGATCGGCGTCCGAGCCTTCATCGGCGGCGTCTTCCAGATAGCCGACGGCGTCTTCCAGCTTGCCGTATCCGTCTTCGATATCGCCGTTGTCGTATTTGCTTTGGGCATCAGTCACTTTGCCGTGCGCTTTTTGCAACGCTTTGCGGGCTTTTTTATTGGGATTGTTTGCCAGCAACGCATCGATGGCATTCAGAACCGGATCGAGATCCATGGAAATTTCCCCGCCGGTGCCGGTGTTGCCCGCCAGTTGAATGGCTTCTGCGGCGTATTCCCAGGCTTTGCCGTATTCTTTCACGGCTTTGTCGAATTTGTCATCAGCGCGTTCGGTATCGCCATCGGCGAGGGCTTCTGCTGCTTTGCTGAGGAGTTGATCGATTGCCGGATCACCAGCATAAGCTTGGGCATCGGCAATGGTTTCGGTGGCAATCAACCGTGCCAGGTCAACGGTAGCAACCCGGATGGCACCGGCGTTGGCGCCTTTGTCCATGGCTTTGTTGAGTTCATCAGCCGCGTCTGCCAGATCATTAAATCCGCGGTCGTATTCACCGGCGGTAAAATTGTCGCAGGCGCTATTCAGATAATCTTTAGCTTTGATCAGCTTGCTTTTGGATTTCCGTGGCGTACCGGGATTGTTCAGCAATGCGTCAATCTCCGCAATCAACGGGTTAATTTCTGCACAAATATCTAACGCATCACAGGCTTCCGGGGCAGTGAACAATGCATTCGTCGTCAGGCTGCACGCCGGTTCTGCAGAAAAAGAGGCGGTGACATTTACAGCCTGCCCGTTTGAAACCAGATCAATCAGTGTAACGGTTTGCGGGCTGGCGGTGATGGCAAAACTCTGACCGTTCACATCCAGTGTGCCGCTGGCGGGTTGATGCGCGTAGGTTACCGTTACCTGTTGGGTATACAGGTTGGTTGCCGGATCGCAGGCGGTTTGGGTGCCGGCAGCTAACGCCGTGATGGCACAGGGTTCACAGTTTGCCGGAGCGGTAAATAATGCTGCCTGCGTCAGGCTGCAGGTCGGATCTTCGGAAAAGGAAGCTGTGACATTAACAGCCTGTCCATTTGAAACCAGACCAACCAGTGTAACGGTTTGCGGGCTGGCGGTGATGGCAAAGCTCTGTCCGTTGACATCCAACGTGCCTGTTGTGGGTTGAAATGCGTAGGTAACGGTCACTTCCTGGGTGTAAGTGTTGGTCTGCGGGGGCACAGGCGGTTTGGTTACCTGCAGCCAACCCGGTGATGGCACAAGCCGGATCGCTTAAATCCAGTGTTAGCCTGTTGCCAGGTACATTAAGTGTCTCGATACCGGTTCCATCCGTATTTCCGCGCTGAATGCCAATACCGTCCCGGCGGCCCCAATAGAGTTTTCCATTAGCCACATCAATGTCCAGGTCCGAGGCTTCAAACCCGGTAAATACGTTTTCAACATTGCTACCATCAAGGTTAGCGCGGGTAATCGCATCACTCTCGGTATTACCAAAATACATTTTACCATTAACCAGATCCAGAGCCAGACCAAATGGATCTACACTAAGATCAACGACTTTCTCCGGATTTGAGCCATCTAAATTCGCCCGCCAAATACCTTCCGGTGCTGTGGCGAAATCAAATCCTTCACACCAGTACATTTTTCCACCGGCGATATCCAGGGAAAGTCCGTTGGCATTTTGACCGGAAAAACTGACCAATGTCACAATACCGGTACCATCTAAATTCGCCCGCCGGATACGCCGGTCTGCAACCGGAAAAACCTCGATCCAATAGATCTGGCTATTCACGGCATCCACCGCGATGGAATACGGTGAACTCAGCCCGGATAGAACTGTCTCCATGTTGGTGCCATTCAGATCGCTGCGATAAAAGGTATCGTCAAACAAGTCTATCCAGTATAATTTGCGGTTGATCTCATCTACTGCCCCATCCAGAGGTCCGGAAAGCCCTGATTGCACGGTGGCAAGGTTGCTACCATCAAGTTCAGCTCGCTGAATGGTTTTGCCAGCAGAACTAAACGAATATAATTTTTGTCCGCCAATTACCGGCTCCATTACCGAAAGCTCCACCGGAATTTGGATAGTCACGTTGTTGGGATCATTGGAAGTCACTTCGATGGTTCCCTGGTAGAGACCGTTGCTCAAACCCGTTGCATTTACATTGACCTGCACCGTCTGATTGTCCTGCGGAGCGATGATCCCGGCATTGAGGTTTATCCCCAACCAGTCAATATTGGAGCCTTGCAGTGTGGCATTCCAGTGCAGATTCAGGTTTCCGGCAGGTGCATCATTGGAAATGGTGAGCATATCTGTGGTGTTTTCACCGGTGTTGAGGTTAAAGAAGAATGCGCCCGGCGATACCGCGATGTCCGGCGGTGGCAAACTGTTTACGTTCAGATCGACGACGATCTCAACGAGCGGGTCATCTGGGTCGTTGCTGTTGATGTTCAGCGTGCATTGGTAATTCCCGGCAATCATCCCTAAGGTGTTGATGCTAACGGTGATTTGTTCATTGGTGTTTCCGGATAGACGTCCAATTGCTTTATCAATAGAAAGCCAGGTACAGGCGGGATCGTAAGTAATGTTCCAGAATAAGTTGCGGGCGTTAGCGCCGCCGGCATTGCTGATGGTAAAGACATCGCTATCGGTCAGATCCGGGTCCATCGTGAAACTGAGTCCGGTTGGTGAAACAGAAGCTTGCGGCGGAACGGAACTCAGCGCAAAATTCAGTGCGGCGTAGGCATTTACACGACCATAGCCGGTTTCGATATCAAAACCGGCAGCGCCGATATCCACTGCCGTGCTGTTGATGACATCGCGAATATCGTCATTGGTGAGTGAGGGCGCATAAGAACGGACTAACGCTGCCACACCGGCGACGAACGGAGCAGCTGAAGAAGTACCGTTAAAAGTGGCTGTGTAATCTCCGGCAGAGTATCCGCCGGCGCCGAGAATATCTGTCGTATGGATGCGGGTGCCCGGTGCCATTACGTCCAGGTCTGCACCGTAGCTGCTGCCCCAGAAGGTTTCACCGTCGCAGGAAGAAGGCGATTTGCGCTCGTTGCAGGGACTCATTGCACCAATCGCCATAACATTGGCAAAACTTGCCGGATACTCGGCAAATGAATTGTTATCATTACCCCGGGCAGCCACCAGAATACAACCCATGCTATGCGCATAGTTTACAGCAGCTTCTTCTGTTGCGCTGTATCCGCCGCCAAAACTCATGGAAAGAACATGAGCGCCGTTATCTGCGGCATAGTTGATACTGTTGACAATTGCAGTTAAGGTGAGTGAACTACCGCTGCCCCCCGCTTTAAGCGGCATAATCTTGCAATTCCAGTTAACCCCGGCGACACCGATGCCGTTATTTCCGGCCGCGGCAGCAATACCGGCACATGAGGTGCCATGACCATTGTCATCCATGGGATCGTTGTCATCATTGTAAAAATCATACCCGGGAAGCATGCGTCCGGCAAATTCCGGGTGGTTGTAATCGACACCGGAATCGATAATGGCCAGAATGATGCTGTTATCGCCGGTGTGCAAATCCCAGGCGAGCTGGGCGTTGATGTCCGCGCCGGGTGTTCCGACCGTGCCCACGTTGTTGTAGGGAATTGCCTGTCCGGTGTTGTTCAAAGCCCACTGGCTGGCATACAATGGATCGTTGGGAACGGCTGTCAAAGTACGAAGAAGGTTCGGCTCGGCATAGGCAATTTCCGGCAGTTTTTCATACTCAGCGATTGCCTTTTCGATATCGGTACCGTCAGAGACCTTTAACACATATATGCGGGTTAGACCGAACTGTTCGGCTTTGGCTGCGCTGGCAGCTTTTTGGGAGATGGTTTTGAACACCGGTTCAGCACTGCGCACGCCATAGCGGTTATTCAGCGCATCCAGCGCCGGCAGGCCAGTAGCGCCGTAAATCGGGCGATGGCTCAACCCGGCCTGTTTCGCCGCGGTTGCCTTAATTTGGACAATAATTTCATTATCAACAAATTGTTGCTTTTGTGTGTCATCCGTTTGTTGATCTCTGGCAGGCTGTGAAATCAATGCGCCGGTTGACGCAACTAGAAACAAGCCTAACAAAATAAATTTGAGAAAAATTAGTTTGCAGAAATTTGCAGAAACCAATTTATTCATTGTGGACATCCTCCGTTAAAGTAAATGTATTTATGGACTTGCAACATTCTGGAAGAGATAATTCCTCACCGGGTCGATCAACCCAGGTAGAAATAAATGGCGAGAACGATTTCATCCTTGAAATGTTAAGAGCGAACAATCTGAACAAATGCACTTCGAAAATCTGATACTATTTATGTCGAAGTATTGCGGCGTAAACAGTTGTTTTGATTATAGAGACGCTAAAATGCAACTTCAGCTTAAAAAGGAATGAATTACCGGATGCTTTGAAATCCGGGGGTGAAAAGTTTGGAATGTTGAACCACTAACAGACGTTGCCTAGTTGCGAAGCACTATTTAAATTCCCAAATAAGGCGATGTAAATAACAACCTTTTTGGAATTTCTCGTTGTGACAAATCGCACCGCCAAACATATTGTTATCTAAATATAATCATATTGAAAAATACAACATTTTCGTGACGCATTGCACTGACGATCAGTGATGCATTTCGTTCAATCTTGAATTTCAATTATCAATTGAGAAATGTTTCCCAACGGTTTCAGAATTAAGATGAAATTGACTATTCCAGCAAACGACTTGTCTGGTTTTTGGGATAAACATCACAATCACTGTTTTGAATTGGATGAAATAAAATAGTGCTTTTTCAAAGGGTTTGAATGATTCAATGGTTGTTATCTGATTTCGGCAAATGATAATCCTGCGGCATTTCCCCGACGGACTTCAGTTGCAAGCCAAACTCATCGCGCCAGATAAAATCAGTTGCCCGGGGGACATCCGCCGGGTTCGGAACGATGAGCAGGTAGACAGCTTGCTCGGCATTACCATCCTGTTGTATTTCACATAAAATTCGAAGCGCTTCCAATGCGTTTTTTATTTGTCTTGCCTGAATATTATTGGCTGTGCGCCATACCAATCCTTTGATCTGTTGCGGATTGAATGATTCAGAGTTTTTCAAGATGCACCTTTTGTGTTGATTGATATTTCTGCCGGTAGTTAATCGATCAAACCGGTCTTTATGTTTGCTGGATAAAATTACAATATTGGGTGGGCAAAAATCTTTTCGATACTGCGCAAAAACTTGTCATTTTCGCGCATTTACGCTAAAAAACAGATTTTTGTGATGAAAAAAATGGTTGTGGCGAGTGGAAAGAGGCGTCAAACGTATCTTCGCCGATAGGCCATTGGCGAAACGCCGAACTGTTTTTTGAACGCACGGGTAAAATTCGCTTGACTGCTGAAACCGACTTCGTAACAAATTTCGGCAACATTTCCGGCATTTTGTTTGAGCAAATCGGCCGCGCGTTGCAGCCGCATTGAGCGGATCAGCTGTCCGGCGGGCTGATCGATCAACGCACCCAATTTCCGGTTGAGCTGCGAAACGCTCATCCCAACGGTTTCTGCCAATTGTTCAACGTAAAACAATTCTTCGCCAATGTGTGCGTCGATCACCGAAATTATTTTTTCGAGAAACAATTTATCTATCGAAGTTGCAGCAACTTCCGTCGGCTTAATGACCGTTGCGTTGCTGAATCGTTCGCGAAGCTGTGATCGCAATTCAATCAGATTTTTCACCCGCACCACTAATTCTTTGGCATCAAACGGTTTGATCAGGTAATCATCTGCGCCGGTTTCAAGTCCGGTGAGTTTGTCTTCCCGGGCAGCGCGGGCGGTAAGCAAAATAACCGGAATGTGGCTGGTGCGCTCATCGGTTTTCAAATGTTTGCAGACGGTGTATCCGTCCATTTTGGGCATCATTAAATCGCTGATGACCAAATCCGGCATGGTTTCCTGCGCCATTGCCACACCCGCTTCGCCATCAACCGCTTCGATGACGCTGAATTCCGGATCGAGATATGTGCGGATGTAAAGGCGCATGTCCGGATTGTCCTCAATGAGCAGCAGCAACGGTTTCGCCGCATTTTGGCTGCCGTTTTCCGGCGCTGTCATCTCGGCAGGGGTGGTGGAATTGTTGCCAAAAAATTCGCCAGAAATATTTGTTTTGGGAAAATTTTCAGTCGGCGTCGGCATAATTTCGACAGCATCCTGTTCAATTTGTCCGAACGGTAATCGCACCGTAAACGCTGAACCTTCTCCCGGTTTGCTGGTCACGGATATGCTGCCGTTGTGCAGTTCAACCAGTTCTTTGGTCAACGCCAGCCCGATGCCGGTGCCTTCATGCGCCCGATTGGGTGAATCGTCCACCTGATAAAATCGATTGAAAATATTTTCCAGCCGATCTGCGGATATGCCTTCACCGGTGTCGCGAATCCGGATGTCGAGGTAGGGTTGGTCCAACTCAGCATCGCTATGCACATCAATGGCAATATCTATTTTGCCATCGTTTGGCGTGAATTTGAATGCATTGGACAACAGGTTGTGGCAGATATTTTCAAATTTTTCCACATCGACTGCCGTATGCAACGATTGATCCGGTAAGTCGATTTTCAGCGTGATATTGCGCATTTCCGCCAGCGATTCGTACGACATCACAATGCCATTCATCAGCGGGATTACATCCACGTTTTGTAAATGGAGCGATAATTTTCCGGCATCGAGCCGCGAGAGGTCGAGCAACTGGTTGATCAACTTCAGTAACCGATTTGCGTTGCGGCGCATCACCTGCAAAATGGTCCGGGATTTATCCGTTTGCACATCTTCCGCCAGTTTTTCCATCGGTCCCAAAATTAACGTTAGCGGTGTACGAAATTCGTGGGAAATATTGGTAAAAAAGCGGGATTTCAGTTTGTC
Source organism: Calditrichia bacterium (assembly GCA_020634975.1). Lineage (NCBI taxonomy): Bacteria > Pseudomonadati > Calditrichota > Calditrichia > Calditrichia bacterium. The sequence continues at coordinate 64,071 of JACKAQ010000003.1, read as the reverse complement.
CAGCTCTTTCAGTTTTTCCGATTGTTCCGCAAGCTGTGCGGTTCTTTCCGCGACGATGGCTTCCAATGCCTCCGCCCGTTTTTCCACCAGTGAAACCCGCCAGCGCACCAGCGAAAACAATCCCAGAATCCCTAAAATTGTGTAAATAAAATATGCCAATCCTGTGCGATACCACGGCGGCAAAATGACAAAAACGAATGTTGCTTCCTCGCTGAATTGCTGTTGCAAATTTTGCGATCGCACCCGGAAGCGATAGTTGCCCTCCGGCAAATTGGTGTAATCTTTCTGACTCTCCAATGTCCAGTGCGACCAGTCGGTGTCGAATCCTTCGAGAAAATACTGATAGCGATTCGCTTCCGGTGCAGCGTAGCTAAGTCCGGAAAATTCAATACGTAAGGCGTTGTTTTTGTAGAGCAGTTCGCGCACGGTTCCGGGTTCGGAAATATCCGTTCCGCCAAAAATTAGCGAATCGGTATTGACTGTCACCCGGCGAATCAGCATCGGGAAATCTGTTTGAACATTGGGTGAAATTGACAAATCGTATCGCCGCAATCCCTCATCGTTGCTGATCCAGAGATAGCGATAATCTGCCGACAATTCGCCGCCAATGCCTTTGTCCGGGAACAGCATATAAATTTGCCCATGATCGCGCAAGTCGGCAAATCGGGCGGTGTCCCACACCGTTGTTTGGCGATTGATTGGGTCGATAGTGCCGATTCTGATTTCGCCGTTCTGAATTGCAACAATCCGGTCCACATCGCCCGGAGAGCGTTTTATTTGCACGATATTTAGGGTCGAATCTGCCAGATTGTCAAAATTGGTTGCCGGAATAAATCGATCATCTTCCCATCCGAACAGACCTTTGTTTGTGGAAACCAGCACTTTTCCATCCAGAAAATAGATGCTGCCCAGCATTTTGTCTTGTAATGCCGGTGTTTTTTCGTAACTGGAAATCGTGACGTCCGCTTCCGTTAACTTGTCGAGCGGCACACCGCTGGCGAGCGTGATTTTGCGTAAATTTAAAGGGGAATTTACCACCCAAATATTTCCGTCATCGTCTTCCGCAATGGTGTTCACCATATCTTTAATGCCCGGCAGCATGCCGGCAAACGCCCATTTTCCGGCAGTTTTTTTGAGAAATGCCAGACCAAACTCAGTGCCGACAAAAATAAAATTTGGATGAAATCGCGATTGATACAGCGAATTGGTGTTTTTTTGATAGATCAATTTGCCGCGATTGCCGGAAATTTGATGAACGCCGTTGTGCGAAGCGGAGAACAAATCATCACCGATAGACAGCAGATCCCAGCACTGCGCACCAACATTTTCAACCTCCCGGAATTGCGGCTGCGATTGCACAGAAACTGCCGGTTCCAGATAATAAACGCCGTTGCTGGTGGCTGCATACAAAGTGCCGGTGTGGCGTTCCATCGCCTCTACCGTGCCCTCGATTCCCAACGATTCATCATAAAAAGTGGATTGCGGCGGCAGCGCCACTCGCGCCAGACCATTGTTCATCCCGATCCACAATCCGCCCTGATTGTCGGTATCCATCGACCAAATAGTTTCATCGCGTAAACCGCTGTTTTTATTGAATATATTTTTAATGTTTCCATCCGCATCCGTAATCACGACACCGCCGCTCAACGTTCCCAATGCATACAAATTTGTGCCGGGAATTGAGCATCCGCTGTAAAGCTCGTATTTCGCCAAATACGCATCAACCGCGCTATTTTGGATTTCAAAAGTGCTGCCGTCATATCGCACCAATTTGTTGATCGACGCGCCCAATATGGCGCCTCCATCGGGCGCAGGAGCTACAAAATTGACATATCGGAAACCGGTTGAATTGGGGATGATTTGCAACGAATCGTCTACCATTTTTGCCAAACCCACATCCACGCCGCAATGAGCCATCAGCGTATCCGCAATTGTGAAGCAGCGGAAAAAATTGCTGACCGGAGGGTCCCAAACTTTCATTTCTGAACCATCCCAACGCGCCAGAAAATGGTAGGTCATAAAATAAACGCCATCGGGTGTAATGCGGGTATACCAGACATCGGTGAAGTCGCGGTAATCGGGTGGCAATTTTTCTTTCAGCGAAACGAATTGGGTTGTGCCAACGGAATCGGGTGCGAGATATCCCAAATCACCAATTGCGCCATTAAAAATACGCCCGGTTTTATCCATTGCCATTGAGCGGATTGTGGCATTTTGAGGTGTTTTGATTAATCGCCAATGGACGCCATCGTATTCCAGAACGCCATCCACATTCCCGAAATACATGATGCCGCGCAAATCCTGAACCATTGCCCAGTTTTGCGATGACCCATTGTAATCTTTTGGGCTGAAATTTTGAATATGGGGAATACCGCTCTCGTTAACAAAATCAAACTCTGATTGGGAAAAAGCTGTGGAATAAAATACAATCCATGAAAACACAACAAAAGCGGTAAGTATCCGTTGTACCGGGGATTTACGTTGTCTTTTGTTCTTGCTGAAAAAAGACATCGATAGTATTTCACAATTTAAAATTGGCATCATTTTCAAAAAAAACAGCGCTGATTGACGGGTTATTATTTGCATAAAATACGAATTTTGCCTGTAAGTTGAAATATTTTTCATTCGTGACGTAAAATTTATGGAATGAATCTGACAATCAACATGATTCGGTAGGCACAATTGCAAATATTAATTTTGAGGCATATAAAAAAGGCGTCGTATTCGGACGCCCTTTTGGGATTTACGGCTACAACGTATTTAAATTAAATGTATCTCAGCTTTATTATTTAGCAGGAATTTTCAGATATCTGAAAACGGAAATTTTACAAATCAATGTGGTTTGATATGCATTTGTGAAATTTTGCATACATATTAAATACAGATGATATTGAATGCGGCGTGTAAACAAAAAAGGTCGCTAAACGTGTGAATAGCGACCTTTCTGAATTCTTGCTCCGGAGGAGAGTGTTAAAAAAATTTCTTTGCACAAATAACAACAACTTAAACTGCAATAAAAACAATAGCTTAGGTTTTTGGGTAAAATCTGAGGGATTTGAACCCCGACCTGGTGGTTAACAGCCACTCGCTCTACCACTGAGCTACTCCGGATCGTTTTGTAACAACGGCGCGAAATATATAGTGCCGATCCTGGTTTGTCAATAAAAAAATTACAAAAAAATGGGGAACGATTGTGCCCGTTCCCCATCAAAAATGCAACACTATTTCTTTGCTAATTTCTTTTTTGCAGGTGCTTTGGGGGCAACAACTTCGGCTACGGAATTGCTGGTACCAAATGCGTTCGGCACTGCCGGTGCTTCTTCATCGTTAATCCATTCGCTGTCGTTTACCAGATAGCGAAATTCATGAACACCGCTGGAAACGGTTACATCTGCTTTCCAAACGCCACTGCGTTTTACAAATTTCATCGGGGTTGCATTGCTATCCCAATTGTTGAAATCACCAACAACGGCTACGCTGTCTGCGTTTTGCTTCTCCAGTTGGAAGGTGATTTTCTGATTTTTTGGACTCACTTTGATCATGATATCCTCCATTTGTTTATGTTTAGTAAATGTTATTTACGGACCTCTTTACAACAATCGCGCCAATAGTAATGAATAATTTTTCACAACACAATACTTTTTAACTTTTTTCAAATACGAAATCTGACATCACTAAATTCGGCAATCCTAAAAGATACTGAAATTGATTTTCATTTTTCTGAAAGTCATGTTGAATGTACATTGCAAACCGGTAAAATTATTGAAGCATGAATTTTTCAACTCTTTTGAATTTGGAGCATAAAATGGTCAGGATTACCCGTGTATATACCAAAACCGGCGATGAAGGAATGACAAGTTTGGCCGGCGGTCAACGCGTTGAAAAAACCGCGCCGAGAATTGTCGCATATGGAACCATTGATGAATTGAATGCTCATCTCGGTTTAGTTGCGGAGGGTTTGCGAGATGCAACCGGCGATTTGGCAATCATCCGCGAAAAGGTGCTCCGGATTCAAAATGAGTTGTTTGATCTGGGTTCACAATTGGCGGTGTTGCCGGAAGACCGCCGGGAAAATACGCCGGTAATTCACGATCCGGACGTCCGGCGCCTCGAAACGGAGATGGATGAAATGAACACCGATCTGCCATCCCTGAAGTCCTTTATTTTGCCGGGTGGAGGAGAGGTTTCCGCCAGAATTCATGTGGCACGAACGGTTTGCCGGAGGGCGGAACGCGAGCTTTATCACGTGTTGCAGGCGGAGCCGCTGGACGGCACAGAACTGCCCTATCTGAACCGTTTGAGCGATTGGTTGTTTGTTGCCGGACGCTATGTTGCGGCAAAATCGGGCGTCGAAGAAACGCTGTGGAAACCCGGAAAGCGCTGACGCTGCGTAAAATATATCTGGCAAGCGCCGTTACGCAGTGTTAATTTAGCACGGTCGAAATAATCCCAAAAAACAGCAGAACGGAGGCCATATTATGCAACGAATTTTCAATTTTAGCGCCGGACCGGCAACGCTGCCGCTACCCGTTTTACATCAGGTTCAGGAAGAGCTGGTTAATTTTCGCGGGCAGGGCATGTCATTAATGGAAATGAGCCACAGGTCCAAAACATTTGATGAAGTATTGAACGAAGCAGCATCGCTGATTCTCGATATTATGGGATTCTCCGATGATTACCAGGTTGTGTTTATGCAGGGCGGCGCCACCGGACAGTTTGCCGCCGTTCCGCTGAATTTATCTGTCGATGGCAGAGTCGGGGAATATGTTGACAGCGGTTCGTGGGCGATAAAAGCCTATAAAGAAGCAGTGCAACTTGGCAAACCTGCTCGGGTTGTCGCATCATCCAAATCCAGTAATCACAACCACATACCTACCGATTTTAAAGCAGGTTCGGATGCCGCATATTTGCATATCTGCTCCAACAACACCATTTTCGGCACCCAGTTCCAAGATTATCCGGATACGGGTGATGTGCCGTTGATTGCCGATATGTCATCCGATTTATATTGCCGCAGGTTCGATCCCAAAAAATTTGCCCTGATTTATGCAGGTGCACAAAAAAATGCAGGTCCTGCAGGTGTTACCATTACGATTATCCGCAAAGATTTACTGGATCGTTGCCCGTCAAATATCCCCACGGTTTTCAATTACAAAACCATCGCCGAAGGCAATTCCATGTATAATACGCCGCCGACTTTCCCGATTTATGTGGTCGGTTTGGTGATGAAATGGATCAAAAGCCAGGGTGGCATCGATAAAATTGAAAGCGCCAATCGCAAAAAAGCCGGTTTGTTATACGATGCACTGGATGCCGGTGATTTTTACAAACCGCATGCACAGAAAAACAGCCGCTCGCTGATGAACATAACCTGGCGGTTGCCAAACGAAGACCTCGAGAAAAAATTTGTTGCGGAAGCAACCGCGCAACACATGTCCGGACTCAAAGGGCATCGCTCAGTCGGAGGAATTCGTGCATCAATTTACAACGCAATGCCCACAGAAGGCGTGCAAACGCTCGTTGCATTTATGAAAGAATTTGAACGCACCAACGGATAACCGGATGCCAACTATTGCGGAAAATTGATGTTATTGAATATGAATTTATTTGAATTTCGACCCACAATACAGGTTGTTTTTGGAACTAACGCGCTGGCAAAACTGGGCGATTTGGTAAAATCGCTCGGTGGCCGGCATGTGCTGATCGTTACGGATGCGGGAATTGTCGCATCCGGAATTACCGATAAAGCATTGAATATATTGCACCAATCAAATATCTCCACGAATGTGTTTGAGGATGTTAACGAAAACCCAACCGATGCACAGGTGAAAGCCGCCGCAGCTGTTGTTCAATCCGGCGGATTGCCGGATGTCATCATCGCACTTGGTGGCGGCAGTTCGATGGACTGTGCCAAAGGCATCAATTTTTTGGTGACGAACGGCGGTCAAATGGCAGATTATTGGGGATTTGGCAAAGCTACCCAGCCAATGTTGCCGTCAATCGGCATCCCGACAACCGCGGGAACCGGAAGCGAAGCGCAATCTTTTGCGCTGATTTCCCGCGCAACCGATCATCGGAAAATGGCTTGCGGCGATCTGAAAGCGCGTTTTCACACGGTTATTTTAGATCCGCTGCTGCTGGCGACGCTGCCAAAACCGGTTGCCGCCGTAACGGTAATGGATGCATTTTCTCATGCTGTGGAAAGCTTTGTGAGCACCAAACGAACCGCTTTTTCCCAAATGTTCGCCAAAGAAGCCTTTCGTTTTATCGACGAACATGCGGAATATTTTTTGAATTCTCCATCCCAAATTACAGCCGCAAGCGCCATGCTGATGGGTGCGCATCTCGCCGGTATGTCTATTGAAAACAGTATGTTGGGTGCTGCTCATGCATTGGCAAATCCGCTAACGGCAACCTACGGCATCACTCACGGCACAGCGGTTGGCATTATGCTGCCGCATGTTGTTCGCTTTAACGCGAGCGAGGTTGCGCCGCTGTATGGGGAACTGATTTTGCACTCCTCGGTAAAATCTGATGCGGTAACATATCTGACAAACCGCATTCATCAATTGCAAGAATGGGGAGATTTACCCGGATCGCTAAATCAGTGCAACGTGCCCGAAACCGATTTGCCGGTGCTCGCAAAACTGGCGGCGGAACAGTGGACCGGACGTTTCAATCCGCGTTCCGTTGATGAACAAACGCTGCTCGATTTATACCGGCAAGCCTGGTAAATTTCCCAAAACAACCTGACATTTCTATGAATTTTATCATTATTGGACTGATTCTCGGCTGTTTAATTTTCGTTCACGAACTCGGGCATTTTTTGGCTGCGCGATGGACGGGCATTCCGGTTGCCCGGTTTTCAGTCGGATTTGGCAAAGCTATTTGGAAAACCCGGCTTGGTGAAACCGAATTCCGGCTGGCGATGCTGCCCATCGGCGGTTATGTGTTGCCGAAGCTGAGCAACGGACAATTGCATCCGCAAGCGCCGGTGTGTCGGCGAATGGTGTTCACAATCGGCGGACCGCTGGCGAATGTGTTGATTTGCATTCCTCTGTTTGCGCTGCTCAACTTGCTCTCCGGCGAATCCGGTTTTTTTGCGCTGATGATTTCGCCGTGGCTGCAAACGTTCAGCACGATGATGGGCATGTTTCAAATGCTGCCCACCCTTTTTTCCAACCCGGAATCGCTGACCAGCGTCATCGGAATTTTTACAGAAGGCAGTCAGGCGCTTTCCGGCGGCTGGAACGCGTTTTTGAGCATCAGCATCATTTTGAGCATCAATTTTGCAGTGCTCAACTTGCTGCCCGTTCCGCCGCTGGACGGCGGTAAATTGTTGCTGTATGCGCTGGAACCGCTGCATCCGGTGATGACACGGCTATCGCTGCCGCTGCATCTCGCCGGGTGGATTGCCATTCTCGGTTTGATGATTTATGCGGTGATGCTCGATATTCATCGATATTTTGGTGGCTCATGAAAAAAACATATCTATCAATAAATATTGCAGTTTATGGGCTGCTGTTTATATGCGCAGCGGCGATTGCTCAATCCGGTTCACCCGAAGTTTCCGCCGCCAACAATGATTGGCCGATGTTTCGGGGCAACGCCCAAATGACCGGCGTGAGCAACGCCGAATTACCTGAACAGCTCGATTTGATCTGGCGATTTCAGACGGACGACGAAATTGTCAGCACCGCCGCCATTGTTGGCGAACGGGTTTTCGTTGCGTCGGCGGATGGGCATTTGTACGCGCTGGATCTGGTATCGGGCGAACAGATTTGGAAATATGCTGCGAATGGGGATATCAAATCGTCGCCGACAGTAGCGGACGGCACCGTTTTTTTTGGTGATGGCGATGGTATGTTGCATGCCGTTTCCGCGGAAAACGGTTCGCTGAAATGGCAATTTCAAACCGAAGGCGAGATTATTTCATCGGTGAACATTTCCGGCGAGTGGCTGGTTTTCGGCGGATACGACCAGTACATCTATTGTTTGAATCGCGAAACCGGCGCATTGCGCTGGCAGTTGGAAACGGAAAATTATGTGCACAGCACCGCCGCAATTTTCGATGAAAATGCCGTTCTCGCCGGATGTGACGGCGTGTTGCGATTGATTAATCTGCAAACCGGCATGCAAACCGATTCGTTGAATCTGGGTGGTTACGTTGCCGCCACCGCCGCCATTGTCGCTGGCGAAGCTTATCTGGGCACATATGATAACCGGGTGTTGGCGATTACGCTGGCGCCGCTGGAAATTCGCTGGGAATACATTCATCCGCAGCGAAAATTTCCATTTTATGCATCTGCTGCAGTTACGGACGAATGGGTGTTCGCCGGCGGGCGGGATAAACTGATTCACGCCATCAACCGCGAAACCGGGCGTGCGCAGTGGACATTCGAAACCCGATCAAAAATCGAGGCGTCGCCGGTTGTTGCCAATGATGATCTCATTTTAGCAACCGAACGTGGCAATATTCATCGCCTCTCGGTGAGCACGGGACAGGAAAAATGGCAATTCACCGCCGGTTCGGCAATTGTTGCATCTCCGGCAATCGCCGCCGGAAAAATGGTGATCGGCACCGGCGATGGCGAAGTGCTCTGTTTTGGCGCAGCCGAAAAAAAATAGTAAATACCGCAACAATCTTTTTTACTGACGTAAACACTCCGCAGCATATGAACGTCTAATTTATGCAAGTTTCATTACGAATGATGGATCATCGTTCGGAGAACCGAGAACCAATGGATGAAATCCCGGGTGCAAAAACTGGTCGCAAAAGCCCAAAAAGGTGATCGAAGCGCTTTTGGGCAGCTTGTGAGCCAATATCAGGAAAAATTATTGTATCTGGGTTACGATTTGATGGGGAATTGGGAAGATGCCCGGGACGCTGCTCAAAATTCATTTGTCAAAGCCTTCGAGAAGTTGCCCGCTTTCGAAGGACGGGCGCATTTTTCAACCTGGTTGTACCGGATAATGGTGAACCAATGCCGGGATTTACAACGAAAAAATTCCCGCGCCCGAATGGATTATTACGAAAATGACGGTTTGGAATTAGCCGCCGAAAATCAGTTGGCATCATCCAAAACCGGTGAAAATGTGATGCAAAAACTGGAGAACACCGAACTGCGTTTCCAACTGGAGCAGGCGATGCAGCAGCTGTCCATCAACCAGCGAACAGCAATTTCGCTGCGTTTCTTCCACGAATATTCCACCACAGAAATCGCCGAAATAATGACGTGCAGCGAAAACACGGTCCGCATTCACATGTTTCGCGGATTGAATAAATTGAAAGAAATTTTACCAAAGATGAACATAAATTGAGCTATTGCAATGGATAAGTTTGAAGAACAATTGATTCGCTACGAAAACGGACAGATGGCGCCAGCGGAAGCTGCTGAATTTGAAACGTTGCTGGCGCAGATCGATACCGATTTGGAAAACAGCGATTGGCGGGAAATCTGCGAGAATTTGCGGATTTACCGGAACGCCGCGCCATCGGAAGAATTGTTGCAATCGTTCCAATCTGCAATGGCGATGGAATTTCCGGTGAACAGAACATCCAGTTTGCAGGCAACCCTGCGGGAAATTTGGGAACGCGTTTTTATCGCACCGACACCGGCGTTCCGGCTGGCAGAATTTGCGGTTGTTCTGGTCATCGGTATTTTTGCCGGTCAGTGGCTACTTTCGCCGCAGCCGGTTTTCACACCATCGCCGGAAGCTGTTTATGCGCCTTCATTTCAACTGCGCGATGTTTCCAGCAAAGAATGGCAGGATCTCAAGATGTTTTTGCTCGACAGCGAAATGCTGTTGTTGGAAATCGATAACATCGCTGATAACGAAACGCCCGACAGCGAGTTTTTGGATATGAATGCCCAAACCAGCAGACGGTTGATGCGGCAGATGCCAATGGCGGAGCAAGTGAGTGTCCGGATGAACGATCTGCTGCTCGTTCGCTACCTCAGCCGGCTGGAAATGTTGCTTTACGAGATCAGTAATATAGAACCGGATGAAGCGGATACCGCTGTGCAAATGCTCAAATCGATGATCCGCGACAGCGATCTGCTCATCGAAGCGCGGCAGTTGCAAATCGCGCTGCGGCAAAATTCCACAGAGGTGCAGTCACTATGATATCGCATAAAAAAATGAGGACAACTATGAACCGGCAACTTGCCCGATTTGCCAGAATTATTTGTTGCGTGATGATTTTTGGGGGAGTAATGGCATCAGCGCAAACCGGCAAAATGGATCAGCGTGCCCGGTATCTGCAAGCCCGCAAACAGTGCATGAAACAGGACTGGCAATCGGCAATTACCGTATATCGAGAAATACTGCAAGATGATCCGTCAGGCGATTATGCAGATGATGCTCAGTTCTGGCTGGCGTTCAGCCTGGAAAAATTGCCCGAAGAACGCGAAGCCGCGTTCGATGCGTATCAACATTTGCGCGAACAATATCCCAACAGCAATTGGGCTGATGACGGATTATTAAACCAGGTGATGCTCGCGGAAGCGTTGGCACGGAGCGGAAATGCAAAATATCACCGGTTTTTGGTGGAGCAACTCGGCAGCCGTTACGATGACGTCCGGCATCAGGCTGCGCTGGCGTTGGGGCGATTGGGTGATCCTGCCGCGTTGCCCGTTTTGCGTGAACTTGTCGCACAGGATGCTTTCGTCGAAATCGCAGATAAGCTCATTAAAAAATTGGAAGATAGCACACCAAAAAATAGTCAGTTGAAAACATTGTCTAGCGACAGCCGTGCCACTCAGAATTTCCAAAAAATCTCAATCGAAAGCGAAGAAGCGCTTTCCGCCATTTCACAAAACAGCGGCATTTCGTTCGAAACCCGGCGATACGAGCAGTATCGCACCATGCTGAAAACCGATGACAGTTGGAATTTTGATGAATTAATTGATTTCGGGATGTGGCATATTTTGGCGCCGGAGCAGTTCCAAAAATATTTTAGCCTCACAACCCGTTCCGATCGCGAAAAATGGTTGGATAATTATTGGAAAAGCATCGATCCTTCTCCGGCCACAGCCAAAAATGAAGCGCGTGATGCTTTCGAAGCTCGCGTGCGATTCGCCCGGTCGCATTTTTACGAATATTGGGATAATCTGGAAACCAAATATTTGCAGGATCAATATATTCGCAGCGGATCGCCGCATGCGCCGTGGGATGCCCGGGGCGAGCTGTACATCAAATTTGGTGAGCCGGATTATCGCTCAAACATTGCCTGGCATACCGAAAATTGGCAATATACCCGCCACAATCTGGATTTGATGGTAAAGCAATACGTTACAAATATTTACGGCAACGCGATAACCGCCACAACCATCTCCAATCGCCAAATGCAGCGCCGTTTTGACCGACAGTTGGACAAAGAGCGAATGGAGGCGCGATACATTTACACACCCATGTTCGATTTTGCCAACGATGACGCGTGGAACGAACTGAATGGGGTTAAATTTGATGAATCGCTGAACGGCAATTTGGTGCGCATCGAATATTCGTTGCCGGAAAAAGAAGTGCGCACAGACGCCAAAGGTAATTTCAGCTATTCGCGTACCTACGTTTTGTTTGATGACGATATGCAGGAAATCCGGCGAGAATCCGCAAGTTTTGATCAACAATCGACCGGTTTATCCAACAACCGGGTTGGCGAAGTGCTGACCATGCAGCTTCAGCCGGGAAAATATAAATTATTGCTGCGGATAGAAGTGCCGCATTTGCAAAAATTGGGCAAATATCAATTTGATATCACGGTAGGTTTTTGAGCTAATTTGTATCGAACAGAAAAATCTGGTTTTTTACAAAACCTTCGTTATCGCGGGCAATTACGCGCATTTTTGAAAAAAGCAATATGCCGTTGTCATATTCGATGACGGTTTCGTAACGTGCTGTTTTTTCGTTGATTACCTGCGTTCTGATTAATGGATATTCCAGCCACAACAGCTTGTTCGAATTCGGAAATGCTCCCAAAAACGCCACCAAAACCGTCACCGTATCAACAGACGAAATACCCTGATAATCCAAAATTGTTGCCCGGGCGATTGCCGGCTCAACCAGTTCTGCAGAAACCACAACAGGTGCACCATAATCCAGAATATATTTGGCTTGATTCAAATTGGGGAAAACAACAATTGTCGTGTCCAACGGATAATATTCATCGGCGGTAATCCGGACGTTATACGATCGGTTAAATGACTCGTCGCCGCCTAAAATAAAATTCAACAAATATTCGCCGTTGCTTTCGGTTTCAGCGAATTGATTATCGATGATAATTTGAGCATTATCAACAGCTTGACCCGTGTATAAATTGGTGATCGTTCCGCTAATTTGCGCCACTTTTGCCGGGCTTTCTGCGGTGAAATTATAACTCAAATATCGATCGGAATCGCAGCTGACAAACCATCCACTTAAGTTGAGCAAAACAAACAGTATCAAAATTTTTGACATTCCCACCTCTGTTTTTCGAGCTGATGTTATGCGGTCACACAATTGTGGTTCACACAATTGCGAACCCAACAATAGCAAACGTATTGTTGGTAAGGAACTCGCACATACGTTCCGAAACGTCTGAATATTTTCAAACTGTCTGAACATGATGCACAACATCTGTTACAAGTTCATATTTGTATTGGAAGATACGATTTTAAAATCACAGAAAACATTCCCTAAAAAGGGCATTTTAGATAAGATTTTACGGTGGAAAAAATTCGTGGCGGAGTTTTTTGCGCATTTCCCGTTCGTAAAATTTGGGGAACAGCCTGCCAATCCAATACGCCAATTTGCCGACGGTGGAAAGCACCAGCAGCCGTTTTTCTTTGCGAATGCCGTTGATTATTGCATTGGCAACATCCGCCGGTTGATGGATTTTTCCGGTGGTTGACCACTGCCGTTTTGTGATGCTGCCATCGCCGGAAAGCGCCCGGTTTTCGATACCCGTTGCGGTAAACCCCGGACAAACCAGCAAAATTTTTACGCCATCATCGATCAGCTCCGTACGCAGCGATTCGAAAAATCCGTGCAGCGCGTATTTGCTGGCGCTGTAACCGGTTCGACCCAATAACGGTGTAAATCCGGCAATACTGCTGGTTACGACAATTGTTCCTTTGGATTGTCTGAGGTAGGGGAGTGCCGCTTTGGTGCAGTTGACTGCGCCGAAATAATTCACAGCCATCACTTTTTCGAGCACTTCAATTTGGGTTTCCGAAAACAGGCTGCGATGGGTGATGCCTGCGTTGTTCATCAAAATATCGATACCGCCGAAATGCGCGGCCAGCTGCTCGATGGCGATTTGGCAGGCTGCCGCGTCGCGAATGTCGCAACTCGCGAACGCCGTTTTAATTCCGGAAGCCGTCAATTCTTCGGCAAAATCGCGGAGTGAGTTTTCATCCACATCCAGCATCGCGATGGCTGCACCGGCTTCGCCCAACGCACGGCAAAACGCGCGTCCCATTCCGCCCGTTGCACCGGTGATCAACACTGTCTTCCCGGAAATTTCCATCAATCGCTCGATTTTTTGTGATGAATTTTCACAAATGACTCAAAATATTTTGTGTTTGAATATTGCTCCAAAGCGGGAGCGTTAGAACGAGGTTACATCTTTTTGTCATTCCTGCGAAGGCAGGAATCTCAATTAAAATATTATGTTTAAAACCCGTTTTATCGTGCAATTTCGTGGCAAAAAATGGTTATCGATTCGCCAAAAAATATTCGAAAACTTCCCGGCTGGTTTTCTGCGGAATGTAGCCGAATTCGGATTTCAGGTGCTGATTGTCCAGCACCGGGCGATAGCGGATGAAATTGACCTGTTCCGGTCCGTATTGGGTTAAGTTCAATATTTTCAAAGCTAAAAGCACGGATTTTACCAACGAAACGGGCAGCGAAACATACGGTTTCCCCAAAATTTTTGCGATCTCCGGCATGCTCAGTGTGCCGTCACCGGCGAGGTTGAAAATGCCGGATTTTCCGTTACGGATGCCATCAAGAATGACTGCCGCAACATCTTCATCCCAGATAAACACAAACGGCGAATCTGCGCCGCGCAGCCCCAAAACTACCGGTTTTTTGAATAAATCGGTGATCTGGTTGTTCACATTTGCGCCCAAAATCGTGCCCGGGCGAAAAATCAGTTGCCGCAGTTGCGGGTGTTTGGCGCGGAATTCCGCGAGCATTTCCTCGATTTGCCGTTTGTGATCGGAATAGGCAAATTCCGGATTGCCGCGCAATGGCGCGGTTTCATCCAGCCAATCGGGATTGTCCGGGTGATAGCCATATGCCGCCCCGCTGCTGGTGACGATAAACTGGCGCACATTCGCCGCAACGCAGGCATCGAGCAGGTTGCCCGTGCCGTTCACTTCCACATCGTGCAGAAATTCGCGGCTCATCGATTTCGCTGGTGAAACAATCGCGGCGAGATGCACTACCACGTCAATTTGATGTTTGCGCAGATAATCGCCAATTTTTTTCGAACGAATATCATCCGCGATGTAGTTGATTTCGCTAAACTTACGATCCGCAGAAGGTTCCCGTAAATCCAGCCCGACAACCGTGCCGAATTCGTCCCGGCTGTCAGCGATTTGTTCGCAAACGATACTGCCGATGTAACCGGCCGCGCCGGTGATTAAAATGTTGGGTTTTCTATCCATAAATTGACATTGGCTGAATTAATTGTGTGGTTTTTGGGTGCGTTATTTTCGGCGATATTTTCTGATTTCCCGCTCGATTTCCTGAAAATACGACCAAAAATCAACCTGAATGGTGTGGCGCGGAGAATTGACATAGCGTTTTTCCAGTTTCCGGCGATCTGCTTCGATGGATTTTTTCATTACCGGAATTGGCGGTAAATAGATGCTGCCACTGAGCAATCCGGCAATCCATTTGGATTGTTGTTCCGCCAGCGGCATAATAGCGCCCAATGGCTGAATCAATCCCAAAAAATACAGATTCGGCAAATCCGGGTGAATGACTTTTCGATAAAGGTGAACGCGATTGCCGGTCACATCGATCAAGCCGGGATCAAAAAATGGGAATGAAATCTGATATCCGGTTCCGTAAATAATCGCATCGAACGGTTCACTGGTGTTGTCTTCAAATTCAACAAAATCACCCTGAAGTTTGCGAATATTTGGTTTTATTTTTACACGTCCGTGCCCGACATACGCCAAAAATTCCTGGTTCAACGTTGGATGTTCTTGCATCATTTTCTGCTTCGGACGCGGCAAGCCGTATCGCTCCTGATTTCCGACAGTCAAAAAAGTAAGCAGCCGGAACGCCTGTCGCCGCAGCGGAATCGGCAGGAAGCGTTCGAGCAGCGGATGGGTCCACTGATCTGTCGGGCGACCGAGCAAATACTTTGGGACAATGTGGGCGCTGCGCCGGGTGGACAGATGCACGGATTTGGCAATCCGGCATAAATCTATCGCGATATCGCATGCCGAATTGCCGATGCCGACAATCAACACCCGTTTGTTCTCGAATCCGTCTGCCGTTTTGTAATGATGAGAATGCAGGGTTTGTCCGTTGAAATTGCCGGGAAAATCCGGGATTTGCGGTTGCCAGTGGTGCCCATTGGCAATCACCACCGCATCGTATCGCCGGGTTTCTCCGCTTGAAAGCGTCACGTCCCATTTCCGGTTCGCCGCCGGCGCGATTTTCACAACTTCTGTGTTGAACGTGATGTGCTGTCGCAATTCAAAATGGGCGATGTAACTTTCGAAATAACGTAACACGTCGCTATGGTGTCCGTAATCCGGAAAATCTTCCGGCATCGGAAAATCTGAATATTGCATGTTCCATTTACTGGAAATGATGTGCAGTGAGCGGTAGGCGGATGAAAGACCGTTGTCGTTGTTGTAACGCCAGTTTCCACCGATATCAGAGCCTTTTTCGAAACAATCAAATTTAAGCCCGTTGGCTTTGAAATATTTGACGGCTACAATTCCTGAAGAACCGGCACCGACAATACAGATTTTTTGTTCAGCGGAACCTGTTTTGTTCATTCAATAATTTATCATAAAAATCGGATATCGCAAGGCAGGCGGGAATCGGAAATTAAAAAAACGGGCACAGAAATCTGCGCCCGTCACAAAGCAATCCGATCAAATTTTAGGAAAATGGGTTGCGCCGTTCGGCGATATTTTCTGGATGGCGTAACCGCGCAAACGACCGTTGCGGAGCGCATCCGTCCACTGGAAAACCGCGCGGCGGCGAACCACTTCGCTGCGTAAATCTTCCGGACAAACCATTTCAACGCGGCTGGCTGCCGGTCCCCACGCGAATCGGGCGCAATCGACATATTCATTTTCGTTAAATTGCTGGCGCCGCAGCAGCGCGTATGCTGAACCGGAAACGGGAATCACCGGTTCCGAAACGATATCGGTTTGCAGCAGCAAATTTACCGGCTCGATGCCGTCGGTGATCGCCAGTTTGAATTGCAGCACATCGCCGGGCGCAAAGTGGAACGGCTGGTTGTTGCGTTGCAATTTCTGCAGCGAAATTTGCAGTAATTTGCCGCTCTGTAAATCGACGAACGGCACCACTGAACCGTTATCCAGCACCAGCGAAATGGTTTTGGCAACGCCGCTGCTGTCCACCTGCTGCACGGTCAGGCGACTGGTCGCGGAGCGATTGTCGTCCCAATCGAAGCGCAGCGCAACACGGCTGTCGGGATTGTAAATCCGCCGGTCGGCTGCCAGCGTTACTTCGTGCAATTCCTGATCGTCATTTGGAAGTAGCACTTTCACATTCACCGCTGCATGCGCCGATGGCGATGCCAGACGACGGTTGTATTCCGGGTCCTCAAAATGGATGAAATTCGGTTTCAGCGGCAGCGGCAACTCGCTCCGGTCGATGGTTCGCAGCGGGAAAGCGAGTGTTTGCGAAAATCCATCTGTCGCAGATGCGTAACTTACTTTTGCGTTTGCGGCGATCGTCGATCCGTTCGCTTTGCGTTTGACCAGTGTTTGCAGATGTTCCAGCGTTTTGCCGTCGCCCGCATCTTTCAGCGTAAAAATGAACACATTTTCGAGATCGCCGAATGTTCCCGGCGCGGTTGGCGTTATGAAATCGAACGATTGATCGCCATCCGCGAGCGACAGCGCAATCTGCCAATCGCTGATCTCAAACGATTCGCTGTGTCCGGTGAGCCGGAAAACGAGATTGCCGTCCCAATCCTTATCCACCGCGCCGTTGCGCGGCGCAGCGAGTTGCATCTGCAATCGCCGGGCGGGGAAACTGCCGCATTCGGCGAAAAATGCTTCGTCCACCGGCGATTCGCTGACCAGCACATTTCTGCGCGGTTCAAAATAGCTCGCCCAGGTTTGCAGCGCCGTTTCGACAGAGCGATTGGCAGGCAACGGCACCGGACGCGGCACGCGATGCTGCACCGGAACGCTCCCGGAAACAAGACTTTCGCCGGATTCCGGCGCAGCAGCGTCGAAATGCAATCCGCTTTGGCGCAGCAATTGGTGGCGCAACGCCAGCATCGTGCCGGTGCGATTGCCGGTCAACAGAAAGCGCAGCGCGCCGGGCAACACCGGTTGCCAGCGGTCGATCGAATTGGCGTTGCCATCGGGATTTGCCAGATTTTCAGCGCGAAACGCAGGCATCGGCGGATTGGCGATCACCGGCAAAAAGCTTTTGATCGCCGGTGCACGGAAATTCGGCGGCAAACCGGCAGTCGGTTTTTCCGATGAAATTGCTGAACGGAATTGCACAAAATGTTGCGGTGCCTGCCACCACAGCGTCATCGGCGGATTTTCCGGCGCATCGCTGGCGGTGCCGAGCACGGCGGTTTCGGCGTCGGCGTAATTGACGCTCATTCGCAGCGCGCTCATGCCCCACGGCCACGCGCCGTTTTCCGGCGACACCGGACGATCCGGCAAATACAGCGGCTGCACGCCATTAACCTGTGGCGGCGCTAATTCAAAATTTTTCAACGATTTCGGTAGTGCGAATCCGGCGAAATTGCCCTCGCGGAAACGCAGTTGCTGCACCGCCGAACGGATGCGGAACACCCGTTTGTTCAGCGAGTCGTAGAGGCGAATACCCGGCACAATTGCGAACGAATAGGTGGTGACCAGCGGTGCTTCGGCTTCCACAGCGTTGAGTGATTTGCTGCGGATTTCGCGGTAACGCAGCATCGCCAATGGCGAATCCGGACTTTGCCGTTCATGGATTTTTGCTGCCCAATCGGCACTTTGGCTGAAAATCGCAGCTTCGGCGGCAGCCGGCGGCGCGATGCTCGGATCCACTTCCCAGAAATGGCTGGCAACGGGCGTCAGTCGGCTGGTGTTTCGGTCGAGACAGAGCAATTCTGCGGCGATCAGTTTCAGTGTCGCTTCGGCTGGTGCCGGACGAAATTCCAGCCCGAGATACGGACTGACCGCAAAACTGAGCGGGAATTTGTTGGTTTTGCCGTCCTGTTCGTTCACTGGCGAAACCACGGTTGCAGCCGGAAACAGGCGGATTTCCCCGGCAGTTTCTTCCGGTGATGCCAGCGCGGAGGTGAGCAATTGCAACCCGGCGATGTGCCAGCCATATGGCGGCGAATCGTTCGGTGCAACACTGCTAACGCCCTGCGATTGGAGCAGGCTGCTTTCCCGCCATAAAATCCGCTGTTGCAATGCCGGTTGCGGATTTGTGGCCGATTGCGGCGGATAATGGGTGCGGAACGTGTCGAATGCTTTTTCCAGCGCAGCGGGTCGACTCAGTCGTGCTGGCGTATCCGGCAGCGCAGCGGTGACGCTCTGCAAAAATGTCGCGCCCGGCTCGGCAATGGGATGTTGCAGCCGGAACCAGTTTTCCTCCAGCGATGTGCTGTCCAACCGTGCCCAACTGCGCATTCTCGCGAGATCGAATCCCGATACGCGAATGCGCTGCGGCGCGGCATTCGCCCAACTGGTGAGCGCCAGCGCCAGCGGACTGAGTTCTCCGGCGGTTGCCGACTGGCGATTGAGGTGCATCCGTAGCAGCGGATCGATTTGCAACATGCTCACCGCATCGTCAATTGGCGTGGTTTGGTCGAGTAAATCGTCGGTTTTTGGCTGCAATCGACCCAAAAACGGGGTGGTGAAGAACAGCCACTTTGGTGTCGCTGGTTTCGATGGCAAAAAGTCGTTCGGGCTGCTGAGAATGCCCATCTGGCTGCCGTTCGGAAGAAATTGCAGTGTTGTGGCGGCGGCGTTGCGCACTTTTTCCTGCCGAATCCAGTGCGGGGCGCTCGCCTCGACTATCAGCGTCCGGGATTCACCGATCGATTGCCCGGGTAATTTGTCAATCTCGGAGATCAGCGCGTTGTGAAGCCCGTCGCCGAGATAGCCATAGTTGATCTCGCCGAGCCTGCCGACGCCGCCCAGTGGACTGATGCTGCTTTTGTCGCCGATATCCTGCAGAAATTGTTTGAACATCGCCGGAAGCACCAGCCGCACTTCCTGCAGCGCAGTCCAGCGGCGATCGTTTTGCACGACAAATTCCTGAAAAGCGGCATCCGGCAGCACGTTGGTCAATTGGTGCTCGACGACCGCCAGAAATTGCCACGGCTGGTTTTCTGCGAGATTGAACAGCAATTCCCCGGCACCTTCAACCAGTTGATTCAGCGGAATATTGTGCTGGTTGAGCAAAACCCGCATCGAGTGACGGGTGTGATTCAACGCGGGCAAATCCGCAGTTTGAGCCGGCGGCAGATTCAAAATAAAATCGTCTTCGATGATGTCCAACGCCATCGCCTGCGGCCAGGAAATCAGGTTGCTGACCTCCAGAAATCCGTTGAGCACAAACGACTCCTGCCAATTTTGGTCGATCCATTGGGCGGTGTAGCCAAACGTAATTTGTCCCGCGGACGAGCCCAAAACCGGCGTTCGGGTGAGTTGCGGCGGCATATTTTGGCGCTGCAAAAATTGTCCCCAACCGGTGAACAGCAGCATTTCGACAAACGATGAACGCAGATGTAATGTGTGCAAGCCGCCGCTTTCGCGAGAAACGGTGAACGACAGCGTAACCATTCCCGGCGCAGTTTTGCCGGAATTCTGGATGTGCATTCCCGGCAAAATCTGCAATGCGGTGTTTTGCGTCGATTGATAATCCGTCCAGCGGAATTGCAGCGAATTTTCCCGAAACACGAGCGCGGTTTCGTCCGGATGCGCGGGGGTGTTGAGTTGCAGATCGCGGAACAGCACGCCGTTTTCCCAAACCACATCGCCGGTTTGCGCGCCGGTGGCGTAGCCAAGCAGGTGGAATCGTACCAATGCATCGAACGCCAGCCGGTTGCGATTGCCCAGTTGAATTGCCAATAAAATTGAAACGCTGTGTTGTGCTGATCCGCTGGCAACGTCGATGGCAAGCTTCAGCGATTTTGGGGAAATCGCTGCGGGCGGGTCGTCGGGCGTAAATTGAAATTCGGAAATCTGCGGGTTTTCCGGTGTTGCCGAAAAGGCAATGGCTTCCGGCCAGTCGAGTCGCCACTCCTCGCCAAAAGCGTAAAAATGCAGTCGTACCGCATCGATTTCGATGGCTGAGCCGTCCGCGTTGCGACGAATCTCGCCGAAAAAGAGGTGCGGCGCATCGCTATTTTCGCCTTCGCTAAGCGCCAGCGGCCATTCGCCGGTATCGGAAACCAGCGCAATTTCCGCAAAGGCCAGCGGCGTGTTCGGTGCCGTTCGACGGAAAATGATTTTCGCTGCGTTGCTGAAATCAACCATTTCTTTTTCGCCCGGCAATGGCAACTGGATGCGCCCGATCATCTCAATTTCGGCGATCTCGTCGCCGTTGAGCGCCAGTTTTTCCAGCGTCAGCGGATAAAAATGGAGATTGTAAATGGTTAAATATTCAGGAATTAGCGCACTGTTGCTATCCTCGCTGATGCGCCATTCGTACCCGTTGAGATAATTTCGCTCCCGGGAAAGTGCCTCGGGATCGTTGATGTCATCGGCAAATGCCGACACAGTTTTGCTGCGGTCGAAAATGCTGCTGTCCGCCGCAACCGGCAGATCGCGGAACCAGATTTGCCAGCTCGCGCCATCGTGGATTTGCAGATCAATCGCCTGTTTTGCGGTGGTCAAATCGAATGCGGTTTCCGCTTCGTGCAATTTGACGCGTGTGCGGATGAACGCCATTTCGACAACACTCGCGGCGCGCGCCAATCCGCGCTGATCGACAAATTCGCCGTTGCTGTTGCGATGCGCCGCCATGCTGCCCGCGGTGATTTCCAGCGGATTTTCGGCAGTCGAATCTGCATCGTCGAGCCGACGGATGGTTTGCGCATCCACCGGGACAAATCGTCCGGAGATGCCTTCGAGCGCGGCTTCGGTTTGCAAATCGATGCTCACCGCCCCGTTTTGGCTGTCGGCGATGGACAATTTTCCGGGGAATGCACCCGTTTCCAGCGTCGGCGAAACCGGCCACACAAACGGTTCGATCAGGTGGCGAATCAGCGTCGCATCGTCATTTTTGAGAAACGCGGCAATCGCTGATGCGCGGGAAAGGCTGGCTTTTTCGGTCAATTCCTGCCAGAAATCCGCAAAAGTTTCGCGGGTGAGCGGCGTTTGCGGCTGCAGCACCGGCGCGTCGGGATTGTCTGCGTCGGCAGATTGCTCATCCTGCGATTTCGGCAGTTGCGCCAACGCGTTGATTTCGTCGGTGTAGGGCATGTCAAACCGGAATTGGGCGGGCAGAAAATCGTCGGCAAGCCCGGTTTCGTCGGGATTTTCCCGCGGATCGAGGTGTAATCCCGGCAGTGACAGCGCGGTCAGCGGCAGATCGAACAGCGATTTCCATTCGCTCGCCGCTCCGGCACTGCCCAACAGCGCCGGCCATTTTGCGGCTGCGTCGCTATCCGGCACGCCAAAAGCCCAGTCCGGCGATGGCACGGGAATATCGTCTTCGACAGCGCTGAGCAACTCGAACGGCACCAGTTGGCGGCTGGCCGCCGGATAATTCGGCGGCGACTGGTTCTGCGTCAGCGGCAGCGCCTGCACCATCGGCAAATTGGGATGCCGCCGCCAGATCAGCGGAAGATAATCGCCGAGCACCGATTCCGGCAATACGCCAGAATCAATCAATTTTTGCAATACGGTGATTTGCGCCGCCAGTCGATACGACCAGTTTTGCAAATTTGCGGACAATTGCTGATCACTTCGCGCGGCGAAAACCATCTGCGCCAGCTCAAAAACAATCGGTGAAGGGAACAAATCATCATTTTGCACGCTTTGCAGCGGCACCGGTTGCAGCCCGGAAACCCAGTTGTCCATGTCCGGCAGCGCATCGCATTCGGTCGGTTTCCCGCTGCTCAGCCAGAGCAGTCCGTTGATGGCAACTTCCGGCGAATCGGCGGTGAGCGCCATATCCGCCAGCGCAAATCCGCTGCCGTTTGGCGACAGCACCAGCGTTCCGGAAATGGATTTCGCGTTGATAAATGTGAGATTCCAGGCCTGCTCATTTTGCTGCGTGTTGAGCACATCTGCGGCATCGTTGCCGTAACTGACCGCACCCTGCGACAGCGCACGCGGCGGCGCAACCGAGAGCAAATCGGATTGGGCAACTTTTGCATCGAGAAAAATTTGTTCGGTCAAATTGAGCACGGGAAGCTGCGCCCAGCCATCTTCCAATGGCATAAATCCCCATAAAACAGGGGTTTGCAGCGGTGTTGCCTCGTCCCATTCTGGCACAGATTTCCCCAAAAATTCGCGGAGCGTGCGGGGCGTTTCCACCGGACTGTACGCCATTTTCAGGTTGGAAAAGGTGAATGCCTCGCTAGTTGCGCTGTTCGAATCGCGCAAATATTGGTAGCTCATTTGCCCGGATGTGGCGGGAATTTGCGAATCTGCGTCGAGCAAAATACGCAGTTGCCCGTTGCCGTCCGGCTGGATGACCACGTTGTCCGGGATGATCCGCGCCAGCGATCCGGGTGGATTGGCGCTGTCATACGCCTGCTGATCGGTCATCAGCAAATTGAATTGCCCGCGCTCGAATCCCACCGGGAATTCGGTTGCGGCGGCGTTTTGCGGCCACGGAACGATGGGCCAAAATAACCTCGGCACCGCCATCGGATTGGTGATTTCCAGCGTCATCCAATTGGGCACCGGTCCGCTGCCGGCGTTGCCATTGAGCGGGTGGCGCGGGTTGACGTAGCGGCTCAACCGTCGCCATGCAGCGATCAACTGATTTTCTTCGGCAACAGTCAGCCGTTCGTATTCGACAGTCAGCCGGTAACCGGGAACGGGCGAGCTATCCGGCGCGGGATCGGGCAGCAGCCGGGTGAGCAAAACGGCGCGGTGACCGGTTGGGTTTGCGGTTCCCACGGCAACGTTGCGCTGCCATACAGCGACAATCCGCTGGCATGTGCGGAAATCAACCCGATAAAACGATCCGGTTCTTCAGCCGGTATCGCGGCAGCTAAATTCAAGTCTGTGAACAACTTATCGCGCGACTGATCGACGGCTTCGAGTACGTCCAGACTGATATCACCGGCCAGCATTTTGAACGATTCGCCGCCGATATCGCCACCGCGCCACTGTGCCGGATCAGCCTGCAGCATCACCAGCGTCAGCTCGCCGCTGCGCAATTTTTCATCGATTTCAAGCTGCGTCAAATTAACCGGTGTCTGGATTTCCGGCGATCGCTGCCAGCGAAATTCCGGCGGAGTGCCCGCGCCGTTGGGCGTCACCTGCAAGCTTTTCACCGCGCAAACTGCGATGATCACGCCGGGCATTGAAAGTGGTTCGCCGCTGTTATTCTGCACGTTGTCATCCACAAAAATCGAGCGGAACAGCGTTTCGTTTTGTTCGAGCATTTCCGTGGAAATTTGTTGTGTTTTTTGCAGGACATCGGCTTTTGCCTGCCAAAATGGTCCGTCGATGGTGATATCCTGCAATATCGCCAGTGGGATCGAATCCATCCACAATTCGATGGCATCATCGCTGTCGCGCTCGTTCATCCATGCAACGAGCACTTCGTTGGCGTCGAACGCCGCCATAATTGGCGTGTCCTGCAAATGATCGTATTCGTCGGTTCGGGCGAGATCGCCGGGCAAATTGGCGGTTTCGTCGCGCCAGTCGTCGAACAACGGCTTTTGGAAATAGTGGATGCGGTCTTTCGCGTTCGATGAATGGATGCGATACACGACGTGCAAATTACCCGCGCCGTCGATTTGCAGCGATGGCGCAACGTCGTCATCACCGGTTGTGGCGGAAATTTGGGTGTGCGACCAGCTATCATTCGCAGCATCGTATGTGGCGTGAATGAGCGGATGCCCGCTGGATTCACCGAGAAAAACGAGTTGCACATTGCCCTGCGCATCGCTGACCGCGCCGGAAATCTGGTTGCCTTCAACTTCAGGATTTTCAAGTATTTGCGGCGATGCCATTTCGCCATTTCGGAATCGGCGGGAGTGGATTTTTTGATCCTCGCGCCAGATCAGCAGCAGGTCGCTGCCCGTCGCAGCGATGCGGTGATATTCGGCGGAACTGCTCAAATTGTCGTTCGTTACTTTGCCCTGATCAACCCAATCGCCGGTGTCGCCGGGATTGCTGACCGCGCCGCTGTAAAAATGGATATTGCGTTTGCTGCCATCCTTTCGAACGATGATTCCCCAGATGCCGTCGCCGCCGCGCGCCAGCACCGGCGCATCAAATTTGGCGCTGCCGCCATCTTCGACGAGCTGTTCCGTGCCCCACGAAATGCTGCCGTCCGCGTTGAAGCTGCCGAGTTTGAACATCAATTTTTTCTGATTGACCCACGCAATTGCAACCCTGTCGCCGGCGCGGTCAAAAAATACATCGTACGCATTGCCGTACTGGCTGGATGAATTGGCTGCGCTCGTCGCTTCGATTTCCGTCGTCGTTGCCAAATCTGCAATGGTTTGGGCAAATCGATAATTCAGCTGCTTTTCGCTGCCGCTGTCCGCCCAAAACAGATAATATTGTCCGTTGCGTTTGAAAATTTTTCGCTGATAATATTTTTCAATTGCAGCTTTGCTTTTCAGATCGTTCAAAATTCTCGGCATTTCAAAACCTCCGGTCGATAGAGGGGTTTTTGTGGTTTCGTTTTCTTTTTTTTGCCGCAATGGCGCCAAGTGCGCAAAGGTTCTATTCGGGAGATCCCTGCCTTCGCAGGAATGACAGAGTTGGTCACCCCTGCGAAGGCAGGGGTCTCCCGCCACATTCAAACGAAGTGAAACATTATCAGGCTTCGCGTCCTTCGCGTCTTTGCGGCAAATCAATTTATTTTACAAAGTTTAGCCGTCAACGGAACGGGATCGCCGGGTGCTGCGCTGCCGCGTCTGGCGCGGAGGAGCAACTCACGCCCCTGCAATCCTTTTTGCTGACTGGTGTCGTATAATCGCTGGATGGCGACTTTGTCCGGCTGTCGCGAAAATGCGTCCTGCAGCGCGCGCCCTTCGGCAAGCATCATCAATCCGTGATAGCGAATCTGCGCTTTGCCGATGAGTAATTTGCCCGCCAGCAGCGGGTCGAGTCCTGCGATATCCGGGCGAACCGGCAGCGTAAAATTGACCGTAACGCTGCCGCCGATTTCGGCAGAATTTCTGCAATCACACTGTTGAATGGCGTATCGCCGCTCAACGATTGCAGCGCAGCCGACTGCTCGTCGTTCGCGATTCTGCCGCGCCATTGGATGCTGTTATCCGTAATTGTCAATTGGTCGCGCAAAATAGCCGGTAAATCCGCCTGCTTTGGTCGGTCGATTAGCCCCGGAACGCGACGGTTGTCGCGCAGTCTTCGCCAGCGTTGGTGATCAACTGGGCAACGGCGTTGCGGAACGCCGTATCGCGGGACACATCGCCGATAATTTCCTGCAGCGCGGCGAGTTCGTCCGCGTTCGGAGCAGCGCCAATCCAGGCCACTTCGCCGGGATTGATTTGCAATTTGCCAATCACCGCAGCGGGAATTTCCGGCGAAATCGACTTGCTTATCTCTATATTTTCCAATTGGTTAATTAAATCAATTACAGCGGTTAAAAACTGCGGCAACTGCGCCCATTTGCGGAGCGTCTCCGCTTCGGTGTCGTTCATTTCGCCGGTCCAGGTGAGCGCGGTGTATTGCGCGCCGCTGCTACCGGTTTCAGTTGTGAACGCCAGTTTACCGCTGTCCGCGATAATTTTGGGTACCTGATCCAGCCCGAGCGGGGCAGAAGCGGTCGACAAATCCACATCGGTTACGCTGGCTGCAGCATCGGCAAGTCGCTGAATCGCAGTTTTGAACGCAACATCGCCGGGCAACGCCAGCAGCGCGTCCCGTTCGGCGGTGCTCATTTCGCCCGTCCAGATCAGCGGACAATCCACCGGTTCCGGGAAATCGATCAACGTTGCAACCGGCGGCGGCACGCTGACCACCGGCGCAGTGATCGCCGTGCGGCTGTTCCAGCTTTCGAACAAATTGAGGATCACTTCGCGATCCTGAAAATCGCTGAGCAGCGTGCGCAATTTTTGCTGATCCACCGGATTCGGGAATTTCGTGAGCAGTTCGTCGAGCTGCGGCTGGCTGAGCGGCGCACGGATCGCCAGTTGGCGCGGCAGCGCAAAATTCTGCGCAAAACCGGCAGCGGCGATCTGCGACATCAGGTTCTCGAACGCGATGCGGAAATTATCGTTCGGCGGCAGACAGGCGTTCATCCGGTCGATCAGATCCTGTGGCGGAATTTGCAGCGTGTCCGCGCCTTTCCAGCGCAGCAATTGCGCAGGTTTGTCGATCACCAGATTGCTTAAATCATATTTGATTTCCGCGCCGATATTGTCCAGATCGATCACCGGTTGCACAAAAACGCCGCTGATAATCTGGGTCGTCACCGTTCCCGGTGTGATGTTCGGATCCGCTTTGATCGCGTCGATCAGCGCCGAAATCGCCTGCCGGAACGGATTGTCACCGTCGAGCGCACGGAGCGCATTTTCCTCGGCTGCGCTCAGCGTTCCGGTCCAGTTCAGTTCCCAGCGGGCATCCGGATCGGGCGGGGAAATGACAACAATTGCCAGCTTCGGCGGCAGACCATTCGATCCGGGCAGCGGGCGCGGCGGCTCAACATAGCTGATGTCGCGAGTGAAATTTTTATTATTGTAATGATTGTTCAACTGCGTCACCAGATTGTCCACACCGGCGCGAAACGCGGGATCGTTGCCGACTTCCAGTGCGCGAATTGCGGCTTCCTGCTCGGGATTGGGATTGCTCCATTTGAGCACCCGCTGCAAATTCGGCTGCAGTTGAATCGAAAAATTCGGGATGGTTGAGGCAATCGTAAGCCCAAAATTAACAGTTGTTTGGAACGTAACATTTTTGATGGCGGCAATCAAACTGTTGATGCCGTTTTTGAAATCCACATCACCGCTGAGGTCGCGAAGTGTGATCTCCTGCGCCGCAGAAATCGCGCCGATCCAGCTCAGCGTCCATTTCGGATTCGGATCGGGCGGATAGGTGACCGCCATTGCAAATTTGCCCGGAACGATGAGTGTGTCGGGATGCGGGCGATCGGTCGGCGGTGTGTACGGTGCGGTAAATTCGATATTTTGCGAACTCATTTTGGCGATCAGCGCAGTCACGGCATTCTGGAAAACCGGCAAATCGGTGCGGTAATTCTGCAACGCCGATTTCTGATCCGGCAGCATCGCACCGCGCCAGCGCATGGCCAGCGTTGCGTTATCCGCATCGCGGATCGTGTCGATCTCGATCTGCTGCTGTAAATTTGCGGGCAAATCGCGGGCTTCCGGCAATTGCGGGTAGCGCAACTTCGCCAGCAATTCCGGCGACAGCGAACCGAGCGACGGACCTTGTGTGAGCGTCACCAATTTTTCGCCGTTGGCGATTTGCATCTGCGAGAGCAGCATGTCGCGATCCGCAGCGGTGAAAACGCCATCGACAATCAGCGTGTTGTTTTCAAACGACAGATGCGGGAATCCCGGCGGAATCGCGTACGTCTTGCTCAATTCAGCGCGGGTAAATTGGCGCAGCGGGAAGCGCAGCAGAAAATCACCGAGCGGGTTGTCGCTGTCCGGCGCAACCAGATTCGGGTCACCGGCGACAAAATTTTCACCGAGCTGCCGCCGGATAAAGCGGTTGTTTTCCGCATCGTACAGCAGTTCCGTTTGCACCTCGATGTTGCCGCTGAATGACTCGACGATCTGGTAAACCGTTTCGGGATCCGGCAGCGATGCCAGTTTGCGGCGGTCGGTCAAATTGTTGAACACGTGCAGCGTGTTGCCTTCGCGACGAATCACGAACAGCCGTTCAAACTGCGCATTTTGGATTTCCCAGCGTTCTCCGGCAATGGTTTGCAGCACCGTTGCATCTTGCGGTAACTCGAAATCCGCTGCGGAAAATGCATTTCGCAAATCGTTGGAAATCAACAGGTTATCCAGTTCGTCAACAAATGTTGTTCCGATGGTGAAACCGGCGGAATCGGGCTGTTCGTACGGCCAGCGCGACTGCGCATCGGATTTCAGCGCATCCCAGAAATTGTTCAGCAACAGGTCAATTTGTCGGAAACGAATGCTGCCGCCGGGCAATTCCATGCCCTCGCTCAGCGCCACCGGATCGGGCGAGCGATACTCGAAATCCTGCTGAACCGTTTCGTTGACCGGCGAAACCGTGGTGGCGGTTTGGGCGATCAGCAGCAGCCGGTGCTCGTAAAAATAGGGCAGCGATTGCCATTGCAATACCATCGCGCCCTGCTGGAAATTGCCGATGCGGCGCGGTAAATCGAGGCTTCGGGCGGTTTCCGCATCGTCGATGATCACATCCGCGAAGCTCAACAGCTCGATTTCGTCCGCCGAAACGGTCAGCACGCGGTGGGTTTTGCGAACCACAAATTGCTGCTGTCCGTCGCTGATCTGCCACTCATCCGGTTCACCGGCGGTGACCGTAGCGCTGTTGGAGAGGAAGAAATTGTGCTGCTCGAAAATCATCCGCAGCGCGTCGTCGATTTCGGCATTTGCCAGTTTCGCGGCAATTTGTCCGTTGATCATCGGGATGTGATCGGGCTGATCCGGGTAGCTCGCCGGAATTTCCGGGAACCGGTTTTGCACAAATTGAATGCCGATCGGATCGATGCCCGCGAGGTTCGCCAGCGTTTCCGGCCAGTCTGCAAATGCGAATCGTCGCAGCAGCGTAAAGGCAATCTGGCGGAAAGCCAACTGCCGGAAAAGGGTCTGGTTGCGTTCGATGAGCGCCTGTTCCGGGTGTTGCGCAACGATCACTTCCCAGGTTTTGCCGGGTGCGCTGGGTTTGCCGGGAACCGGATCTTCGTCCAGCCTGCCACTGCGCAAAATGACCGGCATCGCCACCGGTTTGGTGCGATCGAGCACCACATCCAGCGCGCCGTCCTGCGGTTCGGGCGTGGCTTCCGGCAGCAATTTGAAATTTTTCTCCAATTGGAATTTCAGCGTTTCGGCTTCGAAAACCTGCAAATCGTCGGTTGCCTGCGCGACGGTGTACATTGAACCGTTGCTGGCAATCGTCCATTCGTGGCGATTCTGTTGGGAAATTGTTGCCGTTTTCAGCAGCGATAAGCCATTGTTTTCAAACGTTTTGATGAGCAAATCCGACACGCGGGCGTCGCGCAAATCGATCAGCAATTCATCGATGCGCGGATCCGGGAAGAGCGCCGGCGATTGCCGCAAACTTTGCCAGAGCAGGTCGTATCGTCCGTACGGGCGTATGTAATAGCGCAAATTGTGGGCGTAGCGGTCTTCCAGCAAATGATCGTATTTCAACCGTCTGCTGTCGTCCGGCGTGGCGTAAACCGGGTTGCCCGATTGCGGATAGGCAGTCGCCAGCCACGGTCCGTTTTTGGTGGCTTTTTTGACAGTTTGCGGATTCAAATCCATTTCGCCGCCGTGCTCGAAAAAGCGGTTCGTCCAGCCCAGGTAATCCGGCAGCATCGATTTGATCGCCGGTTCGGCAGTGGGAATCTCGATTTTTTTCGCCGGTGGCGGATCGGTCTGGTTGCTGTTCAGCGATTCCGCATAAAACTTGAACAATCGCCACTGCTTTGCCAGCGTGTTGCTGGCGGGATTTTGGGCAAAATCCGCGGCCAGTGCATCCGCCGGAACGGAGAAATAGCTGGCGAGTTCGTCCGTCGGCGCAAAGCCGGCTTTCGGCAACTCGACCGTACCGTTTTGCAATTCTTTCTCGACTTTCGGCAGCGTAGTGCGACTGCGGAGCAGCAGGGTTGTCGCGCCGTTCAGCGGCAGTGTCAGCACATATTTCAGCGCGTTTCCGGTCGCCGGCGGCTTGATGTCGATCTCGCCTTTGGCAAGTTCAGACTGGTTGACCAGCACGCAGCCATCGGCGGGAATTTCGGAAAACAGCAGCGTGACGGTTGCTTTCGCATCGCCGGAAATGGGCACTTTGGCGTATTGCGCGTCCTGCTGGATTGCCGGTCGAAGGCTGATCTGGACGATGCCTAACAAGCTGTTTTCTTTGGGATTACCGCCCGCTTCCAGGCTGATCGCCGATGACGGTTGGAACAATAATTCGATATGCAAAAAAGTGTCGAAACTCGCCAGCGTGTTGTTTTGTCCATCGGTAACCGGATCGTTGCGATAGGCGAGATATGCCTTGTTCAGCGCTTCCAGCAACGCCGCGCCGGTGATCAGGTCGCCGGTGGATTTGTTGCGCAGCGAAACCGATGCGCACAGCCCGAAACGTTGCAAAATGCCCCATCCGTACGGATCGGGACCCGCATCGGTGATGGCGATCAGGTCGTTGAAATCGTTTTCCTGCATCGGCGGGCTAATCTGCAAATCGACGATGTATGTGGCAGGCAATCGTCCTTCGGGATCATTTTTGAGCACATCGACCAGCTTGCGCAGCGCCGGGTGAATCGTGTCGTTGCGCTCCCCGTTGACGTTGGTGAATCCCGGCCATTCCGGCCAAACCAGATACGAATCGCGCCACGAAAACCAC
The DNA here is from genome assembly GCA_020634975.1 of Calditrichia bacterium. Taxonomy (NCBI): domain Bacteria; kingdom Pseudomonadati; phylum Calditrichota; class Calditrichia; species Calditrichia bacterium. The sequence continues at coordinate 33,160 of JACKAQ010000003.1, read as the reverse complement.
GGTCCGAACGGTGTTTCAGATCCGCGCGGTCGTTCGGCGGGATTGCGCAATCGTTGCAATGTTGTGGGATACCAAGATTCCCACTGACTGGCTGTGAGCGTGTCGGAGGGGGCGAGCAGAAGCTCGTCGGCAGGCAGCATTTGCACTTCCTGTATTTTGCGGATCGCTTTTGCCAGCCGTTCTTTGTCGTCAAATGTGTCGTCGGTATGCGCATCGATGTTCAATTCCAGCAGGTGATAACCGGCGTTGAGCGGCAGCGGATAATCCGGCTGGTCGCCCGGTCCCTGATTCCAGCGGAAGCGGATGCAGCGCAACTCGTCCGGGTGTTGCGTGAACTGCACGCGATTGAGAATGTCCTGTCCGGTGCTGCCTGAGAATCCAAATGATCCGGGTGTGGGCATCGGGAAATGCGCCAGTCCGGGAATCGCGCGCTGATCCTCCGGCGGCAATAGCGGGAATTGGACCGGCTTCGGCAGCCATTCGAGCTGTTCCGGCCGGCGCTCCTCTTTTTGAGCGGCGGGATCGTCGCTTTCCACCCGTAGCAGCAAATTGACCGGCGCGAGCGCGGACGGCACGTCGTTCACCGAAACGGTCTGGAAATAAATATTCCACGCTTCGGGCTGCCATTTTGGTTCGTCACCGGCTGGGAAAATGCCCGCGTCGCGCAACTGTTCCACCGGAATTTCGGCGAAACGCGCTTCGCGGCTACCGCGTGCATCGAGCTCAATTTTAATATCGGTCGGCAACGGACGCGCGTTGCTGGTCGGCAACGATTTGCTCTTCGGACCGCGAGTGGACGCATCCAGCCCGTAACTGCCGACGGGCATTGTGTCATCTTTTCGGAAAATTAATCGATAGGTTTTGACCGGCACCATCGGGCGATCATCGCGAGCGCCGGGTTCGCGCCAGCTCACCCGCAGCGAATGCGGAGTGATAGCAACCGGCGTGATCACATCGCCGCTGTTCTGCAGCACTTCGTCCGGCGACAGCAGGGCATCGGCGATGCGATAGCTTACGGTCAGCTCGCCATTATTGGGCACCAGCGGCGGTTCGCTCGGGTAGCGCGTCGCCACCAGCGACAGCGGACGACCGAGATTCCCGGCAACATCCGCCGGTGTAATGCTATATAAATAGCTGCGTCCGCTGGCCGGCAAATTCGCCTGATCTTCCGGTGTTTCGTGATTGAAATGATCGACCACCTGAAAACGTGGGCGCAAACTGCTCAGCAGCGGATTGCCGTTGGCATCGGTTTCGAGCTGCAGCGCCTCGGCATTTTTGACGGTGTACACCTGTTCCGGTTCGCTGCCGTCCAGCGCGCGACGCCGCACAATATAATGTAATAAATGGTGTTCGGGGTCTGCCTGACAGGTGGTGCAGCCGTCCTCCGGCAGATTTTCCCAGGTCAATTCCCAGGCGATGGCGATGGTATTCGCCGATGTGTAATGCCGCAAATTCTGGAATTGCGGCGAGAAATTGGCAAAATTCGCTGCGGCGATGTTGAATGTCGTCGCGGATTTTTCCGGGCTGCCATCCGGCGATGGGCTTTCCGGCTGAAATCGCTGGCGAATTCGCGGATATGGTAAGCTGTGATTTTCCAAATAGTTCTGCGAAAAATCCAGCCACTCCGGACGATTCACATCGTCGCATTCCAGCCGGAAAACAATGCCCATCTGGAATGCGATGGAGCTGCCGGTCAGTTCCGCGTCGATCTCGCCGGTTTCGCTGATCGCATCGACAAATTCGCGAAAATCGGCAATCAAATCGTGAATCACCATGCTCCGCAGATGATCCGCCTGCTCCACCGCCTGACTTTCCGGCGTGATCGTTCCGTCCGCTGAATAAATGGTTTTGCCATCGTCGAAGGCGTTTTGCAGCGCCTGTTCGTATTCATTTTGGTAATCTTTTTTGAAATACGGCGAGCCTTTGAACTGCTCCACCGCGCCGCGAACCGCCGCTTCAAAAGCATTGTCGGTCGGATTTTGCACCCGCTCATCGATGACGGTTTTAGCCGCCGCCAACAATTCAGGATCGCCAATCGGCTGATTGTTCGCATCGAGCACAAACGCACCGAGCAGATAATCCGCCAGTTTTACGGTTTCGGTGACCGGCTCGGTGTCGTCCGGGGTGCCTTCGCCATAATTTTCGGCGGACAAAATCACCGCGTCCCAGTTCACTTTCCAGTTCACATTCGCGAGATCGTCCACGGTTTCCAGATCGCCGGAATTGGCGTTAAATCGTTGTAAAACAAAAGTTTTGCCGCTATCGGGAATCGTCATCGCAAAATCGTTGGAAACCTCGATCGTATCGTTTGGCGGCACCGGCAAAAATCCCGATTCACCCTCGCCTTTGGGCAACAGCAGGAAATAAGCAAAAGTTTTGCCGTCCGCCGCCGGTTTGTTGATCACCAGCAAATTATAATCCGGCGCATGAAATTCGACCATTTTTCCGGTGAGCGAACTGACCGCTGCGCCCGGTTGTGACGGTCGCGCAGCGCCGTTACCGCCAATGCGCATCGCTGCTGATGGCTGCGATCCAACCCGCATCACCGCCGATTGCGGCGCAGGTTTTGCCGAAACATTTTGGGTAGCGGGATCGATGCCGGGCGTGCCCTCCACATCTTCGGAGGTCAGTCCGGTGTTCAGGAACGGTTGCACCTTGCCGAGCGCGGCGATCACTGCGCCTTCGTTGCTCTTGAATTTGGCGGTGAATTTCATTCCGTGACCCATAAATTTCGCGTAAATCGTGCCCGTTCCGCGAACGCCGGGATCTGGTCCGGTCAGCCCGATTTCGATGCCGGCGGTAAATCCGAGCGTGAAGCTCAGCTTGAATTCTTTGATGATTTTCACAAATCCGATTTTCAGCCCGATCCAGATGATCAGGCGGAATTCGATGCGCATTTCAATGCCGATAGCGCCGTACACAGCAAAATCGTCCTCGCGAACGAGGCTGGTCATGCCGACTAATCGAGCGCCGACCGCCGCAATCGCGTGTGCGGAAATGTTTGCGCCGATCACCGCCGCCTCAAATCCCGCTTCGATGTCCAGCGTCGCGCGCGCTTCCATGCTCACGCCGATCACCATTTCGGTTTCGGAAATGCGGAAAATAAATCCGGCGCGCACCTCGAAAATCACCGGACCGAACAATTGCCGGAATCGCAGCATGTTCGGCCAGCCGAGTTCAAAATGGAATAATCCCGGTTCGATGAGCATCGTTGCGGAAAAATCAGATTTCAAAATGGCTTTGCGGGCGAATTCCGGCAACGCTGGGCGTGCGCCCAAACTCCCGTCCGGATTGGAGGAAACATGCGCCAGAAAACGCTTTTTGCGCGGCGCGAGCAGCACAAATCCGGACACAATCGGGTGAGAGCGCAGATCGTCAGTATTCTCAAAAAAATCGTTGTAATTGGTGTTGATCCAGCCGCGCACCGCCATGAAAAAAGTGAGATCGCTGCGAAACGCCACGATGGCATCAAATAAATAGGCGCAGGGCAGGAATTTTTCGGCACCTTCGTTGTATTTTAGCGGGGAAGGGGAGGCGGAACTCTGGGAAAACATGGCGCGAAACACGATCGTCCAGCGCGGATCTTCGCCGCGTTTTTCCAGATCCAGCGCCCAGTTTTCGACTTTCGCGAGATCGCCGGCGGTTCGCGAACTGTCGCGCAGCGCCCGCACCAGTTTGCCGATGTCGTTTTCGTCATCCGCCTGTTTGATGCTGGTGATCGTGTAGCGATAGCCGAATCCCAACCCGATTTCCCGCAGGTAAATTTCCAGTCGCGGAATCATAAAACTGACTTTCCGGACTTCCAGATAAATGAACCACGCCCGCAGCCAATTGCTGTTTTCGTCGAGTCTGGCGCGCATAAACCCGAACGCCGCGGCGATCACCGGCATGCCTTTCATTTCCAGTTGCCCCTCGCCGAGGAAGCCTTTTTGCAGCTCGTTATCCACAAAACTGACCATTCCAGTGAGCTTGAACGCCTCGCCGTAAATGATTTCCACTGCCAGTTTTTCGAGGCTGATACGCGGGAAAACCGAGCCTTTTTTGGGGATGCCGATATACAATCCGTGAAAATCGAGTTTGGCGCTGTGGGTGTCCTGCCCGCCTTTGGCGAACATCACCTGTCCGGTGAGTTGCAGCGACGGATCGCCGCCGAATTTTTCTGTGTATGCCAGAAAACCGATGGCGCGTAATTCAAATGTGAAGCAGCCCAAAAAGCTGAACGTCACGGGTTCGGGAAATTCGATCAAAAAACCGATGTGCCGGGCAATCACGCTGGCATCGCCGGTGAGCGGACACTCGACCAGTTTGATGGTGATTGCCGAGAGCAACGCCAGCGGTCCGTTGGGATCGTCGATCGGCGTGGGCACGTATTTCGCGCTCCCGGAAATTTTGAAATAGAGGTGATATTTGCCGTCGTCCACAAAATCCAGCCCGAGCGAATCGACCGCGTATTGGAAACGGATATTTTTGGCATCGAGCTGATCAGTATCTTTCAATTGCGCTGCGCCAGCGACCAACAGCAGGTTTCCGGCGGCATTTTGTTTGAACTGCAGCGCGATATCGGCCATCGCATCGCCGACGAGATCAGGCGGTAGCGGTCCGGTGCCGGAGAGCGTGAAATCGAGAATGCGGTTGTCCACGATTTGCATTTGGGTGCTGTGAAATCGGAAGCGTGTGTTGATGCCGTTGAGCCGCGCAGGGTTGTCCAGCACATCCGCGGTCAGGTTGATGCCTTTGGCGGTGACGGTGAAGTTGGTGCTCCGGAAGGTGATCGGTTCCACACTTGCTTTGGTGAAATCCAGCTCCACCGATGCGCCCGGCGCAAGTTTTATTTGATAATTGTAGCCTTTCGTAACCAGCTTAAAATAATGAAACTTACCGCTGTTTCCGTAAGGCACGCCCTTGAATCGCCACATTAAATTCATGTGCTGCAGGGCGGGCAATTCGGGCACGTCACCGAGCAGATCGATGCCATTGTTGTGGTCTATCGCGAACGCGAAGGTTTCCCAATTGAACGCAATGCCCCAGTCATTCTGGAACGCCAGCGCCCCGATTTTTTGGGAAAGATTCACATTCACGGAAACGGCGTGATTGGTGAATGAATAATCGCTTTCCGTGACCGGATCGACCGAATCGATGTTCACAAATTGATCGAAGGTATTGCTTCCGCTGCCGATCCGCAAAAACGGGAATTTGAAATTTGCGCTGTTCAACTGGAAATTCAAATTTGGCTGCCAATCGGCGGCTTTGAACGAACGGACGGTGGTTGGCGATGGTGTCGGATTGGCAAAATCGATAGCTGGCAACGGTGCATCGAATTGCTGCAAAAATTTGGGCAGATTCGATTGACCGCGCGTAAATCTAGTCAATACAGTAGTTACGGGATTTTGCGGGGTGGGGGAGAGCTGCATCACTGGCGGCGCGGTTGCCGGACGATTGTCGTCGTTGAGCAATTCGCGATCCGCATCGCGTTCCCACGCGAAATTGCTGAGCATGCTGAACGATTGCGACGGCGGTAAACTCAGCGCCAGCGTCACTTTGTTTAGCGCATTGCCGACCGGCTGCAGCAACAGCGAAAAGGCATTCGTCCCGCTCGCGGATGTTGCCAGCGACATGCCCGGTAATTTGAAATTGCGCTGGCGATTGGCGTGCTGCCAATCCAGCCGGATTTCCGGAGCTGCGCCGGTGAGAATTTGCAGATTCGCGGTTACATCCACCGCGGCGCTGGTGTCCTGCACATCGTTGCTGAACAGCTTCAGCCAAAAGTTGATATTGGGATCATTCCACTTCAGCCCGAACAGATTGCTGTCGAAATGCACGTCCTGCAATGATAACGTAACTGTATGATTTTCATCGGGTTGGAATATCTGAATTGTCGATTGGTCGAGTTGTAGTGTATCGCCAAGAAATACGAGCCGCACGTTGCAATCGATTTCAATCCCCGGCAATTTCGGGCTGGCAATCGTCAGATGCGAAAATCCGATGCGCAGCTCATTCGTCGCTGGATTCGCCGGATCGCTAACCGTTAATTTTACCGGCATCTTTTTCCAGCGCAAATCCAGCGGCAGTTCCGAACCGTCTTTCGCTGTCATTTCCTGCGCCGGCAACTCGAATTCAACATCCGTAACAAATCGAAACGCGTCAGAGGGATCGTCCACATGTGGGTTGATCACTGTGGTTGGCTGTATCTGTCCGCCGGTGGTGGAAATCGTCAATGGATAGGGATAAATCGTGCGGGATTTGAGCGCCGCTGCCGCAAATCCAAGGTGGGAAATTTCGATTTGATCGCCATTTAGCGTGCCGTCCAAAAATAACGAGGCTTCGGCTGTATCGATCAGGAAAATCTTGGCCATACAAAATCTCCTTATAATGCGTATACGCATCGCTGTACGGGTCAATTGAGCCGGATTTTCATCCGGTAAATGAAAAAATCAGGTGAGAAATACGTGATTGAAATGGATGCTTTTCTGTCGTTAAAATGCTGAATAGTCAGGATTTACAGTTAAAGCGCAAGCGAGAAGGAATTTCAGCCAAGTTTTAGACGGGAAGCGTGAACCACTGTGAACTTAATTTTATATTGTGTGAAATTTTTTGCTAAACATTGAAATATCAACAAATCAGAATAGTTTGTTTGGACGATACTTCGTGTGATGAAGATCATTTTTGCAGCAGTTTTTGTAGGTTTTTTACGTTGATTAGCGATATTTTCTTGGTTGACCTGTCAAAGAATTGCTACATAATTGAGGGTGTTGCCTATTTCGCAAATAATTGCGATATTTAAATGACCTTCTGATATTGCTCGTTTTATACCTGCTCAACTGGTTCGATTTCAAATTAACAAACGATTCGAGGGAAAGATGTCCGTTCAACGATTGAAACTGCAAACCATTTTATGGGTTTTCATTTTTGGGATTTTTATTGCCCCGGCGCAATCTGTGCGAATCGGAAAAACTCAGATATCTGGTGTTGAAACCGGAAATTGGCCGGATTTTCAGGTGCTATTAAATATCGAAAATGTGAAAGATACGCCAATTTCTGCACTCAAAAACTGGAAATTCGATCTGAATTGGGGCGCACAAACCTGTAGCGTTTTGAACGCTGAAAATCCTGAAGCGTGGCTCAATCAACCCAGTCAGGTCATCATGATTGTCGATAACAGCACCTCCATGTCCGGCAAAACCGGATTTGTGGAGCAGGCATACAAAATTTTTATTGATGGTGTTCGGAAGCATACGGAAGTGAGCATCATCCGATTCCAAAAACCGGATGCTACTGAAGCGTGGGGCGCAGAATTTATTGTGCAAACCTCGAATTCACAATATTTTATGAAGGATCAGAACCTGTTTTCGTCGATGACATCGCGGACATTTTTGTATGATGCGACCTATCAGGCGCTCAGTTTTATCGATAATTTTATAGAAAATGGTCAAAAATCAGTGGTGGTGCTTTCCGACGGGCTCGACGTCGGCAGTTCGGTGAGTTATTCGCAGCTCGTGCAGCGGGCAACGGATATGAATATTCCACTTTATTTTATCGATTTCAGCAGCCGGCGCGATCGCAACGACAAAGCCAAAGACCTGTCCTCAGATACCTACGGATTTTATGCCGCATCGAGCAATCCGAAAGAGCTTACAGATATTTATTTTCAAATACTTACGCAAATCAATAATCAAGTGATCATTGATGCAAAATATCCGGTTAGCGGTTCTGCGATTCCGCCGAATGCTGAGTTGTCGATCAATATTTCCGACGAAAACGGCAGCGTTTCCGCAAAGCGGGAAGTAACGATTTCGCCGGACCGGATGGAAGCGTTGCGGTTTCAGAATAATTTGTCGGAACCGCAGCAAATTACGGCATTCGCCGCAAATGCCGCACCGGATCGGGGCATTTACCGTGACGACAACTGGTTCAATCTGGGCGTCGCCGCCATTCGTGAAGGCAATTGGGATGCTGCCGAAACAGCAATCAATTCGCTCAAAAATTCCGGTGATGTGTTTGCTGCTGAGCGCGCCAAATTGCTGAACATCGAACGGGCCGAAGCGCAGGAAGATCCGCAATTGAATACCTTTTATGCGGATTATTATCGCGATCACAGACAGGGCGTTTTCGTTGATAAACTGTTGTGGAAGCTGATTTTATGGCACATCGATAAAAAGGATGATGCGGCGGCGGATAAATGGATTACCGTTCTGCGAAACGAATATCCGTGGAGCAAATATTGTGATGATGCCATGATGTATTTAGCCGGAAAACAGCGCACCGAAAAAAATTATGCTGATGCTGAGAAACTGTATCTGGACATTAAATTATTTTATGATCGCAGCGACCAGTACGGGCAAAGTTTGTTGAAATTATCGGATATGTATCTGGAAATCGGTGAATACGAAACGGCCGAAAATTTCCTGCTTTCGGTGGAAAACCAGTTTGATGAACTTGCCGAAGGCGGCGCGTTGTATCAAAATTTGGCGTTGAGTCAGTATTTGCAGAAAAAATATCTCGAAGCGGCGCGAACGGTGGACCGTTTTTCGCAGCGGCTGCCGGAATCCAGCGAGCTGGCACACTCCAAAATGTTGCAGGGTTCCATTTATGCCACAAATCTCAACCAGCCGGATGTGGGGAAAGATATTTTTGCGGGATTATTCTCAGATGAATCGCTCGATGAAACCATTCGGAATGAAGCGAAAGAAAAATATGATCAGCTTAATTTTACCGGTGACATCGACGCGTTAGGCGAATTAGCGATGAAACAACCGGAAGATCCATTGTTGCAAAAACTGATGCTCGAAAATGGCTGGACGGTCGGTGCACAATTGCCGTTCCGGTTTTTGGAAATTGCAGAAAAAATGATCACTGAAAAAGAATTGGATCCGGCGTTGGAAATTGCGGCAGCTGTAATTCGTGAATATCCGGTGTTGGGCGTTCGTGACCGGGCGTTGTTTTTATCGGCGCAAGCCTATTTGCAGCAGGAAAATTATTCCGCGGAACACGAGATGCTGCTCACTTTGCTGGATGAATTTCCGGGATCGAAACACCGGTTGACGGCGCAACACCAACTGGCGATCAATTATTTGCAAATGCGCAATCAGCGGGACGCGTTGAGCACTTACGAATCGTTGCTCAGTGAGGCGGATGAAACCTTTCCGGAATATGAAGCAGCACAGAAAGAATACAATGAATTGTTGCAAAAAGCGTTGGTTTCCATCCGAGGCAATATTTTAAATATTGATCTGAAAGACATTGGGAAAGTGAATATTTCGGTTCACGAATTGCCATCGGATAGCGTTGTAACTGTTGCAATGGCGAGCGATGGCGGTAATTACAGCGTTGGATTGTCTTTGCGCAAGCGATACACGCTGATCGCCACTGCGCCGGGATATTTGCTTTACACTGCCGATCTCGATTTTCGCGAACAGCTTTCCGCAGATACTGTGGAGCAAAATATTTCGTTGATTTCGATTGAAAAGGGATCGCGGATTCCACTGCAAAATATCAGTTTCGATCTTAGCAGCAGCACGCTCGATGACCAATCGTTGCCGACACTGCGGGCGATGGTGCAATTTCTGAAAGAAAATCCCGATCTTGAAGTTGAAATTGCCGGACATACGGATAATTTGGGCGACCCGAATTTCAACAAAATGCTATCGGTAAACCGTGCGCTTAGCGTTGCCCGATATTTGCTGGAAAACGGCATTTCGCTGAAAAATGTGACCACAAATGGCTACGCTGATACCGATCCGATTGCCGGAAATGATACGCAGAAAGGCCGCGCAACGAATCGCCGCGTTGAGTTGCGGGTGATGAAGTAGAGAGATGTGTGTGGAAAGTATGTGCTCAAACAGTAAAGCGGAGCTTTAATTAAAATGTGCGTTCCAGGCGGGAGCCTGGAACGAGGGGCGAAAACAGGAGCCTGGAACGAGGGGCGAAAACAGGAGCCTGGAACGAGGGGCGAAAACAGGAGTCTGGGACGAGGATAGGTGCTGGAGCACGGAACGAGGGCAGAAGACCCATTTGCTCATTTACCCATCCACCGGCTAATTCTGTCCGATTAACGAGAACGCTGCCCAATCACGCGGATGCGGATATTTTGCCATCGTGTGCAATTGGGCTGTTTGCAGCGATCGCGATTTATTGCCATCGGTTGCCAGTTCCTCATAAAATTTGACCATCAGATACTGTGTCGCTTCGTCTGGCACCTTCCACAAACTGACCATCAAACTGGATGTACCGGCATATAAAAACGACATGCTCAACCCCGCCAATCCGTCACTGGAAATGTGCCCGAGCCCGGTTTCGCAGGCGCTGAGTACCACCAACTCCGCATTCAGCGGCAGCCCGAAAATTTCCGAAGTCGTCAAAATGCCGTTGGTTTCCACGGTTTCGCCGGTTTTGGCGAGCACCAGTCCGCAGCGCATCGGATCGCGAACCTGATATCCGTGGGTTGCAAAGTGGAGATAATTTTGCACGCCGGCAATTCGCCGGAATTCCGCTTCGCTGGCGTTGTCGCCGATCAGCGAAAGCGCTTTCAGCGATTGTGCGCCGCTCTCCTGCAGTCCGGCACCACCCGATTCATTCACCCGTTTTGCGATCATCTCAACTTCGCGTTCCGCGCCGTACAGTTGCGACCAAATTGCCGGATCGGGCATCTCAGGATTGCCCATCAACAGTAACCACGGACGTTCGCGATTGAACTGCTCGCGCACGCGTGCACGCGTAAACTTCAATAGTCCGACACTTGGTGCAGTTGCAAATACATTTCGCTCGACCAGATATTTGTTTTGCGCATCAACCAGACAGGCGAAAGGGAAAACATATAAAATATCGTGAGGAATGATCATCAGCGATTCGTCCGGTGATTTCGGCAAATATTCTGCCACGGGTTGGATCAGCAGTTCATCCAGTTCGCGTAGTGTTTGTTGATATTTTTTGCCGCCACCGGCGCTCGTTTGCAACACCTCCGCACCGCGCGACAATCCGTCGGAAATGCCCAAATGATTCCGCGTTGCAGATACCAGCCGGAACAGCGAATCCGCAGGGATATTTTGCACGGTTGCAAACATTTTTCCGTTCGGCTGGATCACCCACATCGCAACGCCGCCGGGCAAAATATGATACATCAGCAGCGTTTCCTGCCGTTCGCGGGCTTCATTTTTGATTTCGCGCAATCCCAAATCCGGTGCACCTTCCGAACTGCCAATATTACGTGAGGGAATGGCGATGCCTGTAGCCCATTTTTCCAATAAATCGGTTTCTGCGGAACGGAAACGGTTGTTCGGCGAATCAGTGCTGGCCATCATCGGTTCCTGCACTTTGGTGAACAATTCCTCGGTGCGTTCTGTTGCCGCTTGCCGTTTTTCGATGGATAGCTGCGCCTCCAATTGCTGCCCCTGCAGCAAATCTTTCAGTGCGCGGTTGCGCGATGCTTCGGAAATTTCCAACGCTTTTTCGTGATAGCGTGCCTCTGGCTGGCGCATCAAATAAGCAATAAAATCGTCGTAAAGTGCTTGTTTATTCTGTACTTCCAGATAGTTACGTTTTTGCGAAAAATTGACCAGATCACCGGCGATTTCTTTCAACGAATTCACCGCATTGTCGAACATGCCCACCACCTGAAATTTCGGAGCGCCGTCGATGTTGGCATACGTCGCCGCCAGATTCCAGTATTGTCGCCAAATGCTCTCTTTATCGTTGATCGATTGGGCAATTTCCAACGATTGGTTGAAATGGTCGATTGCCGCATCGTAATTTTTCAGCGACCGAAGCACCAACCCTTTGCTGCCAAGCCAGATGCCCGTGTTGTATTCGTCGCCAATTTCCCGGGCGATGGCGATGGCGCTGTCATAATAAACAATCGCTTTTTCCGGCTGCGATTGCTGCTGCCACACCTGCCCGATGCTGCCGAGGCGTATCTGCTCCTGCGATTTCGCGCCCAGTTTCCGGGCGATTGCCAATGCATCGGTGTAGGTTTTCAGCGCGTCGTCATATTTTTCATTCGAGAAATAGAACTCGCCGAGATTGCCCAACTGGAACAATTGGCTGCTCAAATCGCCGGTTTCGCGGGTGATGGTTGCTGCGCTGTCCAGATAACTGAGCGCGCGCTGATAATCGCCGGTCGTTTCGTACACCTGTCCGATGCTGCCGAGCCACACCGCTTCGTTGCTGCGATCTCCGTTTTGCCGGGCGATCGCCAAGGCTTTTTCATAATTTTCGATGGCAGAAGTGTAATTGCCCATCGCGTTAAACACTTGACCCAAACTGCCGAGCCACAATCCATCGTCATCCGTTTGCTGTGTCGATTGGGCGATCATCTGCGCATCGTCCAGCAGCGTTCGGGCGCTGTCCAGCTTGCCGAGCGTTTTGTATGCCTGTCCGAGATTTCCCAAACGCATGCCTTCGGCAAATTTGTTTCCGGCAACGCGCGCCAGTGCCAGCGATTGATTGAGCAACCCGAGCGCCGGTCTGGCGTCGCCTTTGGCGAGCAACACCTGCGCTTTTGCCGCGATAAAATCCGCCATTGCGGAAGTATTTCCTGCGGTTTGTGAATTGTTGATTGCGCTGTCCAGATATGCCAGTGACCGCGAATAATCACCCAACTGTCGATACATTTGCCCCAAATTCCCGAACCAAATGTGTTTCAATTGTTGATCTGCAGGATTGCGAGGCATCGCGATGGCCTCGGTAAAATAACCGATCGCTTTTGGGAATTGCTGTTGCGATTCGTAAATTTGTCCGAGCATTCCCAGCGAAATTTCTACCGTTTCCACATCGCCAATTGCTTTTGCTACAGCCAAGGCGCTGTCGTAATAACTTATCGCAGCCTCAAAGTCACCGCTGTTTTTTTTAACCTGCCCCAAATTCCGGAGAGCCGATGCTTTCGTTCGGTCATCGCCGATGTTATCTGCAAGTGCCAGCATCGCGGAAAAAGCATCATCTGCGGTAGACATATCACCGGAAGTTGCTGCAGCTAATCCTTTCATATTGAATATTTTCAATGATTTATGATCATCTTTAACTTCGCTGTTGAGCGCTGTTGCCTGCGCCAGCAACGCGGTTAGATTGCCATTTTCTTTTGCGAAACCAATTTCAATTTCGTTTAATAATCCATTTAGCTTATCGATTTTTTGTTGCAAAACGCTGTAGTCATATGCATTCAGTTCATCCACTTTTTGGAGCAAAAAATAACCGTTCTGAAGCGCAATCGGCTCAGAAATTGCGTTAATTTCCAGCTTGTTCAAAACCGCCAAAAACACTTGCGGAATGCTTTCCGAAGGCTGCCAGGGTAAATCGCCACCCAAATTTGCGGTTGAGTGTTCAGAAAATTTTCGGGCTAATTTCTGGAAGGATTCGCCGGCGGCATACCGTTCAATTATCTCGTTGGCCTGATTTTCAGTGGAAACCTTGAGCATTCGGAAGTGAATGAAAGATTTCCCGGCATCTGTTTGAGAATACGCCGCTGAAAATCCCAAAAAGAGCAATGTTAGGGTCACAAAAATTGAACGTTGGTGTTTTAAATTCATTACAATTCCAGAGGTTTTGATATGCGATTTAACCATATGTCATATACGTAAATTTATGAAATAATATGGATTTAGCAAGCTAACCACTCTATAAACCCATAATTCAAAAGGCGTTGCCGGGAATTGTGGGATATCTGACCTCAGTTACGCAGGTTTTGGCGGTTGTCCGGATCGTAAAGCTGTGGAATTGCGCTAAATACATTTGGGAATGATTTCAACAGTTAGCGACAAAAAATTTATTGCAATAATGCATTTTTTTGGGTAATCTAATTCACTTCAAATCGTCCGATGGTTAGCTACTTGATAATTTTTTGAATTTCCCCCATTTTTGTCATCTTGATTTATGAGTTGATTTTATTGGTTTTATGTGAAATTCTAACACTCATGTTCTGTTTCTATTTTGGAGTTATTCCATGGTTTTTTTGAAAGAACTATTTTCCATGCGATCGCTGGCTACCATCTCAGTTGCTTTAATTTTAGGTTTTGTAATGGGATTGGGATACAGCAATTTTCAGCGAGAAAGCGGACCGGATATTCCCGGTGACGAAATGTTGTGGAACCGGATTGTCATCAATCTTGAACAAAAGAATGTCGCTGAAGCCGAAAAATGGATAACCGTTTTACGCAACGATTTCCCGGAAAGCCCATATTGCGATGACGCAATGATGGTATTGGCAAATAACCGGCGAAATGAGAAAAAATACCCCAAAGCAGAACAGTTATACACGGCAATAAAATCGGATTACAGCCAGGGCGACCAGTTTGGGCAGAGCTTGTTGCAATTGTCGGATATGTTTCTCGAGCTCAAAAAATATGGAGAAGCCGAAGCGTATTTGGCGCCATTAGAAAAAGAGTTCGCCCGGCTGCCGGAAGGTGGGGAGCTGTATCATAATTTGGTGTTGAGCCAATTTCTGCAGAACAAATATAGCGTTGCCGTAAAAACGGCTGATAATTTTTCCCAACGCATGCCTGAATCCAGCGATCTGGCACGGACGAAATTATTACAGGGTTCCATTTATGCCACTTATCTGGGTAACCAGGCGCTGGCCAAAGACATTTTTATCGGTTTGTACAATGCAACGGGTATTTCGGATGATATTCGGGCAGAAGTCATGATAAAATTGAAAGAACAAAATGTCTATATTGGAAATTTTGACATCAACCCGGAACTCGAATTGCCGGTGTTATTGCCGGCGCCATTGGATATCATCACTTACTGAGTACTTGCGGATCACGCAAAAATCCCGAAAAAAACCATTTTGCTGACCTGATTATCAGCTTATAAGCTTCTGTTTTTTTTATCACTTACCAAATTACTTTCCGGAGATGAATATATGAATCTGATAAAATTTATTTATGGCTGGCTCAAACGGCTGCCCTGGCGTTTTTCCGTTGGGATGGTGGTTTCATTGCTGCTGTGGTTGGTGATTATTTCCACCATTTTGAAATATTTTGAGTTGCGCACCATCGCGGAAGCGATCACCAAAATTACGTTCACCAGTTCACTTGCCCAAACCGCCTTTTCCGGTGAGTTGGAATATGTGTTTGGCGTGATTCCCGTGTTTTTCGAAGGATTGGTTGTGGTGCTCATTACGCTGGCGGGATTGGTGGTCAGTTACAACGTTGCGGCGGTATTCAACCAAAAAGCCCGGTTTAAACCGCAGATGGATGTGCACGACCCCGCACAGCCGACGCCCGGAAAAAGCACCGTTTTACAGGAATTTGTGGAAAAATACGGTATTCAGGATTTGCGGATCGGGATTATCAACGCTGGTGGCGGTGCAAAAGGCGCGTATCAGGCCGGCGCGTTGAAAGCGATTTACGAATTCCTCGAAGAAAACAACGCGCTCGACAAAGTGAAAATGATTGCCGGAACGTCCATTGGCTCGTGGAATTCCATGTTTTGGTTGGCAGGATTGGTAAAACCACCCGCAACAGGGGAAATGAGCGCTCACGAAAAATGGTGGAAATCAGTGAATATCAAAGGATTAGTGGATTTCGCCAAATATTTTCCGTTGGCGAAAAATTCATTTTTGCACACCACCCCGTGGCAGGAAACATTTTTGGATATTTTCAAAAATCACCCGTCCGTGCAGCAATATTTGATGAAACATTTGTTTGACGATCCCGATAAAGCCATGCATTTTTACCTCACCCGATCCAACGTGGAAACCGGAAAACTGGAATTTGCCACCAATAATGCATCGCTGCCAAAAATGGAACGCACCAAATGGCAGCACGGAAAAGCCGTTGGAAAAGAACCGGTTGTGCCGCCGGAAGAATACGAACTGATTAAAAAGAATGACGAGGCAGACGCGCTGGAGCGCATGAAAATGGCTGTTTTCGCATCAATGGATTTGCCGCCGATGTTCCCATATATGGAAATCGACCAGAAATATTTTGAGGATGGTGGCGTTGTGGATAATTTGCCGCTGCGGTTTGGTGCCGGGATTGAGAAGTGTAACCTGTTGTTTGTGTTGCCGTTAAATGCTTCTTTTGAAGCTGAAGCAGATCACAAATCGGTGTTCAAACGGCTGTTCCGGGTGATGAACATTCGGCAGGGTGTACTCGAACGTGAATCCATGAAAATCACCCGTTTGTATAATGAAAAAGCACGGTTGAGCAATCCCCAAAATCCGGCGCTGGTTTCGTTGTTCACGATTTGCCCGAACCAGCCACTGGTGATCGAGACATCCGAATTGTGGAAAACCGCCGAAGCCGGGCAAGCCTTCGACCTGATGTACGAAGCCACCAAAAAGGAAATACACAACAATTTTATGGAATTGGCAGACCCGGATTGGCTGCGGATGGCGTTGGTGAATCCCGATGGAACGGTGGAATATCGGGATGATTTTTGATCGATTGTGACGTTTGCAAATTTTTCCGACTGAGTGATGTGTATATTTGCTCAACTGAAAAGATGAAAAAATGAAACGGTTCAACCGATGAATAAGTATTTTTTTGCTATTCTTTTATTTACCAGCCAGATTTTTGCCCAATCGCGCGGAGCGGAACCAATTTTTCTTGCGTCGGACGGCAGCAACCAGCCTCTGTATTCGAACAGTTACGCGCTGGTTGTCGGCGTCAGCGATTACACAAATGGCTGGCGGGATCTGGCAAACGCGCTGAACGATGCGCTGGAAGTTCGCGTCGCGCTGGAAGCACAGGGTTTCGAGGTGCAACTGCTGGAAAATCCAGATAAATCCACCCTCGAAGCCGCCATTGGCGAATTTGTCAATTTAAAAGGCACTGATCCCCAAAACCGCTTGCTGTTTTATTTTGCCGGACACGGTCACAGTATGGAATTGGCGCAGGGCATCAACATGGGTTATATCATTCCGGCGGATGCGCCGATGCCGCCCGAACCGGATGAAGATGATCCGGTGAAACGTGCCAATTTCAAACAGGGTGCGCTGGATATGGACGCGTTTTTCAATTATTCCCGGCGCATCGAGTCCAAACATGTGCTGTTCATTTTTGACAGCTGTTTTTCCGGCTCGATGTTTTCGACGATGCGCGGTTCACCCTCTGCAACCGTATTGAATGCGGCGAAAGAGCCGGTTCGACAATTTATCACCGCCGGCGATGCCAACGAAACCGTGCCGGATGTGAGCATTTTCAAACAGCAATTTTTGCGGGCGCTCAACGGCGACGCCGATACAGCGCCAAAAGACGGTTATCTGACCGGAACCGAACTCGGTTTGTTTTTGAAAGACCGGGTGATTCATTACAGCCAGAATCGCCAGCATCCGCAATACGGGAAAATTT
This sequence comes from Calditrichia bacterium, assembly GCA_020634975.1. Lineage (NCBI taxonomy): Bacteria > Pseudomonadati > Calditrichota > Calditrichia > Calditrichia bacterium. Next base: position 15,878 of record JACKAQ010000003.1, on the reverse strand, counting down.
ACGATGCAGCGCTGGATCGCGGTGATTTCATTTTTAGCGTTTCGGACAGCACCAGCGGCAGCGGTACGGATTCGCCGGCAATTGCGATATCGAATTCGAATTCGCAGCCGCGCGCGGAAATCGGGCAGCTGTCCGGGTTGGTGCTCAGCGATATCAACGAGAAACCGATCAGCGACGCAGTTGTTACGCTGATATCATCATTCGGCGAATCGAAATATCTGGTTCGCAGCCAGTCTCGGCAGGACGGCTCGTTCAGCCTGGCTTTCGAATGGGGTAAAGTGCAATCGCTGCTGGATGACGGTGCAATATGGGAGCTGACCGTAACCCGCGATGGTTACGGCACATTTGCCAAACCGGTGTCTTTTGCCAACGGGCAGGTCGATCCGACGGAGTGGGCTGTCGTGCTGACCTCTGATGTGTATGCCGAATATTTCCCGAAACTGGACGCCTGCGCCAGTAACCAGACAGATGCTATCACATTATTTATGTTCGATTTAAAACCGGTGGGGATGGATGAATCCGTTGTCGATCCGTTTTTGAACGGGCTGAATTACCAGCTCGATCGCGGTATTCGAAACCATTTGGAGAGCTACAATTTGCTGGATGAAACGGACATCAGCGTGCTGCGTTGCGACGGGCTTTCGGTGAGCGCCCCGAACGCTGCAACCTCATTTGGCAAACGGCTGAACGCGCCGGGCATTATTTGGGGCATGTTGCAGGGCGGGAACGAGGCGTTGCAATCGGTGATCACATTTACCGCGCTTGAAAACGACAACGTGACCGGTTACAGCCCCATCACTTACAAAAATGATGTGTTCGAGCTGTTTCAGCCGGACGCAAAAGTGAATCCAGCGTATCTGGCGTTTTCGTCTTTTGTGCTGGGCAATCACTATTTGCGAAACGGAAACGTGCAGCGGGCCCGCGATTGCTTTTTGCACGCCAAAACTTTGGACGCAATTCCGGCGGAATTCAAACCGGTGCTGCAACGGCGTTTGGACGAACTGGACGCAAACAACATCGCCGGGGAAATTACGCCGTTTTGAGATCGAATGTAGTTGGTATTCTGTCTATGAATTTAATGTTATTTTGTCCTTCGACTTCGCTCAGGACGACAACCGCGGACTTTGCTGATGACGACAACGGACGATTTCGCTCGGGAAAACAACCGCGGACTTTGCTGATGACGAAAACCAATGTCACACTGAGCGAAGTCGAAGTGTAACGGTTATACCTAATAAAATTGTTGACAGGCATTTCGTAATGAAAAACAAATATTTACATCTCGTTTTATTGTTAGCCTTTTGCTGCAGCGCCGTTGCGGGCGACATTTCCCGGATCGGCGGACCACCGCGATTGCAGGGGGTCAAACACAAAATTCTGGTGCTGGAGTTTGACTCGCCGCAGTTGAGCGATTGGGGCAGGGATATTTCCCAGATCATTGCGCAACAGGTACTCGGCACTATCGAAGGCGTGACGAGCGTTGGCGTGATTAACCTGCGACAGACCGAAACACGCATCGAATTGACGCCGAAACGCATACACGAAGAAGCGCTGAACCAGAATGCGCTGGTGGTTATTTGGGGCGAATTTTACGAGGACAGCACGGACGTTTGGCTGCATCCGCATTTGCGATTGGTGCCCCGGGAAGAATTCCCCGTATCCGCATTCGGGTTGATGATCCCCGATCAATACAGCCGCGATACGCTAAAAGCAGCCATCCCAACATTGCAGGTGAACTTTGCGCCACTCCGGTTGCCCATGCAAACGTTGAAAGACCTCAGCCGGTTTTACCGGCAAACGGTTACGCTTCGGGAATCGCCGGATCTCAATGCGCCATCCACCGGACAATTGCAAATGGGCGATACGTATTATTTGATCGATAAACAAAACGACTGGACGAAAATCAGCACCCGCAGCGGCAAAACCGGCTGGATTCGCCACACCGTTCTGGATACCAAAAAACAATTTGAAGATCTGCAGGGCGTTGTAAAACTGGCGCAGGGTATTGTGCAATACATGGCAGGCAACTACCGGCTGAGTGCCAATTCTTTTCAAAACTACCTCGATAAAAATGCCTATCGGCAGGACAGCATGAATCGCGCGTTTGCGCACATCATGCTGGGGAACAGCAAGTTTTGGGGGAAGGAATATTTCAACCGGATACCGAGAGATGAAGATGTGTCCATCGAATATTATCGCGCCAAACAATTGCTGCCGGGGCATCCTTCGCCGGTGAACCATTTGGCGATTGTGAATATGTATAAAATGCGCTTTCATCCCTCCCGGGAAATGATTCCGGCAATTGAGAAAGAACTGATTGAAATCATCAAAACGCAAAATGATCTGGATGCGATCGGGAATTTGCGAATTGCATATGGGATGGTTGAAAGAAATCTGGACTGGTTGGCCAAAAGGGATGGGTCATCCGAATCCGCAGCGAGTTTGCGCAGCCGACTAAATGAGAAGATTAGCAAACTGGATCACGTTGCCGAACAACTTAAAGTGCAGCGCATCGCTCCCGAAAGATAAATTGCGATTGTTCAGATCCGGCAATTCAATAAAAATACGGGAATATGAAAATTGTGAATGCTGCAACCCAACATATTATGTTCTTCGGATAAAAAACAGATGAACCTTGCAACGTGTTAAACAGATAGACTGAATATGAGAAATGCGGTATATAAGAACAAACAACACGACCCAAGAATCAATTACCGGGGTGAAAATGCGTCACGACTGGACAATTTGACTGACGCTGTATTTGGCATCGCCATAACGCTGTTGATTTTCAATTTATCGAATCCCAATTCATTTGGCGACTTGCTGGTTTTTACTAAAACGCTGCCCGCTTTTTTAATCAGCATCTCATTTATTATTTTGATTTGGAACGAACATTTGGGATTTTCGGAGATATACTCCCTGAATGACACAAAGCTGACTGTCTTAAATACATTGTTTATTGCATTGGTAATTTTTTATGTGTATCCGTTACGCTTTTTAACGCTTTTTCTAACCAACTTTTTTTTCAGTACAGATATTGCCGTAAACATTCAAGGAAACCAGGTACCCTATTTGATGATTTACTATGGTTTTGTTGCCTTTGCCCTTTATCTTGTGCTGTTTTTGTTTTACCATAGAGCCTACACCATCAAGTTGGAATTACAGCTTAACGAATACGAGATTTTTTATACCAAATCCCAAAAACAACGATTACTAATTATGTTTTCCGTGCCGTTGCTTTCAATTGCACTTACCTTGGTTTTCAATCAGGTGTCGTTTATTTGGGCTTCGATTGTTGGTGGTATTACCTATTGTCTTTACACACCCCTGATCATCTGGTGGTATAATAAATTTAAAAACAAGTCGAATGAATTTCGCAATAAATGATTTTGCAAAAGTGTTGCCCATTTCAATTTTGCAATTTGTTGTGGAAAATTTCGTTAGATCGTTATCGATTTTGGTGTTTCGTAGTAATCCCCACCTAAATATAGACGGATATCCTGGTATGCCGGGCGTATTGCCATTATGAAGTAGCTGTTCACAATTGCACCCGGGCACTAATTTGTTACAACCGGAAGTCCCGCATTTACGGGGTAGCTGCTCTATTTTGCACCCGAGCGAGGAGCTATGATAGCCGGGCAAGCAGCAATTGCGATGTAGCTGTTTACCAATTGCATTGGGGCATGAAATATTGGCAGATAGTGTATGCCAAATCGCAGTCAGGTTGTGTCGCCATTCGATGGGTAACATAAAACCCGGATGCTTCGTTGTTTTCCTGCGCAAAGTGGTTTATTCGTTTAAGAGAGGATTACGTGTCAAATTTCAGTATGGCGCCGTGATCATTGTGGGAAATTACAGCATATCTGGAACAAAGATTCTAAATTATAAGGCAAATTTCAAAATAGCCCAGAATAATGTATTGAACCGTCAATGTTTTCTCGATACATTCGGCATAAGCTTAATCAAGTAAAGGTAATTTCATTCGGGATACATGCAATGTTCGAATCCTCATTTGACAAACAATTTTAAATAAAATTTCGAAAGCACAACAATTGCTATATGAATAAAAAGAAAATTCTGATTATAAACGGCCACCCCGATAAAGAAAGCTTCAATTATGGACTTTCTGAAGCATACAGGAACGGCGCAAAAAAATCGTCTGCTGAAGTAAAAGAAATCAGGATCAGGGAATTAAATTTCAATCCTAACCTCCAATTTGGTTACAGAAAACGAACAGAACTTGAACCTGACTTATTAGAAGCCCAAGAAAAACTAAAATGGGCTGACCATATAGTTTGGGTTTATCCAGTTTGGTGGGGTTCTGTGCCTGCAATTATGAAAGGATTTCTAGACAGAGTTTTATTACCTGGATTTGCATTTAAAAAAAGAGAAGGTTCAGTATGGTGGGACAAATATTTTAATGGAAAAACAGCTCGACTAATTTGCACAATGGACCAGCCAAATTGGTATTATAGATTGATTTACAAAAGTCCGTCACATAGCGCGATGAAAAAACTGACAATGAATTTTATCGGAGTAAAGTCTGTAAAAATAACACCAATTGGACCTATACGACTTTCAACAGATGAGTTTCGTCAACAATGGCTGAAGAAGGTTGAAAAACTGGGTGAATTAAATAAATAGGAACCGGTAACAATGATATAAAACAGACAATAAACAGGCAAACAAGATGATGAGAAAATTGAAATTACAAATGCAGGTTACGCTTGACGGGTTTAATTCGACAGGACCAAATGACGAACAGAAATGGGTAACCTGGGCTTGGGACGAAATAAGACAGTATGTTCTTGACCTGGCTAACTCAGCAGACACTGAAATAATCGGTAGAAAATTAGCCGTTGACTATCTACCCTATTGGCTTGATGCCTATAAACATCCGGAAGATCCAATGCATGAAGTAGCTAAAATCAAAGCCAACCAAAAGAAAATTGTTTTTACGAAGACACTTGAAACATCACCGTGGGAAAATACAGAGCTTGCAACAGGAAACCTGGCAGACGAAATCCATAAACTGAAACATCAGGATGGTAAAGACATTATCGTATATGGTGGCAGTTCATTTGTCGCTTCGTTAATCAAGCAGGAACTGATTGACGAATTTCACTTTTTTATCAATCCCATTGCCATTGGGAAAGGCGTTGCTGCTTTTGGAGAGATAGAAAACTGGCAATCGTTAAAGCTCAAAAAATCAATTACTTGCGACAGTGGAATAGTGATACTTCATTACGAACGAACGTAACAATTGAGCAGTAAAAAGAGAAAAAGCACTGCTGATACCATAGGTTAAGCATATCTGCGGGCTAACAACTTTAAAAAAGAAATTTAGTGCACACAATAAATTCAGAACAATAATGGTTTGTAAATTTCGGGTCATGCCCGCACGCTTTTATCGGGCATCCAAAGTATTGAAAATAAATAGGTTCCCGCTAAAAAAATTGCAGGAATGACTGGTGTGGAAATTTGTTAAATTAAAATTTAATCTGACAAACCGCGATTTCTTTTGATATCTCACTGAAATAGTGACAAGTGTCAATTCCGATTTTTATTCAGCAACTTAGTTTACTGAGGTCACGTAACTATTCACCATTCCGGAAAAAGCACGGAAAATTTGGCTAATTCTGTCACCGGAACAGTGGAGATGTTTTATTATCTGACGTTACGCGGTCACGAAACTGCGGTTCGCACATGTGCGAATCCTACAATAGCAGACGTTTTGTTGGTAGGGAACGCATACATGCGTTTCGCAACTGAAACATGTTTTCCGCTACGTCTGAATATTTTCAAACAGTTTGATCAAAATGCGTAACAGCTGTTATTTAACAGCTGTTACGCCGTGAATCAAAACAAACCAGCATCCTGAGTAGCCCCAATGGGGCGTATCGAAGGGTGCGGAATTCCGGTAAACAACCGCATCCTTCGATACGCGCTCTGTGCTAGACAGGATGCTAATTCGTTATCAGCGTGTAACATCATTTATTATTGTAAACCTGGCTTATTAATTTTAATCTGAACGGAGGTAATATGAAAAAATTTTACAAAGCGAATATGTGGCTTGTTGCGTTTTTGATGGTTTATAGTTTCTCAACGGTTGGATTTGCACAGATAACCATTACATCCAGCGATATTCTCGGTTTAATCGGCACATCCCAGGTAAGTATCGAAGATGAACGGTTTAGCATTCCGGTAAATGTGGGCTTGCCCGGCGCAAACCAGATCTGGGATTTCCGGTCGATGGATGTTCAGGACACGTTAATTTACCGATCGGAATTTTTATCTCCCGGACAAACGGCATATGCGGACAGCTTTCCGCAAGCGAATTTTGTGCAACATGTTACCGATCTCGACCCTGATCCGGGCAACTCATTTGAATTTTACGGATATCTGGAAGTTGCCAGTTCCTCTATTTCCAACATTGGGTTTGCCTCTGTTTTTTCGCAAACAAACCCGCCGATGGATACAACTATCTTTTCCTATGACGATAATTCCGTATCACCATTGCCGCTTAATTTTAATGATACATGGACGGAAGTCAGCAGCGATACGACATTCTTAGGTCCTGATACATCCTTTTATTTCTTAAGTATTGACTCAACCGTTACGTTGGTTGATGCCTGGGGAACGGTGCAACTGGATATCGGTGATTTTGAATGTTTGCGGATCCGGGACGATGTCAAAACAATTAACAAGACGATCTTAAATGGATCTGTTATTTCCAGCAGCGAAGAAGTTTATATCCAATATAGTTGGGTTTCCAAATCGAACTATGAGGTTGCCAATATCCAGAGCCAATCCGGTAATACCGACCCGCTGTTTACCGATGCATCCGGATATGGTTACCTTATCAGCACCGTTACAGGGATCGATGATCGGGGTGGTGAAACAGTATCATCCGGGTTTGCATTATCCCAGAATTATCCAAATCCATTTAACCCCACAACAACCATTTCTTTTGAATTGCCGGTGGCATCGGATATCCGGTTGGAAGTATTTGATATTACCGGAAAACGCGTCGAAACATTGGTTGCAGATCGATTGGAAAGTGGTGTTCATGAGGTGGTATTCGATGCGTCGCATTTACCCTCCGGGTTTTATTTATATCAATTGAAAGGTGATAGGATAAACCTGGTCAAGCGTATGATTTTGTTGAAGTAATAACGTTTGGTTAAGCAATACATTTATCAAGCCCCGAACAGGTGAAAGCATTTGTTCGGGGCTTTTTTTTGTGGTTCAGGTTGGCATTTTTTGAAGGCTTTTATCAGGCAACCACTTGCTCAAGATTTATGGATTACCGCTTTAAGATTGCTGGAATGACATGCCCTGCGTGCAGAATTGAGTTTGTTTTGGCGCTACGCAAATTTGAAACCGGACATTTCTGACTACTACCTAAAATAATACTGCAGCCGGGCTTATTTAAAATAATTTAGGGGGGCTTTTATTGGGGAAGGACCCGGCTACAGTTGTTTTTCTGGTTTGTTATTCAATAATTTCAAGTATACAGCGGTGGCGGTCTTTTGCCGCGGATGCTGCAGTTAGCAATATCCGGATGGCGCCGATTGTTTGACCGTGTTTGCCGATTACTTTCCCAAAATCGGATTTGGCTACTTTCAATTCATAAATCCTGACATTGTTGCCAACAACTTCTTTTATGGCTACTTCTTCCGGATTGTCCACCAGCATTTTGACGATACGTTCAATCATTTCAGTCATAGCTTTTACCGCTTTCTGTCGTTTCACCGGTCTTGATTAATAAGCGTCTGCACAGTTCTATTTTAGGAATATGGAAATTATCACAGCTTTCATCTAAATTATATAACTGAGTTACGCGTTTTAGCCTCAGAAGCACAGAAGGACACAAAGGTGTTTTGTAAAAATCTTAAATGATGATGTAATAAGAAAAGGTTGCTGTAATATTTCTTCCTGATTCTATGTGTCACTGTGCCAATTACAGTTTATGCTTAACATCTTTTTAATTGAATTGGTTTTGTATGATGGTATTTTTTAATGTTTCCAAGTACTGGTTTAAGTTACAGTAACTTTTTGTCTGGTGCAAGTGGTGGTTTTTTGTCTTTTCGAGGGGGTAGAAATGTCCGGTTTATTTATCCGTGAATTGAGTTGGGAATACGGTTTGTTGATAAAACAAGGCGCTTTTTTGTTTAAACCGCAATTGAAACAAATTTTCGGGGATTGTTGATGATTCATTCGTGTAAATTTGCAAAAATTTGCGGTTAAAAATGATAGAGAATTTCGTCAGGATCGCTTTTCTTGTGTTTTTTCACGTATCAATAGTTTATGCAATAGGTAAATTCCAGCGGGTTTGTCATGTCAAAATGCTTATATCAGGTATCCACTCGCTCAAGATTTATGGATTCCGCTTAAAAATTGCGGGAATGTCCATAATACCGCTGTTTACCTTACATCATTTTCGCTAAAGTACGAATATTTTGATTCGATAATTACACCCAATAACAGTTTGCAGTTTTTTTGCAGATTTTCCTAAATAACCGGATGCTTTCCGGCTATTGTATTAATAAACAGCATAATTTTATTTTACCTTATTCAGGGATGAATATGTTATATCGAACGTTACACTATTTGCTTTTATGCTGCTCCACATTTCTGTTTGCCCAAACACATCCGGAGCAATTAATCCAGGATGTGTTTCAATCCGAATTGGTTTATCCGCAGGAAAGCGGTGAATTACAATTTACCATCTCTCCTAACCTACAGAATAGCAGACCGGTAAACCTGCTCAGCTCACCGGTTGCGATTGAATATGGCCTCTCAGACAGTTGGCAGATTGAGTTTTCCTGGATGGGATATGTCCATCAAGAAAATAGCTTATCCGGAAATATATCCGGACCCGGTGATGTTGAAATTGGAACAAAATGGCGCTTCTTGAGTCCGGGGCATCGCAACATACAGTCGGCGGTTGGGTTGGATTTGCAACTGCCGACCGGCGGAACTGATGGCATTAATGAAGATGATCCGGCAGTTGAACCCTATGTTATTGCAGCAATGGATTTAAACTGGCTAAATGATGCGCATATATTTACGCAAGTTGGCGGTGAAATATCCCTAACATCAGAAACGGATGATGCGCCCGGTATATTTATGAATAGCGGGATAATTTATCCGTTCAGAACATTTTGTGTTTCGACAGAACTGAACTGGATAACAGCGGATGAAATTGCAGAAATATATGTTACACCGGGTATCATTAGCACTTATGGTTCGTATGAATTTGGATTTGCTATACCCATCGGTGTGTCATCTCCTGCGGATACATACCGTATCATTGCCCAATTTTCTATAGAATTTTCACTAAATGGTGATGAAACACCGGATTGAATTTTTGGAGTATTGTAAGATATGAATCTTAAAAAAAAGCTGGTTATCGCATTTCTGGTATTTACAGTTATTAACATTTTAATCAGTGTTAACAATCATATTTTCCGGGAAGAGGTGATTGGTAATTTAAACCGGATTTCCAACAAACTAATGCCGCGTGTTATGTTGCTTAATGATATTGAAAGCCATTGCATGCGAATGATGGAATCGGTTATCAGTGGTATTCTGATAATTGAGAAAAGCCAGGATGATGCCGTTTTAAGTGAATGGCTTGATGAACAACGCTCTTCAGACATAAGTTTGTTTTATATGGATTTTGCACCGGAAGCTTTGAATGAAGACATTGATGAGAGTGATGAAGATGAAGCTTCTGCCCGGGAAATGCTGATAGAAGAAATTGCGGAATATCAGGAAACCGCAGGAGAGTTGGATACTTTACTGGCATTATACCGGTCAAATGCTGAAAACGAAACCCAGGTTTTGCACATAACCGGTATAAACCTGCATATTGACTCATTGAGAAGTACCATCTCCCGGAAAATTAACCCACAAATATTTCTTCTCTCAGGGGACGAGGTTTTAGCGATCAAAGAAGAAATCGAGGAAATTGAGGAAGATATCCTTGAATCTATCAACAATGCCATAAACTACGAAAACCGGCTGCTCACCCAGGGCGAAATTCGAGCGAATCAGTCAACCGAAACAGCATTTTTGATGAACTGGCTTACCATTTTGATCGGGGCGGTTTTGTCTGTGCTTTTGGGGTATTTCTTTGCAACAAGTATATCCAAACCGATCAACAAACTGACCGAGGCCTTTTCCGATGTCGGGAACGGGAATTTGAATGCCAAAGTAAGTATTGATTCACAAGATGAATTTGGCATGTTGGCGTCTTCGTTTAACGCAATGGTAAATGATTTACGGGAAGCCCGTGACAATGCAGAAATTGCAATAAAGGCAAAAACCGATTTTCTGGCAACGATGAGTCATGAAATCCGAACCCCGATGAATGGGGTCATCGGCATGACCAGCCTGCTTTCTGAAACGCCCTTGGACTGTGAGCAAAAGGAATGTGTAGAAACCATACGTGTTAGTGGGGAAACCCTGCTGTCCATAATAAATGATATTCTGGATTTCTCCAAGATAGACTCAGGCAAACTGAGACTTGAGGAACACGATTTTAATCTTAAAGGTATGGTTGATGAAGTGATAGACCTGTTGGCTCCGTCGATAAAGAACAAAAACCTTGATTTGTTAAATATCATCGAATCCGATGTGCCTGCAATCTTGCGTGGCGATGCCACCCGTCTCCGGCAGGTTTTGTTTAATCTTGTCGGTAACGCCATCAAGTTTACCGCAGAAGGTGAAATCCTGATATCCATCTCACGAGTTGAAATAGACAACAATATTGCAACACTTGAGTTTTCTATCAAGGATACGGGAATTGGCATAACCGACAGTCAGATTACCAAAATTTTTGATGCCTTTGCGCAAGCAGATTCATCGATTAACAGGCGTTTTGGTGGCAGCGGTTTGGGGTTGGCAATTTGCTCCAAATTGGTTCAGCTAATGGGCGGAAATATCGGTGTTAAGAGTACACCGGGTATCGGTTCTGTCTTTACTTTTAGCGTTCAGATGACGGTGGTATCTCAGCATCAACCGGAAGACATTCACATTCCGGACGTAATTAAAGGCAAACAGGTTTTGATTGTGGATGATAACCAGACCAATTGCCGTATACTTGCCATGCAATGCAACAAGTGGCAACTTGTACCCCATATCGCAAGCGATAATACAGCAGCAATGGCAATTGTTGAATCCGGACAGCATTTTGATATTATCCTGATGGATTACCAGATGCCAGACGTTGATGGTGTCACATTAACAGAACAGATATGGCAATATAGTAAACGATCCATTCCTACTATATTATTGAGTTCACTGGATATATCTTCGGAAATTTCCCGTTTTCTGGACAATGCCAACACCGAATTTGTTCAAAAACCTATTAAGATGGACAGGTTGTATACTGCGTTGAAGCTTATGTTGAGCAGGAAGAAATCGATCATCCGCAAAAAAAGTATACAACCCGTAACGCTTGATACCCATTTATTTGAGAAGTATCCATTAAAAATTCTGGTTGCGGAAGACAATCAAATTAATCAAAAACTGATTCTGAGAATCCTGTCAAAAATGGGATACAATGCAGATCTGGTGAGCAACGGACTGGAAGTATTGGAAGCTATACAGCGGCAACAATACGATCTGGTGTTAATGGATGTTCAGATGCCGGAAATGGATGGCATTGAAGCGACGCGTCAAATCCGAAATGATACCGCTTTTGATTCCCTGAGAATTGTTGCTTTGACAGCCAACGCTCTTGAGGGCGACCGGGAAAAATGTTTGAACGCCGGAATGAATGATTATTTGAGCAAACCGTTCAAGTTTGATGAGTTCCAGCATAAAATTGTTATGCAATCTGAGTCGGATGGCTCTCAGGTTACCTGACCCAGATAGGGCATATTAAGTCACTTAACCTACCACAATACCCATTTGTTGGTGCTGATGTAGTATTACTTTTTGATAGATCATACAAAATTCAGATGCTTCGGCATTGTCCCGCCGCAAATCGGTTCCTTTTATTGGTAAACTGGAAACTGGATTGCCAGTGCAGCATTATCCGGGAGCGCGCGATAAATGGCTCTCGCTTCTTCTCTGTCGAGAACAAGATGTATCTTCAATGGATGCATGGGTATTTCCAATCGCAATACTGCTCCAACCGTTCGTAGCGATTCGGAAAATACCTGAGACAATGTAAATAAGCAATGCTCAATGTTTCCGTAAAATGATGCCGGTTGAGATTGGCTGATCCGGATATACAAATTCCCGGAAAATTCCAATTGATAAAAAACATCATCTTTTTCCGGAGCGACCGGCTGGGTATCGTTCAGGTTTGCTTCTATGGTATCTTTTGGCGCTTTTTTGATGATTACCGGTGTTTTTTCTGTTGTGGAACAGGACTGTTGTAATATAAATGGGTTGGCGAGCCATTGCATAAATGCGCTATTTTGGCTGATGTAAGGGAAATTATTATCAATTTCCGCTTCCTTTATTTCTGATTCCCGCAACTTCACACCAAGAACCTCCAGCCATAGCCGGTTATTTTGTAAATCGATACACAGTGAAATGGAGTCATTTCCGGATAATTTCATCCGCGCGTTCCAAAAGGCTTCCTTATGCGTTAACTCCTTTAGTTGTCGCAGGATCTGATGATCGATAACCGTTTCAGACGGATTACCAGTGTTTTGCTGCAGTACGTGGGTTTGCGCTGACGGGTTTTCAGATTGAAAAAAACCATGTGCCGGATATACGAAAGGCAACAGGATTACCCAAATGAACCCGACGAAAACGGGTACCAACAGTGGCACTAAAAAAGCAATTTTCAAACGATTGTCCGGGAACCTGTTTCGAAAAAAAGTGTGTTTAGTAGATAAACACTTTTGAACCCGGTTGTAAATTACGGTATACACTGTATAAGTCCTCATCATTAAGCCGAACGCATCCGTGAGTTACCGGCAAGCCTAAAAAGCGTTTATATAACGTCCCGTGAATCAGGTAGCCATGCCCGATTGACAGCGCATAATCACCCAGCACACCCCGGGCAAACCGTTCCGCGGCATTTGGCGGTGGAACAGGCTTACCGTCTTCAATAAACGCCCAGTCCGGCATTCGCCAAATGGGCGACGTTAATTTGTTTTGTACCTGAAACATGCCGCGAGGTGTTTTGAAAATCCATTCCCGTTGGTCGTGGCTTTTTAGCAGAATGTAACTACCGGTCGAGCAAAGCCCTTCACGAATGGTTTCACTGCCTTTTTTCAGATAAAAGTAATTGTCCATTGTATTGACAATCAGATACGGCCTATTCGGCGTTAATCGTTGTATTCTTTTTTCGAATACAGCAATGCGTTTTTGTATGGCAACAATTTCTTTGCGAATGCTGTTTTCATCCGAAACGGGACCTGTAAGGGGCTGGGTGGGGCTTAAATAAAACAACATTTCCCGTAATGGGTAAGCAAATGCGATGAGTATTATTAGCAAACAAATGCCGCATCCGGTGCCGTAAAGCATCATTTTTCCAATTCGAATGGGATTAGCTGAACGGGATTCGATGGGTATCGGTAATGGGTTTTCCGGATCAACCGGACTGATATTTTCTAACATGTTTTTACTATTTTCATTGTTCCGATGGTGCAAATTTTCAATTTACAGACAGATTAATTTTAGAGAAATACGCGCTCATCGGTTTAAGCGAACCGACAATAACGATTCTCATCCGACCAGGCTTTTTGAAACACCTGATCCATATCGGTGTTTGTCAGGGCGATGCATCCGTCTGTCCAATGGAACCCTTTGCCACCGTCCCCATGAACTTCGATGAGTCCGCCGATCTGCGCTTTTTGTGACAAATCCCCGGTCGATTTTGCCGCATTAAATCTCCGGCGATCTAATTCGTTCGGATAATTGATTAGCAATGCTTTGTAATATCTTGTTTGAGACCCGGATTTTTGTCGCTAATGCTATAAATGCCTTCAGGTGTTTTCCGGTCTCCGCGCTGAATTTTATCACCCATCCAGTTGGGTCCCATTTCAATCGGAGCAGTAAACACCAATTTTCCGGCATTGTAGATGTTGCACGTCAGCGCCATTTTGTCAATAATGATTACATTCTCTCGATTGCGTTTAGACTGGTTTATGGCGTCTTTAACCCACACTTGCCATTGTGCAAGACCTGCGAAATATCCGGTTAATTGTTTTTCCAATGCCGTTATGGACTGATCAATGAAAGCCTCGCTTTTAACCAGCCGGGATTGGGCAACGGTGTTTTCACCCCGGTCAATGGCTGATGTTGCTTCGTTAAGCAGTAACCCGCTTTGACCCAGATTTTTTTTGATTTGCCTGCTTAATGGCAGATTGCCATACTGTTTTTCAAAAAACCGGGTTTTTAGGGAAATCCGTGACAATTGTTTGTTAACCGTTTCTATAATGGATTGTTTGCGATGTATGCTGCTTTTTCCGGCGATTTCAGCATGCGTCGCGGCAGTGGACAGCGTTTGAATCACGCTTGAATAATCCCGTTGCCAGAACCATTTTTGATTTTCCAGTTTCCAAAGCTCCATCGCTTTTGCCATTCGGATTCGGCCATCTGCAATTCATCAGGTGCATATTGATGTGCCTGAAAATCCCGGCAACGCGCATCGCAGCCTGATACTGGTTAACCGCCGTAACTGGCAGAGCAGTTGCCGGAATCTGCAGAAATATCATGCCTAGGGAAATGGCTACGCTTCCGCCGATCATCCAAAACCACATCCAATTGCCTGTTTTCAGTTTGACCATTTGACCAACATATATTCATAATATTTGATAGTCGAAAAAATGATTTGTCCAGAAAAAAAGCCCCGGCCGCAATTCGCGGACCGGAGCTTAATAAAACAAGTGTCAAAGTTCTTTTATGTTTAGCTTTAGGTGCTTCCCTTAATTCAGCGATGCATTCCGGTTTACTTTGCCACTACCACTGTGTTTGGCGATAGCCACATTCAACTCATTCTGGATTTCGAGCACTTTTTGTTTTCCTGCAGTCAATTTATCGTAAGCCGCAAGAAAATCACCTGAATCAACCAGCGTTGTAACCTGGATTAATGAATTTTCCAAATCGACCAGTTCCGCTTCCATTGCCTGCAGTGCCGCTTTTCCTTCCTTGCCTTTTGGCGCCTGAGCAATTAAGTCGCGGGTTTCCTGAATCTCGGTTTTGAGGAAATCCGTTAATTCTGCCACATCCGATTGAAAGCGCGCTTTCATGGTTTCCGTTTCCTGAGTCATGTTATTAGCCATTTCCATGGCTTGGCTCAATTGGCGGTTCGCTTTTTCGTAGCTGCGAGACATGAAAAATTTGGCGTTTTGAGCCTCAATTTCTGCCATTGCACTATTCATGCTATCCATTACAGCGTTGAAATCTTCAGGCATATATCGCTGTACTTCAGCCTGCTTTGCCGCTTCGATGGCTGTTTGCGTTGCGGTCAATTGTTCTTGAGGAACTTTTGAACAAGCACCCAGTACAACCAGCATTAACACGGCACACAATCCAGTCATCAAAATATTGCGCTTCATGATAATTTTTCTCCTTTCTTAATTATCCACACGCAAGAAGTTGTTTGCGTCCTGTCAGTGAAGACGCAAAACGGATCAATTTAATATGATATTTTCCGAGAAAGTGAAGAATTAATTTTTTCCTTGCAAGTCGTATTATTGTGTGGTTTGCGAGGGAGGGGTTTTGTTTGTCGCTTCGATAGATTAAAACATGTTGATCCGTAAATGAAATTGGGATGTTTTAGATGAATATGTGATTGTTTTAATACACCCCTGATTGTCAGACTTCACCCCCTTAATCCCCCTCTCCTGAAAGGCGATTGGGTAATATGCTATTCAATTCAGTTGTTTGGCTCCGCCCTTTTC